>JAKEEH010000209.1 GCA_022616725.1 Limisphaerales bacterium | reverse complement strand
GCCGACCGTCGCGCGTGCTCAAGCACTCAAAGTGGACCCGGGCATCCCGTCATACCAAAAGGTCAGCGGTGTGTCTGGAAATCTCAATTCCATCGGTTCAGACACGTTGAACAACCTGATGACCTTTTGGGCCGAAGGTTTCAAGAAACAGTATCCCAACGTGAACATTCAGATCGAAGGCAAAGGATCATCGACGGCGCCGCCCGCGCTGATTGAAGGAACAGCCCAACTCGGCCCCATGAGCCGGCCGATGAAAGCCGAAGAGATTGACAAGTTCGAGAAGAAGTACGGCTACAAACCCACCGAGATCAAGGTGGCGGTCGATTCGCTGGCCGTTTACGTCCATAAGGACAATCCTGTCAAAGGCCTGACCATGCAGCAGGTGGACAGCATCTTTTCCAGCACCTACAAGCGGGGCGGCCAGCCCATCGAAAAATGGGGAGACATGGGGCTGAGCGGCGAATGGGCCAACAAGCCCATTTCTCGCTACGGCCGCAACAGCGCCTCGGGGACTTATGGTTATTTCAAGGAGCATACGCTCAAGGGCGGTGATTACAAGCAGAGCGTGAAGGAGCAGCCCGGCTCTTCGGCCGTCGTGCAAGGCGTTGGCAGCGATTTGGGAGGCATTGGCTACTCGGGCATTGGCTATAAGACTTCAGAAGTGCGGGCGCTTCCGCTCACCGAAAGAGGCAGCCAATTCGTCGAAGCCTCTTATGAGAATTGCATCAGCGGCGAGTATCCACTGGCTCGGTTCCTTTACATTTACGTCAACAAAAAGCCCGGCCAACCTATGGACAAACTCACCGGTGAGTTCATCAAGTTCGCGCTCTCCAAAGAAGGTCAGGAAGTTGTCATCAAAGACGGCTACTTCCCGTTGCCAAAACAAGTCGTGGAGCAGTCGCTTGCTCAGAAGTGATGGTGAGGCTCTTAGAGCCAAGGTGAGTAGTGATTGGTGAAGATAAGTGACTGATCACTGATCACTAATCACCAATCACGAATCTCCCGGCAGAGGCGGGTGTTCCCATGTCTCAAATAGAGCCACCGTCACAAACCGGCAGGCCGATTTCGGATCAGCGACGGCGCACGAGAATCGCCGCCCCGATTCCAGCGCGTTTTCGGCCATCCAGGACGACCTTGCTGGCCGATCGGTTCATGACCCGGTTTATCAAGGTCGGCGGATTATTGGTGATCGCGGCGGTCCTGGGAATTTTCATCTTCATTCTTATTCAGATCCTGCCGCTGTTCCGCGGCGCCAGGGTGACGGAGCTTCAATCGATCGCGTTGCCAAAGGCCAGATATACCGTCATGGGCGCGGACGAATGGTCCGAGCTTCCCTTTCTGGTGCGCTCCGACGGGAAAATCCTGTTCGTTGCCTTGAGCGAAGGCGGCAGGATTACTGAAGTTGATGCCTACCCTGCTCAAGAGAGCACCGTCGGCGAACCGGTCAGGTCCAGCTTGGTGACGGCCGTGAACTATAGTGCTCGAAGGCAGGAAATCATTCTGGGCACCGCCAATGGCCAATTCTCTATCGTGCCGATCAACTACACGATGGATCACAGCAGCGGCAGGGCCACCGTGATTCAAAACCTCAAACCCGGACCGTTCACTCCTATTGGAAAGCCGGGGGCGCCGATTTTTGCGATCGCTTTTGGCGACGCTGGAGATACGAAACTGGTTGCGGCCATGCAGCAGGCCGGCGATCAGGCGGAGCTTCACGCGGTGCGCATGACTCGCAAGCGCACCTTGCTTGGAATGGGCGAAGCGAAAATTGACGGCACGTTTAACTTGACCGCTTTAGGGTCGGGTAAACCGGTCCAGGTTCTCGTGAGCAGCCAGGCCGACAGCATCATCGTATTAACTGCCGCGGGGGACGTGGAGTATCTTTTCCGCGCCGGAGAAGCTTTTGAGAAGCGGCAGGTCTTCCGGCCCTTTGCGGACCTGAGTGACCCCACGATTGCGTCCATCGATTTTCTCCTGGGCGACGTTTCCCTCGTGGTGACAAGCGTCACCGGTGAGAATCGCGTCTTCAGTCTTTACCGCAAACCGGGCAGCAATGAGCGCACTTTCGGGCTGATTCACCCGTTCGAGCGTCTCCCGGGGCCCGCCACATTTTACAACTCCAGTCTGCGCAACAAAGCTTTTTTGACTGGTGGCGGCCAGTTTGCGTCCCTCCGTTATGGCACGACCGAATCGATTCGCTGGCAGAAAAAGCTGCCCTTCACTATCGAGAAGGGATTGATCGGCGGCAAGTACAACCGGCTCCTGTTCCTGGATCACGACGCCCGCCTCCATATCTTTCGGCTCAACGATCCGCATCCAGATACGAGCTTTAAAGCCCTGTTCGGGAAGGTTTGGTATGAAGGCCACAATGCGCCATCGTATGAATGGCAATCCACCGGCGGCACGGATGACTTTGAGTCCAAGTTCTCGCTCGTGCCGTTGATCATCGGGACGCTCAAAGGAACAATTTATGCCATGCTCTTCGCGGTGCCGATTGCATTGCTGGCCGCGCTCTACACGTCTCAATTTCTTCATCCCCGGTTCAAGGTCGTGATCAAGCCCACCATGGAAATCATGGCCTCGCTTCCCTCGGTTGTGCTCGGCTTCCTCGCGGCCCTGTGGTTGGCGCCCTTGATCGAAACACGCTTGCCTTCAATCCTTCTCATCGTCGTGCTGGTCCCGCTCGCGGGCGTGGCATTCGGTCAGTGGTGGAGTTCCCTTCCAATTCGCTATCGCCGGCTGATTGGCGCGGGATACGAATTCGTGATGTTTTTCCCTATCCTTCTGGGCCTGCTCTATCTCTCGTGGCGGCTCGGACCAGCGTTGGAGAAATACCTCTTCACCGTAACCGACCCGGAAACCGGCCGCCGCGTGGCCGATTTTCGCTTATGGTGGCCCCGGATCACAGGCACCAGCTTTGAGCAGCGCAACTCGCTCGTTGTTGGGTTCATGATGGGCTTTGCAGTGATTCCGATCATTTTCACCATCGCCGAGGATGCTCTTTCCAACGTTCCGGCTGCGCTGCGCTCCGGCTCGCTGGCTCTTGGCGCCAGCCGTTGGCAAACGGCGCTACGCATCGTTGTGCCCACAGCTTCGGCGGGCATTTTTTCAGCGCTCATGATTGGTCTGGGCCGGGCGGTGGGCGAAACAATGATCGTCGTCATGGCGACTGGGAACACCCCCGTGATGGACCTGAACATTTTTTCGGGAATGAGAACACTATCGGCCAACATTGCGGTGGAGCTGCCGGAAGCGCCGGAACACAGTTCGCTTTACCGTACGCTTTTTCTCGGCGCACTGCTGCTCTTCGTGATGACTTTCTTGGTCAACACGGCTGCGGAACTCCTTCGGCAGCACCTCCGGGAGAAGTACAAAACCATCTGAGGACTTATGCGCGCCCCCAGGCCACAATCGCACAAGACGGCGGGCGAGCCACTCGTGTGGCTCACGTCGATTGGCCTGAGCCTTGGGCTTTTGATGATCCTTGGACTGCTGGCTATTATAGTCGTCAACGGTCTGAGGGTCTTTTGGCCCAAGCGCGTCATAGAAGTGCAGTTTAAGGAGCGGGGCAGCTTCAGTTTCATGGGCACCAACCGTCTGGCCGGTGAGATTGTAAAGGAGCAGCGGCAGATCGTCCAAAGTGTTGCCGATAATCAGGCGGACGCGAGGGAGTTGCAGTTCTACCTCGGCAACAAGGATGTTTATGGGTTGAACTTCGTCTATGTGAGCCAGAGTTCCATCGCGGAAATGCGATACCCTGGCAACATTCTCGTAATAGAGCGGATCGAGTACGGCAACGCAGTCGGCTATCCGGTCGCGCTCCGGCCCCAAAATGCGCCGGCCATTCCTGCGTCGGACCCTTCATTTGCTCAACGTCTGGCTGCTCTCAACAGGGAGGCAAACGAACGCCGCGAAAGGATTGAGAAGATCGAAAGGACGCAAATTGGAAAGATCAATGCGCGGATGACGAAATTGCGACTGCGGCAGAGGGCCGGTCCGGCCGCCCAGGCAAAACAGACCAGGACCGAAGACGAAATGAAGGAGCTACAGTCCCGGTACGAAGCGCTGGCGCAGAGCGCCTCGGCCCTGCGACAGCAGCAGTCGGCGATTGAACTCGTTTACCGCCTTCCCACCGGCCAGGAGCATGCGATTCCCATCGGAAACCTGGTGAGCTTCCGTTATCCCAATCAGTTGTCGCTGTGGCAGCGTGCCGGGTGGTTTGCGCAGAACGCGTGGGGATTTCTGGCCGACGATCCACGCGAAGCCAATACTGAGGGAGGCGTCTTCCCGGCCATATTTGGGACGGCGGTCATGACCCTGATCATGAGCATCGCCGTCGTTCCGTTTGGCGTGCTGGCGGCGATCTATTTGCGCGAGTACGCCAAACAAGGCGTGTTCGTGCGGGCGGTGCGCATTGCCGTCAACAACCTCGCCGGTGTGCCCTCGATTGTCTTCGGCGTGTTCGGGCTTGGCTTTTTTGTCTATTTCATCGGCTCAACGATCGATGAATTCTTCTTTAGCTCGGCGCTGCCGACTCCCACGTTCGGCACGGGTGCGATCCTTTGGGCTTCGCTCACTCTCGCCCTCATGACCGTCCCGGTTGTGATTGTGGCCACGGAGGAAGCGCTGACGGCTGTCCCCCGCGGCATGCGCGAAGGCTCCCTCGCTTGCGGCGCGTCAAAGTGGCAAACAATTCGCCGGATCATCTTGCCCAGCGCCGTGCCGGGCATTCTGACAGGATTGATTCTCGCCATGGCGCGCGGCGCCGGAGAAGTCGCACCGCTCATGCTCGTGGGGGTGGTGAAACTCGCCCCCAGCCTGCCGCTCGATGCCGCCTGGCCTTTCATCCACTTCGAGCGAAAATTTATGCATCTTGGCTTCCATATTTACGACCTTGGATTCCAATCTCCCGATTCAGAGGCCGCCAAGCCGATGGTATTCGCGACGACTCTCCTGCTGATTCTGCTGGTGGTGCTTCTCAATTTGGGAGCCATCGTGATTCGTGAGCGCATCCGGCGCAAATACGCCATGGGCGCGTTCTGAAATGTAACCATTACCGACGCATGCAAGCAGTCATTAAGCCGCTGTCTGAAGCAAAGCCGGCCTCGGCGCCTGAAAACCTCAGGGACGAACGTTACATTGAGGTGGCCGATTTCAGCTTCTTCTACGGCGGCAAACAGGCACTCTTCAACGTGACTCTCGACATCCCGGAAAAACAAGTCACCGCGTTCATCGGTCCTTCGGGCTGCGGGAAAACGACCTTGCTGCGCAACCTGAATCGGATGAACGACCTCATCGACGGCATCCATCACAAAGGCGACATTCTTATCAAAGGCAATAGCATCTACGACCCGGAGCAGGAAGTGATCAGCATTCGCAAGCGCATCGGAATGGTCTTTCAGAAATCAAATCCCTTCCCCAAATCGATCTACGAAAATGTCGTTTACAGCCTGCGCGTCGCCGGACAGAAGAATAAGCGTCATTTGGATGAGACCGTCGAACGCAGTCTCAAGGCTGCCGCGCTCTGGGATGAAGCCAAGGATCGCCTGCACGAAAGCGCTCTCAGCCTGTCGGGCGGGCAAATGCAGCGGCTCTGCATCGCCCGCGCCATCGCCAATCAGCCCGAGATTCTCCTCATGGACGAGCCGTGTTCGGCTCTGGACCCCATTGCCACGGCCCGTATAGAGGAGTTGATTTGTGAATTGAAGGCGAACTTCACAATCGTTATCGTCACCCATAACATGCAGCAAGCCGCGCGCTGCTCGGACCGCACCGCCTTTATGTATTTGGGAAAGCTGATCGAGGTGGGCAGCACCGCCGAAATGTTTGAAAAGCCCAAAGAAAAGCAAACCGAAGACTATATCTCAGGACGCTTCGGCTGAGCCCCCGCCCCGATTTATGCAACGAACGCACATCCTTGCCACCTTCGACGAAGCGCTCAACGCACTCCGACAGGATGTCCTGATGATGGCCAGCCTGACGGAGCGGAACCTGACAAGCGCGCGCAAGGGCCTTTTCGAGCGGAACGACGAAGCGTGCAATCACGTCATTGCTGACGACGAAGCCATTGACCAGTTGGAGAAGCAAGTGGACAGGGATGGCGTTGCACTACTGACCCGCTTTCAGCCCGTCGCCAGCGACTTGCGGCAAGTTATCTCGGCCATGAAAATCAGCAGCAATCTCGAGCGGATCGCGGATCAGGCAACAAGCATCGCCCGAAAAGCCCGCAAGCTGAACCAGCAATCTGAATTGCCCGAAGTTTCTCTGCTCCAGCCAATGTTTCAGCAGGCTTTCGCGCTCTTTGCTGATAGCATGAATTCTTACGTCCAGGCAGACGTCGCACTGGCTTCGGTTCTCAAGAGTCGCGACAAAGAACTCGATGCGCTCAACGCGGATATTGCGGCGAAATTGACCGAACGAATCGCCGAGGATTCAAAGCGCGTTGCGGATTATCTAAACCTGATGTTCGTCTCTCGCCATCTCGAGCGCGTGGGGGATCACGCTACCAACATCGCCGAAGACGCCGTGTATGCCGCAGCCGCCGCAGACATTCGCCACACCTCAGAAAGGCCTCCCCTTAACTCGTGACCTGGTCCCGGCCAAAATCGAAGACCTGATTTTGGATTGAAGCGGGAGTTCACGATTGTCATTGTGATCCATAATATGCAGCAGGCGGCACGGATTTCGGACCGAACAGCCTTTTTTATCTCGGCGAACTTATCGAGTATGACACGACCGCGAAGATTTTCACCAATCCGATTAAAAAACAGACCGAAAGATTGCGTGACCGGGCGATTCGGATAATCGGAGGAAAAACCATGGCCACACATTTCGAACAGGAAGTGGACCAGCTCAAGCAAAAGCTGTTGGCGATGGCGCGGCACGCCGAAACGGCCGTCCAGCGGGCCGTCCAGGCGCTGGTCGATCGCGATGAGGAACTCGCCCGGACCGTCAAGGAGAACGACTCCATTCTCGACAAATTCGAAATCGAGATCGACGACCTGGCCATCCACTTGCTGGCCAAGGCGCCCCTGGCGAGCGATTTGCGCTTTATCACCACGGCGATGAAGATCTCGCACGACCTGGAACGGGTCGCCGATGAGGCCACAACGATCGCCCGCCGCGCGATTGAATTGAATCAGGAGCCCCAGCTTAAACCCTACGTGGACATTCCACGCATGGCGCAACTTGCGCTCGAAATGCTGAAGGAAGGCATGGAAAGTTTCGTGGACCGTGATCCGGCCCGTGCGCGAGCGGTAATCCCGCGCGACAAGGAAGTGGATTTGCTGAACAAACAACTTCACCGTGAGCTGGCCGGTTTCATGGTGGAACGACCCGCTACGATAACGCGCTGCCTGCACCTGATGGTCATCTCGAAATGCCTCGAGCGCATCGCCGATCACGCCACCAACATTGCTGAAGAGATCGTTTACCTCTGCGAGGGTACGGATATCCGCCACGATCCAGCGATCAAGCGGCCGGTTAAAGTGCTGCCGCCGACCACATAAAGCCGGTCTTATCGGCCCACGGCCGCATGTTCCTTCTCTTGCCGGACATCCGTGGAGGCGCCGTTGGACCCGAGAAGCCCGGCCTGATCGACTGCATGTCCAATTGTCTTGACGACTATGTCCGACGGCGCCAGCCCGATCCGTTGCTGGATGTCCGCCGGATCCTCCTCCGCACCACATGTCAATGCAATTATCTTTAGACGCGGGAAATGACTGCGCACGCGCTTGCACAAATACCGGGCGTGACGCCAGGCCGCAGGCGCGATCGTGCAGATGCAGACCACCTGCAAATGCTCGTTACGAAGCTCTTCCAGCGATTCCGCCGTCAGCGCGTGCGCGGACACGGCTCTCGCTCCAATCCCTCGTCGTCGCAACAACTGGGCGACGATGCACGCGGCGAGTTCGTCCGCGTCAGCTCGCGCGGGAATGCACACGACCGAGGGCGTCGCCGGCGCGGAGACCTGCTTCGCGTCCGTATCCCCATCTGGTGACTCTGCTTCGGAAGATTTATCGACGTGATCGGCCAGCCCTTCAATCAGGCTTCGGGCATTTGTCCAGATGTATCGCTGCTTTAACTCGTGAAGCGTGCCGCGTCGCCGACCCATTTCGACCATGCTCAGCGCGGGCAGGACCACTTCGTCGTAAAGCGCCACAAGCGGGCGGTCTTTCAGAAAGTCTTCCGCGAGTTCCGCCGCCTCTTCGGGGTCCCGGGCAACCAGCCGCTGATAAAAGCGAGTCTCGAGGTTGAGCACCGGCTCGTCGGCAAGCAGAATGTAAAAGAAATCCAATTGCGGAAAGTGCCGGCCAATCACCGCCAGGCATACCGTCAACGGCGTCGAGAGCAACAGCCCGACCGGCCCCCAGAGCCACGTCCAAAAAACCGCCGCCACGATCACGGTAATGGGAGATAATCCTGTCGATGTGCCATACAACCAGGGCTCGATGACATTGTTGCTGAGCAACTCAATCCCGATGAAGAGAAGGATCGTGAGAATCAGCATCAACCATCCAGGATCGACCGCGAAGGCGAGCGCGATCGGAAACGCCGCTGCAATCCAGGGGCCCACGTAGGGAATGAACCTGAGCAGGGTCGCCATCAGCCCCCACAGCACCGCATTCGGCACGCCGATGAAATATAGCCCAATCCCAATCGGAATGCCGTAGGTTACATTCACCACGAGGTTCATCAGCAGGAACCGGCTGACGCGCGACGCCGCGTCGTCCAGCGCCTGGGTGGTGACGTTGATCTGGCTCATGCCGACCAGGCGCAGAAAGCGATTGCGCATATCTTCCAGGTAAATCAGCATGAAAATCACGAAAACGGCCACGATCCCCACAGTCAGGAGGGGATTCAGCACCGTGCCGAGCACGCGCTGGACCACCTGCACGGAGTTGGGCTTTGGCGCATGGATTTCGACTGGGATAGGTTTTTCGCCCTCATTAGTTGGCATTTCCGGGGCGGCCTGATCAGCAGGTTTGGAGAGCTCCTGGCCGGTCGCTTTGATCATTTGCGAGGTGCGGCGGAAAGGGCCTCCATCGGGTTTGATAGCTTTGAGTTTTTGCTGAATGGTCGCCTGGTAATTGGGGAGCTTATCGGCAAGATCGTAGAGCTGTACACTGACCAGCCAGGCGATGGCCGCGATGATCGCCGCAGCCAGCGTGACCACTATGACGACGGCTGGCACGCGTGGCACTCCCCAATGCCGGATGCGGGTGACAAGCGGCGCGAGGAGGAAACTCAGCAGCAACGCGAGCGCAAAGGGGATAAGGACTTCGCGCGCGACGTAAAGCACAGCCCCCACCAGCACTGTCGCGACCACCGCTGTGGCCTTGAACGTGCCGACGCGATCCTCTCGATCCATGGCCTAGTGTACGCACGGATGGGTGCATCGCCTATTGAGGTACAACCCTGCCTCCGTAGAAATCCCGAAAGCCAAAATCCAAGCCCCCAGAGAAATCTCAAATCGCCAAGCCGAGGCTGGTATCGAGTCGGCTTTGAGGGTTGGCGTTATTTGGTTCTTAGCCTTGGTGTTTACTTTACATGTGCTTGATCTCTTCCCACAGCGGCTTGAGGTCGCCGTCTTCGAGGGCCAGTTCCCTGTAGCCGCTGCCGCCGATCTGGAAGGCTCGCTTCAGCAACGTCCGCGCATCATCCAGCCGACCAAGTTGACAGGCGTAGCAAGCGAGGTTGTAAGGGATCGTCGGCACGTCGGGAAACCGGTCCTGCACGGTCACAAGGGCGTCCCACGCTTCCTGGGTCTGCTTCATCTCGTGTAGGGTAAAAGCGCTGTTGATCCAGGTCGTCGGACGCTCCGGGGCGAGGTCGAGCATCGCGGCGGCAATTTCCATGCAGATGACCCACTTTTTGGCCTGGGCGTGCACCGCGAAATGGACTTCGAGAACGTCCGGATGCGTCTGAAACTCCGGGGGGATGCGCTGCAAATCCGCCAGAGCCTCATCCAGGCAGCCCAGGATGTGCCAGCCTTTGGCTGACTCGAGATGGAGTAATGCCGGAGGTTCCAGGGCCTTCATCGTGCGCGGACACAGTTTTAGCAGATGCCGCGCCAATTTGATAATGAAAACGAACCTGCCCACGCTGGCCAGAGTCCGAACTCTGCCCCTGGGCCAGTTCAGGTCGGAACTCAGCAAGTTCAACGCAGGTCAGTGTTTGTGAGCGTGCAGAGTCGGATGCTCGGCCACTTCGAGGTGAAAGTGCTCGCCCAGCCGTTTCTCGAACGCAGTGTCGATGGGTTTGTCGCACTCAAGCTGCGGCGCCTGCCGCACTTTGATCGCCGGCAGCGTCAGGCGCACACACGAGTAGCGCTCTTCGAAGCGCGCCATGCTTGCAGGCACCACATAGGTAAGGTGCCGGTCTTCTTCGGTTGAGATGCCGAGATACATCGGCTGATCGCTGCCGTCAGTCCAACAGCATTCCAAACGCCCCACCGGATCAGAGCGCCGATCAACGACTTCTTCGCCCAGATAATCCTCCCAGTTTATGTCCCTTCTCATGTGGAAAATCTCGGACGACGTTTTTCCGCTGTCAAATGGGGTGCAGAAACTCCAGATTTTCGAGGGCGATCATGCAGGAATCGCGCTGGCTGATCATTTTTGTAAAGGCGCCGCGGCCCGGCTGGGTGAAAACCCGCCTTGCCGAAAGCCTTGGCCCGGACGCAGCTTGCGACGCCTACAAGCGCATGGTGAAGCGGCTGTTGCGGGAAGTCGAAGCATTGCCTAACGTCCAGCTTCGGTTCAGTCCTGACGACGCGGAAAGTGAGCTTGGCCGCTGGTTGCGCCCTGGATGGACAATTTTGCCGCAGGGCGGCGGCGATTTGGGCGCGCGCCTTTCACGCACTTTTGCGGAATCCTTCGCCGCGGGCGCCGCCCGCGTTGCAATCATTGGATCCGATTGTCCCTTCATCTCTGTTGACGATATTGAGCAGGCCTGGAGCGCACTCAACGATCACGATGTCGTTCTTGGCCCGGCTCATGACGGCGGGTATTGGCTGGTTGCGTTACGAGCGCCCGCGCCGGTCATTTTTGAAGACATCCCGTGGAGCACCGGACGGGTGCTCAACGTGACACTCAGCCGCGCGCGGGAGTCTGGATTAAGGGTGCATTTGCTGCGGGAGCTGCGCGACGTTGACACCGTGGAGGACCTGAGATTTTTTGTCGAACGGGAATAGGTTGCGCGGGCGCGGCGATTGGACTAAAAAGCCGACGTTACCGATGCCGGCTTCGTTAAATGTCGAAAATGCTGTTCGCCGCCGTTACAGCGCCGCGGCGCAGAATCGCGTTGAGGCGCTGTGTTGTCCGATCGATTACAATCGAGAATACCTCAATGTCATTCCTGCCGAAGTGCTTGAGCGCGATTACGGATGTGGCGATCCGTCGCGGCGCCTGCGGGCTGGAGAGACAGTCCTGGATCTCGGCAGCGGCGCTGGAAAGATTTGCTTCATTGCCGCTCAGGTGGTTGGCGCGTCCGGCAAAGTCATCGGCGTGGATATGAACGACGACATGCTCGCGCTGGCGCGCAAGCACGTCAAATCCGTCGGCGACGCGCTCGGCTTTCACAACGTGGAGTTTCGCAAGGGCCGCATCCAGGACCTCGGGCTCGACCTGGAAAAACTCGAGGCCGAATTGCGTGCCCACCCGATCCAATCCGCCGACTCCTTTCTTGCCGCGGAAGCGCGCGCCGAAGAGTTGCGGCTGACCCAGCCGATGATCGCCGGCGATTCAATCGACGTGGTCGTGTCCAATTGCGTCTTGAACCTGGTGGACCCGCGCGCGAAGAAGCACCTCTTTGCCGAAATTTTTCGGGTGCTGCGCAAGGGGGGACGCGCAGTCATTTCAGATATTGTCAGCGACGAACCGGTCCCGGAGATGTTACAGAACGACGCCGAGTTATGGTCCGGATGCATCTCGGGCGCAATGACCGAGCAGGATTTTCTGCGGGCATTCCTCGACGCTGGTTTTTATGGCGTGCGGATCCTCCACTTCGACCGTGAGCCGTGGCGCACTGTGCAGGGAATCGAGTTTCGCTCCGTAACCGTGGAAGCCTTCAAAGGCAGGCAGGAGCCATGTCTCGAGCGCTTGCAGGCCGTGATCTACAAAGGGCCGTTTAAAGAGGTCGTCGATGACGATAATCATCGCATTCAACGCGGCGAACGCTACGCCGTTTGCGATAAAACCTACCAGCTTTTCAAACAGGAGCCGTATCGAGATTACTTCGAATTCATCGATCCGCGGACGGAAATTCCCCTCGACCAGGCGAAGCCGTTCGACTGCTCGCGAACGGCGCCGCGGCATCCGAAGGAAACGAAAGGAGAAAACTTCAATTTGACGACGCCCGCCGGCACGTGCTGCGATGGCGGCGGCTGCTCCTGAAGCGCGACGCGGGCGGATTACTTGCCGGGCTTTACCTGGAGCGTGGACACCACCTTGGTTACTCCTTCCGTTTCCATCGCCAGGCGCACCGCTTTGGCGACCTCTTCGTGCGATGGCACCGTTCCCGATAGTGTCACCAGGCCGTCCGTCGTGTCCACATTGATGCTGAGCGACGACAGACCCGGTTCCTTGAGCAACTTACCTTTGATAACCGCGGTTGT
>JAKEEH010000208.1 GCA_022616725.1 Limisphaerales bacterium | reverse complement strand
GTCTCGCATTCCAGGCATGGCAAAATCTGCTTTCCGGGCGAGCTGAACTATGGTTCTATACAGGTATCAGTCCGAATAGTCGCACTCGACGCGGCGCAAGGACTGGCGAAGCAGTGCAGACGCCCGGCCAGATGAACGTCCTCCTGGTGGAGGACAGCATCGGTGACGCACGATTGTTGATGGAGTACCTGTCCGACGTGCCTGGCAACCCCTTTGTTCTGGAGCACGTCGAACTGCTTTCTGACGGACTGGACCGCCTGAAACGCGGCGGCATTTCGCTGATCCTCCTTGACCTCTCGCTCCCGGACAGCCTCGGCCTCGAGACCTTCAACCGCACGCACGACTTCGCCCCTGAAGTGCCGATTATCGTGCTCAGCGGCCGCGATGACGAAGGGCTTGCGATCAAAACAGTCCACGAAGGCGCGCAGGATTACCTCGTCAAGGGACAGGTGGACAGCCGCTTGCTGGTCCGCGCCATGCGCTACGCCATTGAGCGCAAACACGCCGAGGAAGCTCTGGCCAAAGAACGCGACCTGTTGCACACGCTGCTGGAAAACCTCCCGGATCGGATTTACTTCAAAGACCAGCAAAGCCGTTTTCTGCGTATCAGCCGCGCGGTGGCCGAACAGTTCAAACTGGAGCGCCCCAGCGAAGCCGTGGGCAAGACCGATTACGATTTCTTTACCGCCGAACACGCCGACACCGCGCTGGCCGATGAACGCCAGGTCATGGAAACCGGCAAGCCGATCATCGGCAAGATCGAGCGCGAGAGCTTGCCCGACGGGACCGTAACGTGGGCGCTCACATCGAAGCTGCCGATGCGCGACAAGTCGGGCCGGGTGGTGGGCAATTTCGGCATTTCGCGCGACATCACGGCGCTGAAGCAGATCGAGAATCAACTGGCCGCCGAACGCAACCTGTTGCGCAGCCTGATCGACAATCTGCCCGATTACATCTACGTCAAAGACACCCAACACCGCTACGCCATCGACAACATCGCCCATCGCCGCTTTCTCGGCGCCAGCACCGAAGAAGAGGTGATCGGGAAGCGGCTGAGCGACTTTTTTCCCAGCGAACTGGTCGAGCAATTCTCCCGCGATGACCAAAACATCATCGAAAAAGGCCAGATTCTCCTGAACCGCGAAGAACCGTTTGTCGGGAGAGATGGCCGCCGGCGCTGGCACGCCACCACCAAGGTGCCGCTGCGCAACAGCGAAGGCCAGATCGTCGGCCTGGTCGGGATCAGCCGCGACATTACCGAGCGCAAGGAGAACGAGGAAAAGCTGCAGCAGGCCAACGCGGAACTGGCCCGCAGCAAAGCGGCATTGGAAAAGGTCCTGGCCGACCTGCAGAAATCGCACGAAGAGCTGAAAGCCGCGCAGTTCCAGCTTATCCAGGCGGAGAAGATGCAGTCTGTGGGCCGCCTCGCCGCCGGCGTGGCCCATGAAGTGAAGAATCCGCTCGCGATCCTCGGTATGGGGATCGATTACATGACCAAGAATCTCGCCTCCCCGGACGCCAACGTCGGCCTCATTCTCAACGACATGAACGAAGCCCTCAAACGCGCCGATTCCATCATCCTCGGGCTGCTCGATTTCTCGGTGCCGCGCGCGCTGGACCTGCACAGCGAAGACCTGAGCGCAATCGTGGACCAGTCCCTGGCCCTGGTGCGGCACGAATTGACGGCGTTTCCGATCACGCTCGCGCGCGAGCTGGCCGCAGATTTGCCCCCGGTTTTGCTTGATAAAAACAAAATCAAACAGGTCCTCGTCAACGTTCTCACCAACGCCATTCACGCCATGCCCAAAGGCGGTACGCTGACCGTGCGGACTCTTTCCAAAAAGCTCGCCTCAACCGAAGTGCCTCACGATGCCGGCGTGCGTCACGCCGAGCGCTTTCGCGCCGGCGAGACGGTTGTGATCCTCGAGACCATTGACACGGGCGCCGGCATTCCGCCGGAAAAACTGGCGAAGATTTTTGACCCGTTCTTCACGACCAAGCCGACGGGCAAAGGCACTGGGCTCGGACTGACCGTCACCAAAAAAATTGTTGAGCTTCACGGCGGCGCGATTGATATCCGCAATCGCCCGGAAGGCGGCGTTGTTGTCACCCTGACCTTCAAGGTGTAGAATGGAAGCGACCATGGAAAAGAAGCGAGTCTTGATTATCGACGATGAGGCCAGCTTTACGCGGATGGTGAAGCTCAACCTGGAGAAGACCGGTCAGTTCGAGGTGCGCGAGGAAAACCGCGCCAACTACGCGCTCGCCGCCGCGCGCGAGTTCAAGCCCGACCTGATCCTGCTGGATGTGATCATGCCGAACATGGACGGCGGCGACATTTTCGCTCAGATCCACAACGATCGCCACATCAAGAGCACACCGGTGATATTCCTGACCGCCACAGTTTCGCAGACCGAAGCCGGCGTAAAAGGCTTTAACAGCGGCGGGGCGCTTTTCCTGGCCAAGCCGGTCAGCGTCGAAAATCTTATCAACTGCATCAATCAGCACGCCCGCAAGCCAGCCGAAGAAGACAGCGCTGAAGCAGCTCCGTAGCCTTGGCGATTACGCCGCGGCGCAGTCCGAACCGGCTCTCAACATCGCAGGGAGCGACAGGATCTGCGCCAGCGTCTTGCGAATCACGTTTTGCGCCGCGGCTCGCACGGCGGGTGTTTTCGGCTCGAAAGCCACAGAAGTCCCAACCGCCCGAAGCAGACAGACATCGTTTTCACCATCGCCCACTGCGAGGACATTTTCGGCGCCGATTCCAGTGCGCTCCATAATGTAGCGCAGCACGTTGACTTTGCAGATTTCGTGTTCCTGGCAGCCTTGCGGGTGAATCATGGCAGGGCAGAGCGTGATGTTGCCGCTGGCTTTGCCGCGCGTGAAGCGCATCAGGTTTGCCAGGCTGAAATCCGCAAACACGCGCCGACGCACGGTCTCCGCCACGATCTGAAAGCTATCCGTCACAACGCCGACACGGTACCCGAGCTTACGCAGGCCGACCACCGCCTCGACCGCCCCCGGCACGAGAGGCATCGTTCGGGCGATCGTTTCGAAAAGTTCGCACGGCACGCCGGCAAAAATGCGGGCGATGCGGCGGGTTCGTTCACCAGGCGAGACTGAAGCATTGTCGAGCCATTCGGAAAGCTCAGTCGTTTTGCCGGTCGCATCGGCCAGTTCCCTAATGAACCGGCCATTCAAAAGAACTCCATCCATATCGAAAAGCGCCAGCTTCTCCGCTGGTGGCAAGCGTTCCAGGACGAACTCGGGATGGGCGCGGCGCAGGCGCTCGCCTTCCTTGATCTCGGTCACGTACGCCACGCGGTGCCGGCCACACCGCGTGGCTCGATCGAGCAGCGCGCGTGCAACTTGAGTAGCCATCTCGCCGAGCAGCTCCAGCGACTGGCTGTCGTGCTCGATGTGTCCGATATCGACCTCCGCGATTCGCGCTTTGGCGAGCGCCACGTCGATCAACAGGCCGATATCGACACCATAATCATTTTCGAACCGCAGGGCCTGCAGCAGGGAACGCCGCCCGGCAATAATCCCGCTCAGCGGCTGCTCGAAGTGGGCGAGCTCCGGAAAATACGTCCGCAGCAGCGGCTTGGCGGTCAACACGGTGACGCGTCCCGCCGCGCGCGTGAATTTCGATTTCACGAAGTCAGCCTGGTTTTCGAGAATCGGCCGTGCCATCCGTTCAATCAGGTCCGGCACCAGTCCCTGCAGATCGCCGTCCAGATAGAGCAGGGCTTCGTTGTTCGCCACCCGCAGACCGTCCTCCATGGACGCGCCTTTGCCGAGCATCGTGCTGGTCACAACCTGTGCGCCGGCGGCGCGTGCCAATTCGGGCGTGCCGTCGATCGAGCCGTCATCGACCACGATCACCTCATCAACAAGCGAACTGCGTCTGGCGAATTCGACGACCGAACTGATCGTCTGTGACTCGTTCAGGACCGGAACGATGACTGACACTTTCGCGCCGACGGCGCCGTCTCCAGGAAAAAGCTTCTGGATCATAACATAATTAAAGCAGCATTCAGTCCAATACTGAAGCAAATTCTTCCTGAAACTGAAAATTTTTTGAGTCGCCCCGGGCGAGCTCCCGCACGCGGTCGCAGGGTGCCATCTTTATTCTCTAATAGTTGGCACTGCCTTGAAGCTGTGACAGACCGTGAGAGACCGCCGTGTTCCACTCGCCGGAGCTCAACAAACGCATCGATCCGTCTATGCGTCCACGATTTCGCGGGCCTGGCTGTCGGTGGAACGCTCCGCTGCGCCGTTTCCGCTTGCCAACCGCCAGTTGGAATCCTGGCGCAGGTAAACCGTCTGGCTTGGAAACGCAAAGCTGATGCGCTCGCTGTCGAACCGCCTTTTCAGTTCGAGGTTTAGCTTCTGGAATTCCATCAGGTATTCCTTGAAATCGGTCGAGTTCCACCAGTGGACGACCAGAATGTTCAGGGAGGAACTCTCAAATTTATTGAAACTGATGATGAGGTCGGCTGTTTTGGGATGCGGCCGGTAAATCTCATCCACAAGCTTCATCGCGTGCTCAACCCTCTCAGCCGGAGTATCGTAAGTGACCCCGATGTTCATTACGGTCTTGATGTTTGGGCGTTTGCTCACGTTGGTGACGCTGGCATTGGCCATCGTGCGATTGGGAACAGTCACGACGTAGCCGTCGAGATTTCGCACGCGCGTGCTGCGGAGCCCGATCGCCTCCACTGTGCCATCAATTGCATCCAATTGAATGCGGTCTCCCACCCGGAAGGGTTTATCGGCAAAAAGCGCGACGGCGCCGAAAAGATTTGACAAAGTGTCCTGCGCCGCCAGCCCCACGGCCAGCCCGCCGATCGAAAGCGAGGCCAGCAACCCGGTGACGTTCATCCCGAGGTTTTGCGAAGTCACCAGCGCGGCGACCACCACGACAAACACTTTTAGACTTTTTCGCACCACCGGCAGAAGCTGCACATCGAGGACGGCGTCGCCGCTGGCGTCCACTCGCCGTTGCCACAGTCCCATCGCGAGGTCGGTGCTTTTCAGGAGCACATAAGTGATCGAACATGCGACCACTATTTTTAGTCCGTTCGAGATGAACGTGGCCGCCCAATCGGGCCACGAAAACAACCGCAGGCCGAGGTGAAGCAGGATGACGAACGCGACGATCTTCACAGGCCCGCGTACAAGCTGCAAAAGGAGGTCGTCGAGATGCGTTTGCGTCCGCGCGGCCAGTCTTTTCATTTGCACCTGCATCACTGTGTCCAGCAGCTTCGAGGCGTAAAGCGCCAGCACGACGTAGATCAGGGCAGCGATGTACTGCCATACCGGGTTCCCGAGCCACTCGACTTGCAGCCAATCGACCCGATCCAAGCCGAAAGAAAGCCAGGTGCGCTTGGCCTGGGCATGCGGTGACGAGGCGCTCGCGGCTACTAAATTGGTTTGCACCTCGGCCGCGACCGATGTCATCGCAATGGGTCCGGTCATCATGGTGAGGCTAACGAGACAAGCCAGAAGTTTGCGTTTCGTATTCATAACAGTGTTCATGTTTGTGCGGGCGACTGCAAAAAGCCAACCGCCATCCAAGCATACGCTCAGATGGCGGCCCAACCATTCTGAAATCCTCCAGGACGAGAATCCTGGACCCTTTCGCTCGCAGTCCCGCGAGACTTCAACTCACCAGGAAAGATAACAAATCCTCCGTGCACTCCGGCAAGCACTTTTGTTGTTGCGGTACACCGGCGGAAAAATAACACAACAAAAGGCGGCCCCGGGTGCCCCGGGTCTTGAACAATGGGCCCTGGAGCCGGTAAAGTGTCGTTTCGATGATTGCGGATTCGCTCAATGCCAAATCGCCGCTGCCGCGCATCGCCATGGTTTCAACCCACGGCTATGTTGCCGCCTCTCCTCCTCTTGGTGCCGCGGATACAGGCGGACAGGTGGTTTATGTCCTCGAACTGTCAAAGAAACTCGCCGACCTCGGTTATGAGGTGGACATCTGGACACGGCGCTTTGAAGATCAGCCCGAGTGCGACGTGATCAGCGAGCGCGTACGGGTGATCCGCGCGCCATGTGGCGGGCCGAAATTTATTCCGAAAGAGTATCTCTATCAAAAGATACCGGAGTGGTGCGAAAACGCTCTTCGCGTGATCCAGCGCCACAGGCTGCGCTACGAATTCATCAACAGCCACTATTGGGATGCTGGTGTCGCCGGGCAGCGCCTTGCGCTCACCTTGAACGCCCCGCATATCCACACGCCCCATTCTCTCGGAGTTTGGAAACAGCGCCAAATGGAGAAGGATTTTCCCGGCGACGCCGGAACATTCGAGGAGCGTTACAACTTCGCGCGGCGTATTCGTGACGAACGGCTGCTCTACGCGAGTTGCGCCCTGGTCATCGCCACCACGCCTGAACAGCTTGACTTCCTGGTTCGTGATTATGATGTGAGCGAAGTGAATTGCCGGATGATTCCACCGGGCTATGATGACACACGCTTTTATCCTGTCAGCGAGGCGTCGCGCCGTTCCATCCGCCAGCGGCTTGGATTCGACGGCAAAGTCATCATGGCGATCGGGCGCATTGCGCGGAACAAGGGTTATGATCTGCTCATTGACGCGTTTCAGTTGGTGGCAGCCCGATTTCCTGACGCCGTGCTTCACCTGGCTGTCGGCGGTGTCAGCCTTAGTGAGAAGGAGCAGCCGATTCTTGCCGAACTGCAGGCGCAAGCGGCGCGACTGAATCTGGCGGACCGGATTCACTTCGGCGGCTTTATTCCGGATGATCAATTGGCTGATTATTACCGCGCGGCGGATGCATTCGTGCTCTCAAGCCGGTATGAACCATTCGGCATGACCGCCGTCGAAGCCCTGGCCTGCGGCACTCCTACAGTGGTCACGACGCACGGCGGACTGTGGCGGGCGTTGACCTTCGGCCGCCATGCCTTGTTCGCCGATCCGTTTGACAAGGAGGACCTCGGGATCTCCATCACCAAAGTCTTTCGGCACGATCGCCTGCGGGCTCGGATGGCCCGCATGGGGGCGCACAAAGCCCGAAGCCTGTTCACATGGACAGGCATTGCGCAGCAACTCGTCTCCGTGGTTGAGAAGCGTGAGACCGATACCATGATTTTTCATGATACGGCCTGGGATGACCCGTGGGAGGATTCCGATTAGCTCCGCTATGGCTACTCCGCGGATTCAACTCTTTTGTTCTGATCTCGACGGCACCCTGCTTGGTAACCAGGAAGCGACACGCCGCTTCGCCGATGCGTGGGAGCGACTGCCTGCGCGACGAAGGCCTGTCCTTTGCTATAGTTCCGGACGGCTGATTGGGGATGTGGTGAATGTCATCACGAAGGAAGCACTACCCTGGCCGGATTACATTATCGCCGGCGTTGGCACTCAGCTGTTCGATGCGAAGAGCAAACAGCCGGTAGCAAAATACGACGAGGCATTTGAAAAGGGATGGGATCTTCCGACGGTTGAGCGCATCCTCAGTAACTTCCCTGGTGTCACTCGCCAGCCGCCGGAGTTTCTCCACCCCTACAAATCGAGTTGGTATCTACGGGAAGCTCCCCGCGAGGTGATTGCGGGGTTGGAGCGCGCATTGGCCGAGGCGGGGCTTGAGGTCACAATCGTTTATTCCAGCGGTCGGGACCTCGATGTGCTGCCGGCCAAGACAAATAAGGGACATGCCCTGGAATGGCTCTGCAATGATCTGGGGATTCCTTACGAAGGGGTGCTCGTGGCCGGTGACACTGGGAATGACAGCAGCATGTTCCTGATCCCCGGCGTGCGGGGAATCGTCGTTGAGAACGCGCACCCTGAGCTAATCGAGGCTGTCGTCCAGGTCCCGACCTTTAATGCCACGCGGACGCTTGCCGACGGCGTCCTGGAAGGGCTTGAACACTTTGGGGTGATCTCCCGCGCGCCGGCGCTGGACCTGGCGGCGGCCAGCCCCGAAGAGCTCGAGCCCGGACTGCGGCGGCTTTTCAGCCAGGAGGCGCTCACCTCCTTGAGCGCGGACGAGCGGGAACTCATCGACGAATGCTACCGCCGCGCCCTGGTCGCGTTGCGTAAAAACATTACGCCGGTGGGATTCTCGGCCTGCTCGATCACCGACAACGAAGTGACCGGAACCGACGTAAATTATCGCAGCGTGTGGGCGCGGGACGGGGCGATTGTAATCGCCGGCACGATCGATCTGCCCGACCCGGAAGTGATTGCGGCACAAGTGGCCACGTTGCGCACGCTGCTCGACCACATTGCTTCCAACGGCCAGATTCCGGCGAATGTGCGTATCGACACGGGAGAACCTGACTACAGCGGCGTGGGCGGCATTTGCTCGGTGGACAGCGGGTTGTGGATGATTGTGGCGTTCTACCTCTACATTCGAAAACATCCGAAGTCAGAGCTGTTGCGCGAGTACGCCTCGACGCTGGATAAGGTGATGACGTGGCTCTGCGCGCTTGACAGCAACAACGATGGGTTGTTGGAAATCCCGGAAGCGGGCGATTGGACGGACTTGTTTGGCCGCAGTTACCATGTCCTCTACGACGAAGTGCTGTGGTACCGCGCCGCCGTCGGCTATGGGCGGCTGCTGGAGTTTCAGGAGAAATTCGAAGACGCGGCGGTATGGCTGCGCCGGGCGCAAGTGATTCGGGGGAGAATCCTGACGTCCTTCTGGCCCTCCACCAAGGCAGCTGTGGAAAGCAGGCACCAGTTCTTCTCGCAGCAGCAGTATTCGGTTGGTGATTCAAGCTACCTGCTGGCCGAGATCACTCCATTTGGGTTCAGTTGGCGCTGCGACGTGCTGGGTAATCTCCAGGCGTTCCTGGGCCACGTCCTCGATCTGGATCGCGCACGTGTGGCGTTCAAGTTCATGTGGGGCGTCGGTGTCAATGAGCCCTATCCGGTCGTCAACCTCTACCCTCCCGTGCAATCGGGCGATCCGGACTGGCGCTCGTATTACACGGTGAACCTGCTGAATCTGCCGGGCCACTACCATAACGGCGGCATCTGGCCCTTTATTGGCGGGATGTGGGTTCGCTTTATTCACCGGCTTGGATTGCGCGATGTTGCCTGCCGGGAACTTCTGAAACTGGCCCATGTCAACCGGCTGGGCCGGAATCAAGAATGGGAGTTCAATGAATGGGTCCACAGCCGCACTGGCCGGCCCATGGGCAAATGCTTCCAAGCGTGGTCGGCATCATCTTTCATTCACGCCTGCCATGATTTGCAGATAAATCCCGACCAATTGAATCTAGAGTAACCTCAACATTTAAGTTAGGGCGGCTGCACGATGCCGCGTCGGCTGCCACCTCGGAAGTACTCACTTCAGCGCAGCCGAAAGCAGCACCAGCCCAGCAATGTACAAGTTGTACAGCACTACCAGCGTGACGCCCTCTTTGCGCGAAACGCGCCGCTCGCTCAGGAGCATCCACAGCAGTACGGCGAAGAGCCCGAGCAGTGCCAGGAAGTTGAACGAGTGAGTCACCCTCCTCATTGTCACTTCGGAAAGCACCGCTGCCGTCCCGACGATGATCGTCAGGTTCGCAATGTTAGCGCCGAGCACGTTGCCAACTGCCAGGTCGCTCACCGCCTGTCGCGACGACGTCACGGCCGTGATCAACTCCGGCAGGGATGTACCCACGGCAACAATCGTCAGACCGATAAGTATGCTCGGGAGACCCAGAGCTGAAGCAAGTGCGACTGCCGCATCGACCAGTACCCGGCTGCCAAGAACGACTGTTCCGGCCCCCAGCAGGAATTGCACAGTCGTTCCCGGTTTGCCGCGAAACCAGTCCAGCCTGCTCGTTGCCGCAGCTTCTATGACCGCCGCTTCGGCAATGTGCGATGGCTTGACGTCGCGCGCATACTTCACGAAATCATAGACGAAATAAACTGCCCCTCCGCAGATAAGCGTCATCCCTTGCCGTCGGGAAAGGCCAAGATCGAGGGTCATTAGCATTAGCGTCGCCCCAAAAGTAAACATCGCGATGAGCGGAATCCGCAAGGCGGCTGGATTGACGTCAATATGTTTGAAAGCGGCGGTTAGCCCAAGAACCAGCCCAACGTTGCAGATGCACGAACCAACCGCGTTGCCGACCGCCAACTCCGGAGCCCCCTTGGCGCCAGCCATGATCGAGACAACGAGTTCCGGGGTCGTAGTCGCCAGGCTCACCAGCGTCGACCCAATCACCACTCTGGGCATTCTCAAGAACTCAGCGAGTCGGACCGCGGCAGCCACGAACAGTTCGCCGCCTTTCGCCAGGAGCGCCAGCCCGACCAGCAACAGAAGGATGTGCATCAGCATTGTCGGGCGAATTTGACCCGCTGCCCGGAGTTGGCGCAACTTGTTCTGTCGCAGCGGGCCAGTGCACCCGCATATCGTTGCGAGCGGCAACCCCTCTATCTATGCTCCGCCGCGTGAAATTCTGGCTCGCGATGGGATGGCTGCTTTGCACATTGACATTGTGCAGCGCCGCAGAGGATGTCCCACAGTTCCCGCCGCAACTGGAGAGCTATGGAGACACACCGCTCCCGCTCATGGCGAAGCTTCGCCATCGCGTGGCTGCTGAACCACTGAACCTCGCTGCCACCATCATCTTCGGGCTGGCGATCATTCACACCTTCCTCGCTTCTAAAATCATGCACGTGGCGCATCGCTGGCGAGACGAGCATCGCGCCAAGGTGCAACAGCGTGACGAGATTGCCACCAAGCCGTACAAGGACGCCGTTGATGAAGTAAGTTTCAAAGCCGAGGCCGCCCACTTCTTTGGCGAAGTGGAGGCAATTTTCGGCATCTGGGTTGTCCCGCTGCTGTTCGCGTTTTTGATTCTGAAAGACTGGAACACCGCCCAGCATTACATCGGCCATAAAGTGCGTTATACCGAGCCTCTCTTCGTAGTTGTCATCATGACTATTGCCGCGACGCGGCCCATCCTCATGGCGGCACAACAGGCCATGCAACTGGTGGCCAGAATCGGCGGCGGCACGCCGGCAGCTTCCTGGCTTGCAATCCTGACCATTGGTCCGCTCCTTGGCTCCTTCATTACGGAGCCGGGCGCGATGACAATTTCAGCGCTATTGCTGGCGCGAAGCTTTTACGAATTTCAGCCGCCGCGGATGTTTGCGTATGCCACGCTTGGGTTGCTCTTTGTGAATATCTCGATCGGCGGCACCCTGACGCATTTCGCCGCCCCGCCAGTGTTGATGGTTGCCGGCACCTGGGGTTGGGGAACGACTCACATGCTCGGGGTATTCGGCTGGAAAGCCGCAACTGCGGTGGTTGCGAGCAATTTGCTGTACTACGCGTGGTTTCGAAAACAATTCGCTGCCTTGAAGCCCGACGAACCGCCCGTGACCGCCGAGGAACGCTGGGAGGAACGGACTGACCCGGTGCCGGCGTGGATCACAATGATTCATTCTCTGTTCCTGGGCTGGACGGTCTTCACGGCGCATCATCCCGCGCTGTTCGTCGGCGGCTTTTTGTTCTTTCTCGCGTTTGCTTCGGCG
>JAKEEH010000207.1 GCA_022616725.1 Limisphaerales bacterium | reverse complement strand
AGCTCCAACGGAATTTATTTTCAGCGCTTGCGCCAGATCTTCATTGAAAAGCTGGAGGAAGCCACGCTACTGGGGCGGCTGCCGGATCTCTGGCCGGACCTGATGCCGCGCATTGTCGGACGGTTTCTACGCGGTGTGACCATCCAAACGGGCGTGCGTGAAGGCACTGGCGCGGAAGCCATCTATCGGCCCGGTCCACGAGGGATCACGCGGCTGGCTGGCGGCGACGCCGATTGCCGTGAGCGCTGTTGCGCGCTGCTCTCGGCGCGCGGGGGATGGTACGAAATCGCCGTGAACAGCTCTGCAACGCGCCTGGAATTTAACAAAGGCATCATCAACCTCGCCACCAATCTCCTCGGCCAGCTTTACGCCATCGACGACGCCGGGAATTTCCAGCCGTTGACGGTAGCGCAAATTCTGGCTCCAGAACGAGAACCGGAATTTCGCAGGCTCGCCTCGGAAGTGTTCGCGGTGGGAAAGGCAGTCAAGGCTTACGGGCGCACCGACGAATTCGAGAAAGTTTACCAGCCCCTCCGTGAGACACTCGAACTGCATCGCTCGCACATTCCGTCCAGCCTGCAGTGGGTGGACTTGCGGCTGCGCACAGGTGAACTGGCGGCGGATGTGACGCCAACGGAAATGTGGCTGCTTGAACCGCTCATCCGCTACGCCCGTTCAGCGGGGCTCGACCACTCGGCCGAATATTTCGAAGATTTGAAGCGGCAGTTGCTGGCGAAGTTGCTGAAAGCGCGCGAGAAAAGCGAATCAAGGAAGCGGCGGCAGACCGAACGATGTTAAGCGAGACGAGGCCAGGCGCCCTTTACGCTGCCGAAATGGCGAACAAGGCTTCTAAACTCCGGAGCTTCGGGGTTTGGACTGACCGGTTTACCGGCTGCATCCAAATAGAGGCAGCCGACTTCCGACGGCGGCAATGCCCCAATGAGATCAAGAGCCTGTCGTGCTGCTTGAAGCCAGCGGTCTTTCAGTTCGGTAAGAGTAACAGGCTGGCTTAAGATGAGGTCTTCGAGTTCGTCGGGGCGAAAGACTGCATTGCGCGTGCCCCACTGGATAATCGCCTCAGGCGTCAATCCCGGATCTTTGCCTGTCCCGGCCCATGCCAGGGCGCCGAGATGCAAGTGATTTTGATGCAACTCAAGCACGTCCACGAGGTCGCGCGGTTCGGAGCGTCCAGCAAAGGCGAGGACTTTATTGACGGCCGCGTCCCAAAAATTGAGGCGCCAGCCGAGCTCGGGATCTGCCTCAACAGGAAAGAATCGGAATGCGCTGTCAAAGCTCCATTCCATTTTGGTTCGGCAGCCCTCCCGTTCGACAATCGCGCGACGAAAAGTTTCGTGCGGCCGCTCCAAATGCACTGCATAACCGGCCTTGCGAAGCGTTTCAATATCCCGATCGGCCGAGAAAGCGACGCTTTCGAGTGTGTCATGGAAAATGTCAACGTCTTTGGACGTGCGCAGAGATGCAGGGCTCTGATTGAGAACCGTAGCTCCGGCGACGAAGCTGTCCGGGCTGCGATTGGCAGCGAGCAGGCGTAACACTTCGCGTTCAAAGCGGCCTAACGGCATAATTCCCAGGCAACCCTGTAGCCAGCCATACCGCCGTGCTCGCGCAGCTTCCTGATGATAAAAGGAATTTTTTCCTCCGTGATTTCGGCGTCCTCGCGATAAGACCAGAAACACTGAGCATGAAAATCCTTGAAAGCCTGGCGGGCCAGTTCGAGACGGCGCAAGCGCGCGTCCGCGCCCGTGTCACCTGCTCCAGTGTTTTCACAGTTCATCGGAGAGAATCTAGCCCCGGTATAAGGCCGGAGACAAGCCGATGAGGTGGCTTCCAAGCGTTGAACAGGGCGTCATCAGTGGGGCGGTGATCCGACTGTGAGGCCGCGAGGGAGGCGCATCGGCAGTACGCTACGAGAGTGATCTCACTCGGCGCCGAAAGTTGGCTGTGATACCTGTACGAAATCGAACAAGATCAAGCGATTAATCAGCTTCTGCAAACGTAAACTGCTGCGCTAGAAGCATTTACAGTCAATACTTCGACCTCGTTCGATTTTTTGGCCGGCGTGTTTGTACTTAATGTACTTAATGTGGTGACTTTGACTTCGTGCATACTTAATGGTTATTTTAGGGGACAAACACGTTGGACTCACCCGTTATAAGGCGCGCGGCTCTGGCGAGGCTCTGTCGTTTTATCGGGCTGTCGCTAGGGGGGCTTCTTGCCTTCGCCACGATCACGAGCCGGGCGGCGGGCCCATGGATCAGCGAGATTCTGTTCAATCCGCCCGGCGGCGACACCCCCAATGAATACGTCGAAATTCGCGCCACGCCCAATTCCGCGCTTCCAATGGGCATTTACTTGATTTCGGTGGAGGGGAACACGAACGCGAACCCTGGGACGATCCAGAACGTCTTCGACCTTTCCGGCCGGACGATTGGGGGCAACGGCTTCCTTGTGCTGGCCCAGAATTCCAATAGTTATGTCGCGCATGCTCACGCCACGCTCGTCGTGAACACGAACGGACCCGGCTGGGGGAGCGGTTCCGACAGCACCGCCGGCCATCGCGGACGCTCCGGCAGAACGGACATCGAAAACGCGTCGATCACGTTTTTTCTGCTTCAAGCC
This sequence comes from Limisphaerales bacterium, assembly GCA_022616725.1. Taxonomy (GTDB): domain Bacteria; phylum Verrucomicrobiota; class Verrucomicrobiia; order Limisphaerales; family JAKEEH01; genus JAKEEH01. Next base: position 8,342 of record JAKEEH010000207.1, on the reverse strand, counting down.
AGCCTGGCGCCGGCGGCGGGAACGGATTTGGACATGGAAAACACTGGTTCCCTTGACAATCCAATTTTCGCGACGTGGACGATCCTGGATGGGGTGGGAGTGCTCGACAACGACGGGCTGGGCGACATCGGTTACGGGCTCATCAACTTCCGGCGCAACCCCGCGGCCATCGCGTCCGGCACGATCGTCCCGGTAGGATTCACGGCTGATTACGTGGCGCGTTCCGGGAACACAATCGGGTGGGCGGACACGGAGTGGGTCGCCGGTGGAAGCATCGGCGGAAGCGCGCCAAACTGGACACTCGGAAGCAGCGGCAACACCGCCCCTGGCGGAATGGCGTCACAGCCGCTCAACCACATCGGCGCGCCGAACTTCGGCGCACCAGTCCTGCCTGGGATCGTCGTGACGCACTCCGGCAACTCGACGGTGCTGGCTGAGAACGGCGTGATGGATTCGTATGGGCTTGGGCTCGCTACACCGCCCAACGGCACAGTGACGCTGCTGGTCAGCACGACCGACGGGCAGGCGCAGGTCAGCTCCGATGGCGGGGCAAGCTTTGGGGCGTCCCGCACGATCAACCTCAGCTCAACCACTCCACAAACGATCACGCTGCGCGCGGTCGATGACAACCTGATCGAAATGCCAAATCACATCGGACGAATCGTTCATTCGATCAGCAGTTCCACTTCCGCAAGCTATCCGCCCGGCACCCTCGCGCCGACAGTGGGGGCCGTAATCGCCGACGACGAATTTGTCCTCCTGAGCGAACTCAAGGTGAACCCGCCCGGCACCAACGAAGCGCCGACCGAGTGTATCGAGATCAGAGGCACGCCGGGGGCGCACTTGCAGGATATTTATGTGGTCGTCATCGAGGGCGACGCAGGCGCGGACCCTGGAACGGCGACGATGGTTGTGAATCTCACTGGGACGACGCTCGGCGCGAGCGGCCTGCTGCTGATCGCCGCCCCTGGCCATCCTTATACCACCCCGCCCACGACCACCGTGTTGCTGGATAACCAATTGGGCACCCCCGGTGGCGCGCTCGGCAACGGCACGATTTCGTTCTTTCTTGCAAGCGCCCCCTCGATGCCCGTTGAAGGCGAAGACCTGGACGGAGGCGACAACGGGGTGCTCGAGGATTTGCCTCAGGGAACAATTTTGATCGACACAGTGGCGTGGACGGACGGCGACACGAATGACGTCACTTACGGCGGCGTCGTGTTGACACAACCCGAAGGCACGCCGGACGCGGCGACGCGTTTCTCGACGAACCTGACGCCCCGTTCCGCGGCGGCCTGGTATTGCGGCGACCTGGCCGGCTCCGACCCAGCCACGCTCGCCTACGACTCCCGGAACGTCAGCGCCAACTTCCCGCTGGGGACGCCGCTCTCGCCCGGTTCTTTCAACAACACCGCCCCGAATGTAACGCCCATTGCGCCCATTTCCGGCGTCATCGGCGACCCGACGAACCCGAAAGTGACATTCTCGATCAACGACGCCGAAAGCGGGCTTTCTGGCCTGACGATCGGCGTGAGCAGCGCCAACCCGCTGGTCGTGCCGAGCGCGAATCTGTCGATCGCGGCCGGCCCTGGCGGCCAGCGCACTCTTACAATTAATCCAATCGGGGTTGGGTATGCGACCATTTACATTGGTGTGAGCGACGGCATCGTTACCAACATCGTAGAGCTTCCGTACGCGGCCTCGGAAATGGGCCGCCCGGGCGGTGTGTTCCACACCGGCACGGCGGATGCCTCGGCCGCGATTCCGATCGACGCGAACCTGATGTGGGTGGGAGACGACGAGAACCAGATCATTCGCATTTACAATCGAAATCTCTCCGGCGCTCCGCTGGCTCAATTCAACATGACGCCCTTCCTGGGTCTCACTGACATCGAGAATGGCCGGCCACGCGAAGTCGATATCGAGGGCGCGACGCGCGTCGGCAACCGGATTTTTTGGATAGGCGCGCATTCGCACGCCAATATCGCCGAGGGCCGCACGAATCGGTCAAGAGTGTTTGGTACAGATATTTCCGGCTCCGGAGCTTCCAGCGCTCTCACTTACGTCGGTCGCTATGATTCTCTCAAACTTGACCTCGTGAACTGGGATGCGGGCAACGGCCATGGTAAAGGCGCGAACTATTACGGCCTGGCCGAAGCCACCGCCGAAGGCGTCGATCCGAAAACCCCGATGGGCTTCAATATCGAGGGGCTGTGCATGGCCCCGGGAAGCACTACGACCGCGTGGGTCGCGTTGCGAGCTCCAATCGTGCCCGCCGACAACCGGCACTGCGCGCTGCTCGTGCCAGTCGTCAATTTCACCACCGTGGCAGTCAGCGACGGTCCGCCGGGATCCGCGCAGTTCGGCGCGCCGATTGAGCTAGACCTGTTCGAGCGCGGCGTGCGCAGCATCGAAGGCAACGGTTTTGGCTACCTGATTGTGGCCGGCACGTCCTATGATAACGCGGGCGCGTACCCGCGCGACTTCCGGTTGTTCACTTGGAGCGGAAACCCGGATGAACAGCCCCAGGAGCGCGCTGCCGACCTCACCGGCATGAATCCCGAGGCCATCGTCGAGTTGCCTGCCGGTCCGTTTCACGCCACGAATGAAATCCACATCATCAGCGATAACGGGCGGCGGATATGGTACAATGACGACATCCAGGCAAAGTTTTTGCCGGAGCCGAACTTCAAGAAATTTCGCAGCGACCGCGTAACGCTGGGTGCCGTCGTCAACTCGGCGCCGTACATCATCTCAAACACGATCAGCCCGACGGGAATCACGGTGACGTGGCGTTCGCGGCGCAACGACCGCTATCAACTCGAGTTCAAATCCGCGCTGCACGAACCCGCCTGGAACAACGTCGGAGGCGAGGTCACGGCAACCAGCCCGATCACAAGCCGCTTTCACCCCCTGCCGCCAGGGATCCAGAGGTTTTACCGAGTGATCGCCCTGCCATAAATTGGCAAACAGGAGAAAAAACTGGCCCGCGTTTATTCGCTTCAGGATGCCCTATAAACGATCTTGTCTGCGGCCGGTATCAAGGTAGCCGCCATTGATACTTTAGCGTTAAAGCCTAATAAATTATGAGAATAATTGAGCAATAAAAATAGCCTATAACGCAAAGCATATATTACATGTATTAGCATGTATATATTATAGATGGTTGGACCTGATTCACCCGAATAACCCAATCCGGAAGGATGAGTTAACCTGGGAGAGGCAGCGTCGATGGCTTCCCGGTCCTGGCGCCGGCTTCACCCGACCAGCCGCTCTGTGGCGGCGCGCCTGTGGTCAGCTACCAGGGGGCGGCTGGGCGCGGGGATCAGTCGCCTGGATAATAACGCTGACGGATTTTTGGTTGAAGCCTTTGAAGCCGCCTTTGCGCTGGAGGTTTTCCAGGTGGCTGCCGATGGCGCCTTCGGTGACAAATCTGTCGAACTGCGCCTGGTCGATATGGCCGCGCTTGAGCAGCGCTTCGGCGCGTTCGCGGCGCACCGGCCAGCGTTCGCCTTCGGTGAAGGCTTGTTTCAGGAATGGAAAATCGGAGAACGGAGTCATCGTGTTGACGTTCTCGGCCGCCAACTGCTCGCGCAGCAGCGCGTGATCGAACCGGCATTCCAGGTGGTGCATCCCGGCCTCGAGAAAGCTCTCGCCATGCAGACCAACCCAGAGCCCAATCGTGCCCAGCCGTTTAGAAGGGGGCAGCCCAAGGCGGGAAAAGTCAATCTCCGTCTCGTGGGGTTCGAGGTCCACATCGCAAAAGGCAACAATTCCCTCGACCGGCTGTTCGAGGATCTGCGCGCCCCAACCGGCTTGCGCACCGGCGTAGTAACGTTCCCGGCGTTCGAAGCCGAGTTTCTCCAGGCACTTCATCAGATCGACGAAATGATCGCGCGACGAGCGGAACGTGTGATGGTCGTGATTCGCCCAGCCGAGCCCAAGGCGGTCCTGGCGGCGTTTCTGCACCTGCGCGGCACGGTTGCGGCGCTCCCAATAGAGGCGCTCCTCGGCAAAGACCACATGGCATGCCCCGTCTCGTCCAACGCGGCTCACAAGTTCGTCAAGCAAGGCGTGTGTCTCCTGAAAATTGTCGTTCTCCGCACGGCGATTGCGTGTGCGCCAGAGTTCGTGTGCCCTTAGGAAGGCTGCGCTCGCAGCCGGTGCGTGTTCTGTTGGCACAAAGCCGCGATAGCCTCGACGTTCTGCGATCCCCAACTCCGGCCCTCCGGCTTCTCGTGTGATCACCGCTTTGCGGTACCGCGTCATAGGCGCGCCACGCGGGTGAAATGGAAAATCGTGAATCGCAAAAAAGTCGGCGATGCTATCCACCCTCAATACGACGCTGAATGGCGCGTGACTCTGCCCAACAGCGGGATCGAGGACCACCCGCGGGAGCATGGCTTCAGGATGCCAGAATGCGCGCTGTCCTGCCATCGTTTCTACCCCATGCTCATGTCGGTATCCGACTCGGGATAACTCCGATTCGACGGTCGGCGACATGACCCAATGATCGACCCAATCGATGAATAGTGTGCCCGTCGCATCTCTCATCCTTGCGGCAAGGCCCGCCGCAAACGAAAACTGGGAGATGAATGTCTCAAGGCAGCCAAGAATCCGCTCCTCCGCGTCGTAACAGAGCGGCCAGTCAAACCGTTTTTCGCGTTCCGTCGCTGTCATTCTCCAAACTGGATTCCCTGCGCCAGCGGCAGGTCCCCCGAGAAATTAACCGTATTCGTCTGCCGGCGCATATAGTTTTTCCACGCATCACTGCCGCTTTCGCGCCCGCCGCCGGTGTCCTTTTCGCCGCCGAAAGCACCGCCAATTTCCGCGCCCGACGTCCCCGCATTGATGTTGGCGATCCCGCAGTCGCTCCCGGACACGCTCACGAAACGCTCTGCTTCGCGGAGGTCATTGGTAAATATACCCGAGCTCAACCCCTGCGGGACATCATTTTGCATTGTGATTGCCTCTTCCAAATCGTCGTACGGGATCAGGTAAAGCAGCGGCCCAAACGTCTCTTCCTTGACGATGGAGACATCGCTCCGGGCGGTGGCGATGCAGGGAATCATGTAACAGCCGCCCGGATATTCCGGACCGCCAAGCGGTTCGCCGCCATAAATGACTTTCCCGCCCTGCCGCTCTAATTGCCGCATCGCCTTGCCGACGCTGACGACCGCGTCGTGATTGATCAGCGGACCCATCAGATTCGACCTGTCAAGAGGATTACCAATGCGCAGGCTGCGATACGCGCCCACGAGCCGTTCCCGCAGCGCCTTCTCGACAGACCGATGCACGATCACCCGCCGCGTGGTCGTGCAACGTTGCCCCGCCGTGCCCACCGCTCCGAAGAAGATCCCGCGCGCCGCCAGGTCCAAATCGGCGCTGGGAGTCACAATGACTGCGTTGTTGCCGCCCAGTTCGAGCAGCGTGCGTCCCGTGCGCCTGGCGACCGCCTGCGCGACGGCGCGCCCCATCGCGCACGACCCCGTGGCCGAGATCAACGGCAAGCGCCGGTCCTCAGCCATCCGCCGTCCGACCGTCTTGCCATCACCGACGATGAGACTGAAGATCGCCGGATCGGCTCCCGTGGCGCGGCAGACCCGCTCGGCAATTCGCGTCACGGCGATGGCGCACAAGGCCGTCTTCTCGGAAGGTTTCCACACGACCGAATCGCCACAGACCGACGCGAGCGCCGCATTCCAGCTCCAGACGGCGACCGGGAAGTTGAACGCAGTGATGACGCCAACCGCACCCAGCGGGTGCCATTGTTCCATCAACCGGTGCCCGCGGCGCTCCGAGGCGATGGTAAGCCCGTAAAGCTGCCGCGACAGGCCGACGGCGAAGTCACAGATGTCGATCATTTCCTGAACTTCGCCTTCGGCTTCGACGATGATTTTGCCGGTCTCGATCGCCACCAGGCGGGCCAGGTGCGACTTCACGTCGCGCAATGCATTGCCGAGCTGACGAACGGTCTCTCCGCGAACCGGCGCAGGCGTCAATCGCCAGTTCACGAAAGCTTTGGCGGCGCGCGCTACCGCCATCTCATAATCCTTCGCCGTGGCTTCACGGACGAGCGCAATAGACTGGCCGTCGATCGGAGAGACCCTCTCGACAACGGGGCCGCTCCCGATCCATTCCCCGCCAAACACTCCGGGATTCTCGGGGCGCAGACCGAGGCGTTTCAGAAGCGCATTCATCAGGCCGCCTTCCGCAGTGGTTCACGCAATCGCCGGCATTGCTCGCGCAGCAGCTCCATCGCCGCGTCGATGACCGCCGCGGTCACGTCCAGCACCGGACGAAACCGAATCGACTTCGGCCCGCAACGAATCGCCAGCAATCCCGTTTCGAACAAACCCTTGTAGAACCGGTCGCGCGTCGCGGTGTCCGGCAGGTCGAAGGCGAGCAAAAGCCCGCGCCCGCGCACTGCGCCGAGAATCGGCTGTTCGGCCGCAAGTTGCCGCAACCGTGACAGGAAGACCCGGCCCATCGTTGCCGCGTTGTCAACCAGTTGTTCCTCAGCGATCACACGCAGGCAATGCGTCGCCCGCACCATGTCCGTCAGATTGCCGCCCCAGGTCGAATTGATCCGGCCCGGCAGCCGGAAGCAGTTTTCAGGCACTTCGTCCAACCGCGGGGCCGCCATCACGCCGCACACCTGCGTTTTCTTGCCAAACACCAACAGGTCCGGCAGCACTCCAAAGTGTTCGCAGCACCATTTGCGGCCGGTGGCGCCCAGGCCGGTTTGGACCTCATCGAAAATCAGCAGGATGTCCGATTCGTCACAGATCCGGCGCAAGACATGAAACCATTCTGCGCGGAAATGATTATCCCCACCTTCGCCCTGCACCGGTTCGATGATAATCGCCGCGATGTCATCGCCCCGTTCGGCAATGGTCTGGCGAATGCGCATCTCAGACAGCTTCTCCCGTGCCGCGGCGTCTTGATCGCGTTCCGTTTCCGGCAGGGCGAAGTTGATGCTCGGCGCCGGCACGCGCGGCCATGGGAACCTGGCAAAGAATTCCGTCTTTCGAGGGTCCGTATTGGTGAGGCTGAGCGTGTAGCCGCTGCGCCCGTGAAATGCCCGCTCGAAATGGAGGATTTCCGTGCCCCGCTCGCCCTTGCCCGCGGCGAGGTTCTTGCGCACCTTCCAGTCCATCGCCGCCTTGAGCGCGTTCTCGACCGCCAATGCGCCCCCATCAATGAAAAAGTACCGCTCCAGCGGCGGCAAGCCCGCCACCCGGCTGAACGTGTTCACGAAATTCGCGTACGGAACAGAGTATACGTCCGAATTCGCGACCTTGGTCCGCGCCGCTTCGAGCAAATCCTGCTGCACGGCCGGGCGATCAAAGTGCGGATGGTTGAAACCGAGCGGAAGCGAGCCATAAAATCCGTAGAGGTCGAGCAGTTCACGCCCGCTAACCGCGTCAACCAGTTTGGAGCCGCGGCTCTTTTTCAAGTCGATCACGATGCGGAATCCATCCACCAGCACGTGCTGCTGCAGGTCCGAAACGACGGATTGTGGCGACTGTTCTGATACCACGCTCATAAAACAAACTAGTTTTGGAACCAGAGGGTGTCAAACCACGCAACCTTCAACATCGAACGCTGCGCGGAGGGCATGACCCCATTGTCCACGCATTCTCTTCCTTCTTTTATTGTCGGCATGAAACGCCATTTTTTGAATGGCACGATCCTCGCCATAATCGCCGTCCTGTCGGGCGTGGTGTGCGAATGCAGCACACGATGTTTCGCACAAACCAACTCCGCCCCCAAAACCAATTCGCTCGTCGTTAGCGACGTCACGGTCCCGGAAAACTGGAAGTTGATTGAGGAATACTTTGGCGCGCTCCGGACCAACCACATCGCGCACGCCACCGACCTCGGGCGCAAATTGATGATCCAGGCGACCAACGACTGGAAAGCCTTGAACCATCTTTCGTGGCGCATTTTCATCGATCGCAACATCAAACACCGTGACCGCCAACTCGCGCTTCTTGCCGCGCAACGCGCCTTGCAGCTCACGCGCGAACTGGACGCCGATGTCCTGGACACCCACGCCCGCGCGCTTTGGGAGAATGGCAAGCACACCGAGGCCATACAGCAGCAAAAGCGGGCGATCGCGACGTGCAAAGACGAGGCCAAGCGCATCGAGATGCAAGCCAATCTCAACCGCTACGTGCGTCTCTCGCGGGGAATTCACTACCGTAGTGAGTAGTGAGTAGTGGGCAGGGCAGTCCACGGTGCAGTCAGGACATCGGTAACACTTTTGGTTCAAGACATAGGTAACACTTGGGTGGAGCATTGCCAAAATATTTCATATCATTTTGTTAATTCGTTGT
>JAKEEH010000206.1 GCA_022616725.1 Limisphaerales bacterium | reverse complement strand
TTCGATTCGCCGGCGTTAAATGAAGGGGAAGTCGCGGCGCGCACGGCGCATCATTTTCAAACAGACCACTATGACTGGAGGATGGGCGCGACGGAAGGCAAGCGTTGTTGCGCAATTTTTTGTCGCACCTGGATCAACCGAGCGTTGACGGGTTTAATACATTTTGCGTGTCAAAGTGCGCGCGAGACCGCGGCGCTACCGTCGTGCTGTCCGGCCTCGGCGGAGACGAACTGTTTGGGGGTTACCGTTCTTTCACGACGGTTCCCAGATTGGCGAAGTATGGCCGCTGGATTTCGTTGACGGGCCCGGTGCGCAAGGTAGCAGGGCGATGGGTGCAGAGGCACTTCTCAAGCCCTCGGCACCGGCGGTTGGGAACTTTTGTTTCGAGACAGCCGAGCGTCGGCGCGGCGTATTGGACGATGCGCGGCATCTTCACCCCGCTCGAAGCGGCCCGCCTGTTGAACACGTACTTCCAGGATGAAGTGGGTTTTCCGGATGAGAGCATTATGCACTTTCGCGTTCCGGCCCAGCCTACTCCCGAGGATAAAGTCAGCTACCTGGAGATCTCGCACTATATGCGCAACCAGCTTTTGCGGGACAGCGATGTCATGAGCATGGCCTGGGGCCTGGAGCTGCGCGTGCCGTTCGTTGATTCGCGCCTGATCGACGTGCTGGTGAAGATACCCGCTTCAATCCGGCTGCGTTCGGGCAAGGGACTTTTACGAGATGCTGTCCCGGAAATACCGGAGTGGGTGGCCAATCGTCGGAAGCAGGGCTTTGTGTTTCCATTCAAAGACTGGATCGGTGACGAGTGGAACGACGTGTTCAAGCGCCTCGATGATTCGACGCCTGTCCCGCTGCAGACGTGGTATCGGGGTTGGTGCTTGTTCGCGCTGGAGAATTTCATCGATCAGAATCGCATCGATGCGCCAACACTGGCTTGCCCGGATGGGATTTAATCGGTCTTCGAGGGCGAACTGATTGAAGGTCCTCCACGTCATCCCGTCTCTTTCGCCCACCCAGGGCGGCCCCAGCTTCGCAATACCATCGATGGAACGAGCACTCCATGTAGCCGGCGTCGACGTTACGGTGGCTGCGACGGACGATGCCGGAAAGGGACGGCGCGAAGCCGTGCCTCTTGCAACCCCGCTCCAGTTTAACGGCGCAACACGCCTCTACTTCCCCAAGCAAACAGAGTTCTATAAGTGCTCTTTTCCGCTCTCCCGCTGGGTGTCACGAAATGTCCGCGCCTTCGATGTCGTTCACGTGCATGCGCTTTTTTCTCACACCAGCGTAGCGGCCGCCAGCGCGGCGCGCCATCAAAAGGTGCCCTACGTGGTGCGCCCTCTGGGTGTATTGAATCGATACGGCATGACCCGGCGACGGCGCATCCTGAAACAAATCTCATTCCGGTTCATTGAGGGGCCATTACTTCGACACGCCGCTGCGATGCATTACACGAGTGATCAGGAACGTGTGGAAGCCGAGGACGCGGGGGCTACAGCGCCTGCCGCCGTTTTGCCGATTGGTCTTGATCTCACTCTGTTTGAGTTATTGCCCCTTCCAAGCGGTTTCGTCGAACGCTGGCCGCAGGCCAAAGGGCGGGAAATCGTGCTCTTCCTGTCGCGGCTGGATGCCAAGAAGGGACTCGATTTGTTGATTGACGCACTTGCCGAGCTAAAGAAACGACGCCCGGCAGCGCTGCTCGTCATCGCAGGCAGCGGCGACGAAGCCTTCGTTCGTATGCTGCGGGAACGGGCTGAGAAATGTGGCGTCGCCGGTGACGTGATCTGGACAGGGTTCCTCGAGGGCTCGGCAAAGCTTGCTGCCTTTGCGGCAGCTAACGCTTTTGTGCTGCCTTCGTATTCCGAGAACTTTGGGATCGCCGCGGTAGAAGCGTTGGCCGCGGGAATTCCATCGGTTTTAACGACGGGAGTAGGCATCTCGGATGCCGTTCGCGAGGCCGAGGCCGCGCTGGTCGTGGCAGCCAAACCTTCAGAGATCGCCAAAGCCTTGGTCCGGATTCTTGATGATGTGGTCCTGGCGCGAAGCCTTTCCGCGAACGGTCGTGCACTCGCGAATGAACGATATTCCTTGAATGCGATGGGAAGCGGCCTCCGACGCCTCTACGAACAAATTGTAAACGCTGAGCGTTGAATGTGAATGCGATGGTTTCGTCGGGCTACAAAGACTACGGCTTCAGATCTGCCGATCCATCGCACATGCACCGACGATTTATGCCGCACGTGCTCGCGCTGGCAGGAGAGCTGAAGCCGCAAACACGTGTGCTGGATGTCGGCTGTGGCAACGGATTCACGTGTGGCGAGTTTCTCAAGCGCGGCTGCAATGTTGTGGGAATTGACCTGAGCCGCCAGGGAATCGAGATCGCGCGCAAAGCGCACCCTCAAGGCCGATTTGAGGTGTTGCCTGCCGATGATCGATTGCTGGAGAATCTGGGGGAGGAGCCGTTTGACATCGTTGTCAGCACAGAAGTCGTAGAGCATCTCTACGATCCCCGCTCGTACGCGCGCGGCTGCTTTCGCGCGCTCAAGTCCGGCGGGCGGTATATTTGCACCACTCCCTATCATGGCTATGTGAAGAACCTTGTGTTGGCATTGCTGGGCAAATGGGACACACATGCCAATCCGCTCTGGGACGGGGGCCATATTGAGCTTTGGAGCCGTGCCACGCTCAGCACGCTGTTATTGGAAAGCGGCTTTACCAACATTCAGTTCCGTGCCGCGGGCCGAGTGCGATGGCTTTGGATGACGATGATTATCTCAGGCGACAAGTCCTGAAAGCAATCATGCGCGATGACATAACCCCGCTCATCCTGACATTCAATGAAGCGCCGAACATCAGGCGAACGCTGGAGCGCTTGCAGTGGGCGCAGGAAATTGTCGTGTTGGACAGCTTCAGCGATGACGAAACAATTGACATTGTGCGCACGTTCCCCAACGCCCGCTTTATCCAGCGCGCCTTCAATGACCACACGAGCCAATGGAACCACGGACTGCAACACTGCTCGGGTCAATGGGTGCTTTCGCTCGACGCCGACTACGTGTTGAGCGAAGAGCTCACACGAGAGTTGAAGAGTTTCGACCCGCAAACTGCAAAGTGTGCTGCCTATTATGCGCGTTTTCGATACTGCATTTACGGGCGCGCGCTGCGAGGGTCGCTCTATCCGCCCCGCGCCGTGCTGTTCCGTAAGGCCTGTTGCCGGTTTGTGCCGGATGGCCACACCCAGAAGTTGTCAATCGATGGCGCGATCGGCTGGCTGCGCGGCAGCATTGACCATGACGATCGCAAGCCGTTGAGCCGCTGGTTTTGGGCGCAAGATCGTTATGCGGCGCTTGAAGCAAAGCATCTTCTCGAAACGCCGCTGCATCAACTTGACGCTCGGGATCGTATCCGTCGGTACATCTTCGTTGCTCCTGCGCTGGTGTTCTTTTATACGCTGCTCGGTAAAGGGCTCATCCTCGATGGCTGGCCCGGTTGGTACTACGTCTTTCAGCGCACAGTCGCCGAAACGATTCTGTCGCTGCGGCTGATGGAGGAGAAATGGAAAAGCTCCTGACAGGTGTAGCGCCCCGGATGAAGCCAGGATTCGCGCACAAGCCGCGACGCCGCTGGCTGCGATTCGCGCTCATCGCGAGTCTGCCGTTCCTGCTGGCCCCCGCCGCCATCTTTGCCGGACTCTATTGGTCAGAGTCGCTATTGATTTCGGAGCACAGCGCCTCTCCGGCTGACGTCATTGTTGTCCTTGGCGGCGAGTGGGTTTACCGCCGGGAGCGCGCCATGCAACTGTATCAACAACGCCTGGCGCCCCGTCTCATCATCAGTGGTGAGGGAGACAGCGCTGACATCAGAAACTGGCTCGTAGCCAAAGAGGTGCCCGAAACAGTCATTCGCGCGGAGAATAACTCCGCCAGCACAAAGGAGAACGCCGAATTCACTATTCGATTGTTGCGCCAACAAAAAGCCAGGCGTGTCATCATTGTAACCTCGTGGTTTCATTCCCTCCGCGCGTTGGCTTGCTTCCAGAAGGCCGCGCCCGAGATGAAATTTATCTCGCTCCCCACAGTCGCAGACCGGCCGGGCCCCCGTTGGCCGAACGAATACGAACGCAGAGTCATTTTGCGCGAATACGCAAAGCTGGCCTGGTACTGGCTGCGATATGGCGTCCCGCCGCTGACGCGGTAGCTCCGGCGCTTCGGTGAGTCGGTGTGCTTTAGAAGCAGAAGGATTCGTGGCGGTTGATCATGCCCCCAAGCAGGCGACCGATCTCTGACAACCGATCCAGCAGTCGCCGGTGTTCAGACACCGGAACGTATTTGCATGCGAGGGCGGTGTCTAACCAGTGCAGAGTTTCCTGCAGCTCGCCGTCTGCGTCGCTCAACTTGCTCAGGAAGTGGGCCGGATAGCGCCGCTTCGCCCACGATTCGGCAATATTCGCGCCAATCGAGCGGGACGATCGCCGAATCTCGTCCGTCAGGGAGTAATCTGCGTGCTTGGGCCACTGCTTGCTGAGTCCGAAGAGTTCCTGTTGGACAGCAAAGGCAGCCTGGTAGGGCCTCAAGGTCCCGAAACGAGTTTACTTTGTGCATATCTGCAGTTGTTACCGACGTACTGAAACACTGATGCACTGAAACACCGACGCACCGAATCACTGAATCACCGGCGCCAGCGTCGCCAGGCCGCACTCGCAAAGGCAATGCCACCAAAGATCATTAGCGCCACATTGACCGGCTCCGGCACTGGTGCCATCGACATGCTGTTGATGTACAGGTTGTTCTCCGGATCGCTGTTGAGGGTATCCGAAACATAAAACCGGATACCGGCCACCGAGCCGACGGGAATGTTTGCCGTGCCACTTTCCACGCCACTAAGATCTCCGCTCCGGTTGATTGTCCACGAAAGAGTCGAATCGTTCTGTGTAAACGTGAAATGAAATGCTGTGGTATCGGCATATTCATTATCAAACACCGGAGTTCCACCCGCCTGGTACGTGCCTGGGAGCACGTCGAAGCTCCAGATCGGCATATTTGCGCTGTCTCTCAAATTGAACCCTTTGCTGCCGTTTTGGTTATTCACTGCGATCACGAACGAAAGTGTATCGCCGACCGACAAAGTTCCGCTCAGTGGGCGCAACGCGGTAGCAAATTGGCCAAGATGGCCAGACATCCTGAACGACTCGCCGCCCGTGTTGATGTTGGCGCCGCTGTTCCCGGGCGCAAGAGCAGTAGAATCGCCGATCATGTGTCCCGCGTTAGCGCCGTTCGATGCAAGAACCCACGCGCCAAAGCCGGACCCGCCGTTGTCCCCGTCCTGCCAGCCATTGTCATAGGCGGAGTTGTTGGCCGCGTCCGACGCCATGAGGGCAGCCGCGGCACGGAAGGTGGTTAATTGAATCACCAGCAAAGCCAAAATGTGGATCATGAGTTTTCGCATAAATGGTCGTTCTCCGTCAGTGGAGATTACTGTGGAAGGCTTGTAGGATCACGAATTTCACTTCGACTTGCAAGCATTTTTTTCACCTGATTCACCGATTCAACGGTTTAACGAATCACGATTCAACGATTCACAGACTCACCGACCCACTGAAACACCTCCTCCCATTCATCCCCCTCCTCTGGTTCTGGGTTGTCCTCATCAACCATCTTCGTGTTGAGTGGACCGTTAACCCCCAGTATGCCTATGGCTGGGCCGTCCCGTTCCTCTGCGCCTATCTCATTTGGGAGCGCCTCCGCCACCGCCCCACCGAAACAGCGCCCCTTCAACCCTTCAACCCTTCAACGCTTCAGCCTTCCACCGCTTCACCGATTCAACGGTTTAACGATTTAACGGTTCAACGGTCTAACGCTTCACCGATTCAACGGTTCAACGAATCGCGATTTAACGACTCACCACAACCGACCCACCGAAACACCGCCCTACTGGTATTCCTCGCCCTCCTCTACGCCCCCACGCGCCTGGTCGAGGAAGCAAACCCGGAGTGGCGACTGGTTAGCTGGACGCTCGCCCTCGAGGTTGTAGGACTCACCCTTCTCTGGGTCCGCTTCGTCTTCAATCCACAGCTCTCGGCCGCGATTGCCTTCCCGGTTTGTTTTTTTCTCGTCGCCGTCCCGTGGCCGACTTTCATCGAGCATCGCGCCGTCCAGGGCCTGACCCAGGCAAATGTCGGCACCACAGTCGAATTGCTCGGCTGGTTCGGTTTGCCTGCGATCCAGCACGGCAATGTGATCGAGATCAGCCGTGGCGTGTTGGGAATCGACGAGGCCTGCAGTGGCATTCGCTCCTTTCAGGCCAGCCTTATGATTTCTCTCTTCCTGGGTGAGCTGTTTCGCCTGTCCGTACCGGGTCGTGCCGGACTTTGCCTGCTCGGGTTTGTTCTCTCATTTGTCTTCAACGTGATTCGTACTTCCGTTCTCGTCTCCGTCGCCTCAGCGCGCGGCATCGATGCCGTATCCAAATGGCACGACCCGGCCGGCGTCGCGATTATCCTCGCCTGCTTCATCACCCTGTGGGGAATCTCCATCCTGATCGCCAGGCGCGCAGGAAACGCGCCGTCCGCGCTGCCCACACCTCAGCCGACGGCCCGCGACTTCTCCACCCACCACGGCCCGCCTCTCGGCGCACAAAGACTTGCCTTGGTCTTGTTAGGTTGGCTCGCCCTGGTCGAGGTTGGTATCGAAGCATGGTATCGGCGAACGGAGTTGCGGCTGCCGCCAGGCATTGCGTGGAATGTAAAGGTTCCCCGCGAGGCGCTGGACTTTCGCACCCTGCCGATTGCGGAGAAGGCGCGACAGATCCTCCGCTACGACGAAGGATTGAACGCGTCCTGGCGTGACCACCGCGGCTTGCGCTGGCAGGCGATCTTCTTGCGCTGGTTGCCGGGCCGCACCGCCGTTCACCTGGCCAGAAATCACACCCCCGAGATTTGCCTGACCGCCGTCGGAGGGAAATTGGAGGAAAGCTCGGAGCTGAAACAATTCGCTGCCCACGGTCTGCAACTCCCCTTCCGCACCTACACCTTCACCGATAACGGCAGACCGGTTCACGTGTTCTACTGTCTCTGGGACGATCGCGCCACCATCCAGCAGTTTGACAGCATGAATCTGACCTATGCCAACCGCTTGCGCCCCGTCCTCGCCGGCCACCGTCACCGCGGTCAACGCTCTCTGGAGCTTGTCATCTGGGGCAGCCCTAATCTCGCCGAAGCCGAAGCCGCCGTTCGCGGCCAATTGGACAACCTGATTTCCCTGGAGCACTGACGCACTGAAACACCGACTGCGTATCGATTCAACGGTTCAACGAATCACGGTTCAACGACCCACTCACACACCGAAACACTGAACCTTCTTCTCCTCAATCAAAGCTTCCACCCCGACGTGGTGGCGACCGGGCAGTACCTCTCCGAGCTTGCCATCCGGTTGGCCGAGCGCGGACATACGGTCACCGTCATCGCCAGCCGCCGCGCTTATGACCAGCCTTCGACACGCTTTCCCAGGAATGAGACCTGGCGCGGCATAGAAATCCACCGTGTCTGGTCCACCGGGTTCGGCAAAGGAGCCAAATGGAAACGTGGGCTGGACTTCGCGACGTTCATGCTTTCGTGTTGCTGGAAAATGCTCCGGTTGCCCCGCTTTGACGTAGTCGTCGCCCTGACCTCGCCCCCTTTGATCTCTTTCATGGCCGCTTTCTTTGCGAAATGGAGACGCGCGAAATTCCTCTACTGGGTCATGGACCTCAATCCGGACGAAGCCATCGCTGCCGGCTGGTTGCGTGAAGGCTTGCCAAGCACCCGTGTGCTCCATGCATTGTCAGTCGCCAGCTTGCGCCGCGCGGACAAAGTAATTGCTCTCGACCGGTTTATGCGCGCGCGCATCGCCGCCAAGGGCATCGCCGAACCGAAAATCGCCGTCATTCCGCCCTGGTCGCACAGTGATGATGTCCGGTTCGATGAACTCGGCCGCCAAAACTTCCGTCGCGCACACGGATTGGAAGGGAAATTCGTTGTCATGTATTCCGGCAATCACAGCCCATGTCACCCTCTCGACACGCTGCTTCAGGCAGCCACCCGTCTGGCCGACCGGAGCGACATCGTCTTCTGCTTTGTCGGAGGCGGCAGCGAATTCCGCAAAATACAACGAACGATCTCCGATTCCCCCCCTCAACCCTTCAACCCTTCAACCCAGCACGCTTCAACGCTTCAACGGTTTAACGCTTTAACGATTCAACGATTCAACGATTCAACGGTTCAACCCCGCCCCCCACACATCCTCTGCCTTCCTTACCAACCTCTAAGCGAACTCGCCGGATCGCTTTCAGCCGCCGATCTCCACGTCGCCGTGATGGGCGACTCGTTCGTAGGCACCATTCACCCCTGCAAAATTTACAATATTCTCACCGTCGGCTCACCCGTCCTCTACATCGGTCCCCGCCCGAGCCATATCTCCGAACTGTTTGACCTCTTCGGCGATCCTTCCCTCTGCCGTTGGGCACGCCATGGCGACGTCGATTCAGTGGTGCAGCACATCACTGACCTTTCGCAATGGCCCGCCCGCCTCAACGGCGATTGCCTTGTCCGCGCCGCCGACTTCTCCAAGGAAAAGCTCTTGCCCCGTTTCATCGCCGAACTGGAATCCTTGTCTGGGCACTGACCCACCGAACCACTGCCCCACTGACTCACCGAAACACCGGCTGTTCACCGATTCAACGGTTCAACGAATCACGATTTAATTCGCAACTCGCCGATCTGCCGAAACACTGACGCACGACCTGGTAGCCCCGCCTCGCTCCCCTTTCTCCGAAAGAATCGCCACTCGCCCGCGTTAAAAGAAGAGTCGGAATACGATGTCGGGCGAACCTTCGACTTGTATGAGCTCTTAATCCGAAGATTTTATGAAAACCAAAGACACCGTTGTTTGGCTGGCGACTCTGGTTGCGGCCGTGTCGCCGGCGTGGTCACACGTGCTGCGCATCGAATTCAGCAGCCAGGTGACCCAGGTTGAAGGGTCATTGCTGCCGGGGGTGACCGTCGGCAGCACGATCACCGGGCAGGTGCAGGTGGACCTTGCGCAATTGCCGCAAGATTACGACCCGCAGCCCACCATTGGCGGGTACAGCTATGCCGGAGGCCATCCCGGGTTCACGATTCGGTTCAATGCGGGTTCGCACAGCATCATGTATGACTCGATTAATGGGTCGCGTGACCCGGGGGTTTCAGTGGGGATTTTCCTGACTGACGACGCAGGCAACCACGACTGGCTGAATTTCCAATTGCGCAACCAGGACGACCCGATTGCGGTGATTCTGAATTTTGAGGACGTGACTCCACCGTTCACGCATGTAATCGGCGATTACTTTCCCGAGTCGATAAACTTCAAAGAGGGCATACCGAGGGCCATTTTTCAGTATTTCGATAATTTTGGATTCGCCGCTGTCATCGCGAGAAACGTGTCGGCTACCATGACAATCGACGGCGTCGAAGGGGTAACGGGGCTGTTGATGTTGCGAGTGAACAGCTCGAATTTATCGGCGCAACGAAAGCGGTCGCTCGTGAATGCGCTGCAGGCCGCCGAGGAGGCGTTTGCGAAAGGTGACTGCGAAGCCGGGCTGCGCCATCTGAAAACGTTCCAAAACAAAGTGCATGCTCAAGTGGATAAGAGCGATCCCATGCTGGCAGCGCGGCTGATTACTGGGGCGCAGGCGATTATCGAAGCCGGATGTGGAAACTAAGGAATCTCGGTTCAACGATCCAACGAATCACGATTTAACGACTCATCAACCACTGAAGCACCGAAGCACCGCCCCACTATTCAACTATTCCCGGCTCACCGCACCACTGACCTACCGAAGCGACCCTTCAACCCCTCAACTCATCACGCTTCAACCCGAATGACCGAGGCACTGAAACACTGAAAACCGAGACACTGATGTACTCGACACGGACGCACCGAAACACTGAAACCGGATGAAACAGAAAAGAAAGAAATGATGATACGACGAAACACATTGTCATTAACACCCTGCTTCAGCGGGGTGGATCCAACAAACTACACAAGCCCTGTTTTGTCGGCTCTTGTCGGCTCTTGTCGGCTCTTGTCGCGACAAGACCCGACAAGAGCCGCCACGCCCCTTTTTGCCCAAAAATCGTGCCCTATAATGTTTGTGTCGGAAATTTCCGGCCCTGCGCTCCGGCCGGAGCAGAGAAACAGCCGCCGAGACAAAACGAAAATGAACGATATGATGAAAGAACCAATGACCGAAGCACCAAAGCACTGGCTCACTGAAGCACTGGTCCACCAAAGCACTGAAACACCGTTTGAATCGGGAACCAAAACTGCACCGTTTCTGCACCATTTTTTCGCGGCTCCATCCAAAAACCCCAATGAATCCGCTGCTTTCTCTAAATCAACTCGCCAAGCGGTGCAGTTTTTCGATAAGAACGACCGAACTTTACCGAAACACCGAAGCACTGAAACGAAACACCAACCATGCCTTCGAAAACCGAAGCTCTTTCCCGGCGAGGTTTCCTGCTGCAGAGCGGCTCCTTCTGTTCTGTCGTATTGCTCGCGGGCGGGTCCAGAAGTCCCGCCGCCGCCCCAAAACCCGCTCCGACGCCCTCGACGCGAAGCGCCGCCGACGTGGGTTCGCTTTTTCCCGTCATTCAGAGCCAGGCCATCCAATCCGATTTTCCTCTCTCCTTTCTGAGTTCCCGCTTCAAAAGCATGAAGCGGTGGAAGCAGGGCGCTCGGGCAAAAGTGCTCGACCTCTTGCACTATTCTCCGCCCCGTTGCCATCCGGAGGCCGAGGTCATCGAGAAAGTCGATCAGGGGGATTACGTCCGCGAAAAGATCCACTTCAACACAACTCCGGCCATCCGCGTTCCTGCCTATCTGCTCGTTCCAAAGGGAGCCCGCCGGCCGATGCCGGCGATTATCGGCCTGCACGATCACGGCGGCTTCTACTTGTGGGGCAAAGAAAAACTGGTCGAAACTGAGAATGATCCCCCGGTGCTGAAGAACTGGCGCAACACCTATTACGGCGGCAACAGCATCGCTTCGGTCCTGGCTGGGCTGGGCTATGTCGTCCTGGTCATCGATATGTTCTACTGGGGCGAACGGCGCATGCTGCTGGATGATGACCCGGCGGATTGGCGTGAACGGCCGGCCACTCTCTCCGCGGAACGCATTGCTGCCTTCAATCAACGCGCCAGCCAAAACGAGCAGTTGGTGGGTCGCACGATTTTCTCCGCCGGGTTCACCTGGGCAGGTCTGATGTTTTGGGATGATATTCGTTCTGTTGATTACCTTCTGACACATCCGGAAGTGGACCCGGACCGGATCGGATGCGTCGGGCTCTCCGTCGGCGGATTGCGCGCCTGTCATCTGGCCGCGTTCGATCAACGTATCAAGGCCGCAGTGGTTGTCGGCTGGATGACATCATTTCCAGCGCAACTCCGAAGTCACGTCAGGAATACGATTGGCCACACCAAACTCGTGCCCGGACTCTATCGCTATCTGGACTACCCGGACGTAGCCAGCCTGGCCATGCCTGGGTCGTTGTTGGTGATCAACGGAAAGAAAGATGGGCTCTTTGAGCCCAAAGGGGTTGAAAGCGCGTTTGCCAAACTCACGAGCTGCTATAAGAAGGCCGGAATTCCAGAACGCCTGCAGACCCGCCTCTATGATGCTCCTCACGAATTCAACAGCCAAATGCAGCAGGAAGCCTGGGCTTGGCTCAAACGATGGGTTTGAAACGACTCAGTTCATTCATCCGCGGGGCCGACACGCGCTGTGGTGCCGGCGATCAACTCGAACGCATTTTTCCCAATTTCAAGCTGTCGCCCGTAGAACTCTTTTCGTAAGCAACAGTCGCATAATTTGAAGTTGACAGTCTTGAGTTTCTTCTTTATGTCGCGTGTCAAATCGCAAGTCGTAACATAGAACATGACGATTCAGTCGCAATTGGCATTGATAAATTTCGTGCGCCAGAAATGGGCATCTTGCATTCATGGCCAGATTTACTCCGAGGATCATGGGCGCGAAACCGTGCATTTCACAGTTTTTCCGTACCAACAGGAACAAATTTTCCTCTCGGTTGTAGTTGGACCGCGCGGAGGAATGAAGGAGAGGACCCTGATTATTGACCCGAAACAGCCTGTAGAGCTTGAGCAGCTTGTCGCTCCCTACGTTGGCTGCGAGGGACTTCTTGGCCTCAAGGCCATGCGCAGAAATGTCAAAGAAGGCGCTTCCAAAGTTGACGTATGCAAGGAACATCTTGGTCGTATCGTCTCTCGAGCTGCAGAGAATTCCGCAGTTCTCGGGCGTGAGGTGCGACGATTGGAGAATTGGTGCAAGCAGCCCATATATTTTGTGCAAGGCGGAGCGCCTGGACTGGGACGGCGACGATGAGCATTCTTAGAGAGTCACAATGGCATGCGGAACATGATAGCGACTTCAATCACAGACTGGGCGGTTGAGCTGATTATGGATTCGCCGGCCGCACTACGCGCATCATGAAAACCGGCGCTTTCATTATCTCTGGATTGTTTGGCCGGTAGAAACTTCGAATATGACGGCGCTCGAAGAGATTCATAAATTGCCTTTCCATGAGAAACTTTTGGTTATGGAGGCGATTTGGGATGACATCTGTCGTGAAGAAGAGAAGTTGGAAGTGCCTCAGTGGCATAAAGAGATCCTTGATGAGCGGGAACGGCTGATCGCCGAAGGCAAAGCTCAATTTATTGACTGGGAGGATGCCAAGAAGCAAATCAAAGAAGCCATTGGATGAGGCTTCAGATTCTCGACCTTGCCAAGAGAACAGTTGCCTCTACGCCGCGCTCATCACTGTCTCACTGATTACTGTCTGCTTTCCCGCCGGTGCCCTTGAACTTCCACCTGGCTTTGTTGCCGACACGCTCGCCACCAACCTCAATGCCGCCGCCGCGCTCGCTGTTGCGCCCGACGGTCGCATCTTCATCGCCGAGCAGACCGGCCCGCTGCGCGTATGGAAGGATGGCCGTCTTCTCCCCACACCGGCGCTCGATCTGACCGCGCGCGTGGACAGTTTCTGGGAGCGTGGTCTTGTCGGCGTCACGCTCGCTCTCGATTTCCCACACTCACCGCATCTGTTTGTGCTCTACGTCGCCAGGTCGCCATTCACGCACCACGTCCTAAGCCGCTTCACCCTGAATGGCGATGTGGCTGATCCCGCCAGCGAGAAGGTTTTGCTCGAAGGCGATGACCAGAACCTCCTGGGCGGCTCGCAGCCGGGCGGCCATCAGGGCGGTCCGTTGCGCTTTGGCTCGGACGGCAAGCTCTACGTCTCGATCGGTGAACAAACCGCCGGTGAACCCGCGCAGAAGCTCGCCACGCTCCAGGGAAAGATTTTGCGCCTCAATCCCGACGGCTCCATTCCCGATGACAATCCTTTCCTTGCTCAGACCACGGGCAAGTATCGGGCGATCTATGCGCTCGGTCTCCGCAACTGCTTCGGTCTCGCCGTCCAGTCCCGCGCCGATGGTGGACGAATGTTCTTCACCGATGTCGGCGGCAGTGCGTTCGAGGAAGTGAACGAACTGAAGCCGGGCGCGAACTACGGCTGGCCGCGCGCCGAAGGCTTTTCCACGAACTCCGCCTTTGTGCAACCGCTCCACGCTTATCCGCCTCTCATCGGGCAGAGCATCGTGGGTGGAGTTTTTTTGCCCAAAACAGGCGCTTCAGCGTGGCCCGCCAAATGGCGCGGCAGATTTCTCTTCGCCGATTTCATGAGGCATTGGATCAAAGCTCTCGATCCGGAGGCGCCGACCAATGTCCTGACCTTCGCGAAAGGCTTCAACGGCCCTGTTGCCACCGAACTCGCGGCCGACGGCTCTCTGCTCGTGCTCAACCGCGGTGCTATCTGGCGTGACCCGAAGAAGTTCGTGCCCAACGCCGGCTCGCTCGTTCGCATCCGGTATATTGGTGATTCCGTGCTCGCAGGCGCGGAGCCGCCCTCGCACCCGGCGCGACCGACTTTTACCCCCGCGCTTGGCTTGCCGGCTACCCCCGCTGCGTTGCCAAAACAAATCGCGCGCGCCGATTGGGAAGCCCGCTTTCGCGGCGTCAAGCGCTGGCCCTTCTGGCTGAACGGCCGCGCTTGGCTGCCCTTCATGCACGAAAGCATCGGCCTCTATCTGCCCGCGGGCAGTGTCGCGAAACTTTCCGACGATGCCTACGAAATCCAACTCCCGCCCGGCGCTGTGGTTGTGCGCAACTTCGGCGTCTCTGCCTGGCAGCCCAGGCCCACCAAAGACAGCACCTCACGATTGCTCGAAACCCGCTTGCTCGTCGTCGGCGCACCGCGCGGTTATGGTGCCGCCTATCGCTGGAAGTCACCTGAGTTGGCTGAACTGATCGAAGACGGGGAACTCGAAATCATTTCCGATTTGGCAGGCGAAACTTCCACCGAAGGCCTGCGGCAGAAGGTATCACTGCCGTGGTGGTTCCCGGGCGTGGACGACGGGATCAGTTTCCCTATCACCAATCCGAGCTACTGGGTTTCAACCGCCGTCCAGGATTTCATCTTTCCGCCTGGGCGAAGAGACCCCCAGCGCCCGATCAACTGGCTGCGCTCCATGCAGCGCGCGGGTGTGCTCGAAACCACGCTCTCGCCGGAAGCGCTCGACCGGCTGCCGCGCGGCGCCATGTGGCACAGTCCGCTCGAGCCGGCGGAAGCGCGCGTTCGCTCCTATCTCCACGGCAACTGTGCCGTCTGTCATCAACCCGGCGGCGCTTCGCGCGGCACCTTCGACGCG
>JAKEEH010000205.1 GCA_022616725.1 Limisphaerales bacterium | reverse complement strand
TAGCATATTGAAGTTGGGGAGTAGGAACAGAGCGCCAGAGGACAGGCGCACTCCAAGACCTTCGGAACTTCGAGGCGTTTCTTCAGCTTCAGGAAGAAGGCCGCCTGAAGGCGGAACTCTGACGCTCGAATCGCTCACGTTCGCGGGGCTGGTTTCAAGGATGGGAGGGATGGGAAGAATTCTGAAGGTTGAAGCTGGTCTCAAAGGAGGCTCAAGGAAGGGCTCAAAAGTTTTTTAAACGCGAAGAGCGTGAGGCCTGGAACCGCTGCCGCTCGTAGGCAAAGCTTACTGACCCACTCATTCTGCGCCCGCCGGATTTGGACTCAAGGCAAAGCGCGGTGACGCGGCGGGACGCGGCGGAGGCAGTGTGGTCAGCTTGAGGGATTTGAAATTTGAACATTTGAGATTTGAAAGGCGGCGCGAGGCCGGATTTGTCTATCATTCCCTTTGGCTCGTCGTAAAAGATCGCACTTATCGTTTGGATGCAGAGGCGCAATGGGCGCAAGTTGTCGTCGGATTGCGGAGGATTGGCACGCAAAGACCGCGAAGAGCGCAAAGGAGAGGCGAAGAATTACCATTAAGAGGGGAGCATTGCCGTAGGAGATAAGGAAGGAAACAGAGAATCGATTTGCGATAATGCATTGCGGCGCGGCGGAGGCAGTGTGGTCAGCTTGAGAGATTTGAAATTTGAATATTTGAGATTTGAAAGGCTGCGCAAGGCCGGATTTGAAATTTCACATTTGCGATTGAAAGAGACCAGGACAGAGGCTGTCAGTGAAACCAGATACGCTGAATCAGCCAATAACTGCCGGCGAGGGTGACCAAGATCGAACATACCGGCACCCAACGCCGCACAAAGACTGGCCGCCGTTCGGCCTTGCACAGCAGCGGAAGAAGGACGGCCGCGATGAGGATTTGGCCGAGCTCGACGCCCAGGTTGAATGACAACAACGGCATGACGATTCCGGCGCCACTCGCGCCGATGCCCAGTTCGCGCAACACGGATGCGAAGCCCAGCCCATGGACCAAACCGAAGGCGAACGTCAAAAGCAAACGCCCCCGCGCCGGGCCACGCCGGAGGAGATTCTCTACGCT
Source organism: Limisphaerales bacterium (assembly GCA_022616725.1). Taxonomy (GTDB): domain Bacteria; phylum Verrucomicrobiota; class Verrucomicrobiia; order Limisphaerales; family JAKEEH01; genus JAKEEH01. The sequence continues at coordinate 5,792 of JAKEEH010000205.1, read as the reverse complement.
TACATAAATGATCGAAGCGGCGATCAGCGGTTCGACGATCGAGCCAGGCAACTGCACTACATTGAAAGTCGCCAGAGCCAGCGTGATCGAGTGGGCCAGGGTGAAGCAGGTGATTAGTTTGAGTGACGCGACCAAGCTCCGCGCGACGATCAGCAGCGAGAACAGGAATAAAAGGTGGTCGTATCCCGTGAGAATGTGTTCCACTCCCAGGGCAAGGAATCCGCCGAACGAAGTCACACTGCCGGCGGCACCCGGGGTTGGTCGCATTTCCAATTCGGCGTGGTCCGTGCCAGCGCTCAATAAGCGTTCCTCGATTACGTTGCCTTTGACATCCATTACCGAAACGAGCTGTCGATGTCCCGGCGCAAGGCTGCCGATAAGCGGGGAACGAACTGTCAATTTTCCGGCGCTATCTGCGCTGAAAGTCAGCCGGAACTCGACGTTGTTCTGGCCGTCAAGCCGCGCACGGCGATCTATAGCTTTCAGGACTCGTCCATGCTGTTCGATGGCAAGCGTGTCTAACGCGAGTTGAGTCAGGACGTGATCGCCGGACGCCGCATTCCGTTGAGAAGCAACCAAGGTTTCGATCTCTTTTCGGGCGAACGTGGCGGATGCTTCGAGCTGGGCGCCGTGCAGTTTCAGAGTAAGCGTGCTCAGACCAGGATCGTGAGCGCAGGCCGCGTCTATAAGGCCGGTACACAGCAGGACCGTCAGCCAAAGCATTTTGATTGGGCGTAAGAACGATGTGTGCATGATTGGCGCGTCTGTCAGTTGAGTTGCAATTCGCTCATCGGTTAAGGCCAAAAGCCCAAGTAAAACCGAAGGTAGCTGTGATGTCGGGCGTTTCGCCGCGAATGCCTGCGCCGACTGCCGCGTCCAACACCAAATTCGGCGCGGCCTGCCAGCGTAAGCCGCCATTGACGAAGATGTCCGTCATCTGCGCGCGCTCCGGAGGCGTATTGGCGAAGACTTCGGCCACGAGTTCGATCTGATCTGAAATCTTGTGGGTGATTGCGAAGCCGTAGTGGAGCAGATCGTCAAGGGATTCGCGCGGCGGATCGGTGAGCCAGGTATAGCCGATGTTGAGGTGGAGAGTTGTCTTCTCCGTCACGCGACGCGAGGCGATCCATGTCAAGTCATAGTCAACTTCGCCGGTGCTGAGCCCTTTGCGGCGATGAGTGGTGGGAAGCTTTAGAGACAAGGCAGCGGCATGATCGGCCCCGAGGTTCTCTTGATCGGCGAATTTTAATTTGGTGCCGAGAACCACGTCACTAAGGCCGGTGACCAGACGGTCGTCGCTCTCCAGTTCCGCCCGTTCCTCCAATTGACCGCCGCTTGCCACGCCGATTTCCCAGCGAGACGCCGCGCCATAGGCCAGTGCGAGCGGGAAATCCCAATGTCTCAGCGGACCGTCATGGGAATAGCTGACAGCCGCCTCCAGCTCGAACTCGCCGCGCGCGACGAGACCCGCGTCGTCAATCGTCAATGGGCGTCCGGCATCGCTGTTTGGCGTCACAAGCAACGATGTGATCAGTGACAGCAAAACATACTTCCTGCCGGAATTGCCTGTCTCGCGGGTGTGCATTGGAGCAGTTGTCAAACCGCCGGCGACGGCCAGAAGGACCGCCGCCGGCACGACTTGAGGAGTTTTACGGATGGGTGTGGTTGCGTCCGTTCTGAGGCGTCGATTCGTACGGGAAGACCTTGTTGAACGCCATGTCATTCGCGCTTACCCCGTCGATTCCATCTGCGACACGGATGACCAAGGGGCCGCGCAGGTCGCTGACGAGCGCGGAAACGGCAATGTCCACCACGTCATCGCCAAAGCGCCGGCCATTCGGCCAGCCGCCGGGAATGAACCCGCCGTTGCCGAATGGGTCCTGAATCCTGCTTTGGAGCAAATCGTTGCCGAAAATGCTCAGGCGCGAAAAGCCGGGATCATCCGGGTTGCTCGGATGACTGGCACCGCCGCCGGCCAGCCGGCAGGGGCCGGTCGAGAGATCGATTTTGATCAGATCGGGAATGTAAATGGCGGCGATGTCGGTGCGATTGGTTTCGGGCGCCGGGCCATTGCCCTTGAACACGATCAGGTTGATCAACTTCGCCAGCTCAGGGTTCTCCGCATATTTGCGGAACACCGTGTTGTCAACCTCGGGGCTGCTGCGACTGTAGCGGTCCTTGTCAGCAATGGCCACGAGGCCCTCGTTGAAGAGGGGGTTGCCTTGACGGCCCACCTGAACCCAGCCGCCAACATTGATTGGTTGGCGAGACTTCGATGGCAGGATGCGCACGGAACGGCGGCTGGTGGTGGCATAAACGCCGACGACTTGCTGGTCGCCGCCCAGTTCGCTGACCGGGATAGCTAATGCCATCAGGTGGAGATTGTATCCACCCTGGGAGTCCTTGCCTGGAGAACGAAGTTGTAACAGATCGAAGATCGACTGAATGTCGGCATAAAAGCCATCGTCGCGCTGCCCGGCGAAAGCAATATAGCCGTTGCCGAGCTTCGTCACAGCTTGTGCTGTGTAACGGTCCAACGATGCTTCCGTAGCGACGCCGTCTTTGGCGGGGTTCTCACCGTCGTCGCCCTGGTTGTAAAAGGGCGTGGCGATGCCCTGATTGTTCGGCGGCACGAGCCCTGAACCGAGAGAAGTGCGCACGTCGCCGGTTTGGCGGTGATCGACTCTCGTCACGGTGTACGTTTGCACCAGGTTCTGCGCCGCATCGGCGACGTTGGTGACGATACCAAGGTACGATTGGAGCACCGTGTTCGTGTTCTTGAACGCGGTGGCGAATTTGAACTCGTAACTGAGGCTCGCTCGGCCCGCGGCGAGGTTGTCGCCGGTAGCGACGTGGATTTGATACAGGACGTTATCGTCGAAGTTGTACTTGTTTGGCCCGATGCCCGGTTCCTGATGGGGGTAAACGCCGAGAGCGGTGACAAGGGTCTTGACTCCATTCTCCTCCTGCACGAATGCATAGACATCCGTGGTGTTGGCCGAGGGGTCCAGGGTGATGAGCGGCGCGTCCATGTGACTGGAGGCGATGGCGGCTGGCCTAAGCAGAGCCGGGCCTGCCATAAGTCCAGCCAGCAGCAGAGAAACGCCGCGCTGCAGCATGTTGATTTTCTTCGTCATATCGATGTGTTCTTTCTTTGTTTTGATGTTGTGTTGTCAGTTTTCCGCTGCTGTGGATTCGGTTGCCACAGTGGAAAGGATCAACGCGACGGGGTGTTGGCCGCAGGAATGCTCGCGAGCTTTGATGGCGCGATGAGTTCCGCCGCGGCTTCGAGTTGCGCGAGTTCAGCCGGCAGTAACAGCGGCGCCAACGCGCCAGCCTTGACCAGCCACTCGCCTGCCTCTTCATGCCATCCGTCTTTCGCTGCAATCACTGTCGCGTGCAGGTAGAGGCGCGCGTCTTCAGTGCCTTCTGCCAGAGCACGGGTCATGTGATTTTGGGCTTCCTTGAGCCTGCCGGCAGCGGCCAACGCCCAGGCGAGAGTGTCGTGCGTGAACACGTCCTGCCGTTGCTGAAACTCCTCCTCCGCCAGCCGCACGGCTAGTTCAGCTTCCTCCCTTCGCGTAGCCAGATAGAGTGAAAGCGTACGCGGGTCCGTCGCTAAACCGCTCTGGCGCAGACGTGATTCCACTCTCGCGGCCTCGGCCTCGCGGCCCGCAGCACGCAGCGCCTCCGCGAAGGTCCATTGATATTCCGGGATCGGATTCGCACGGACGGCACGCTGCAACGCGTCAATGGCTGCCACCGCGTCAGCTTGCGCGAGCAGCATCCGCCCGCGGAGCAGCAAGGCGGGCGGATAGTCAGGCCGCAGCGCCAGGGCGGCGTCGCAGGCTTGGTCAGCCTCGACCGTCTTACCGGCCTGAAAGTGCAGGCCTGCCAGCCGACTGTGCACCCACGCTTTAGTGTGCGGATCTTGAGGTGAGCTCGCTTCCGCCGCCGCGCGCATCAACTCCGTCGCGCCGGCAAGATCGCCTTTGAGCCACCGCATGTGGGCGCCGCGCGCGTATGAATGCGGGCCGGGCCGCAGGTCGATCATCCTCTGATATGCGTCTGTCGCTTCCGGCAGGTTCCCGAGCTCCATCAACACGTCGCCGAGCAAGCCGTAGTCGAATGGCAACGCGCGTTTCGCCACCAATTCCCGCGCCAAGGGCTCGGCTTCGCTGAACCGGTGCTGATTTTGCAGCGCGTGGCCGCGCAGCAGCATGGCCTCGAGGTTGCCGGGTTCATACGCGTCAAGACAAAGCGAACACTGTTCAGCAAGTCTGTAGAAACCGGGATCAAAACTTTCCTGCGCTTTGGCAATGAAGAGCCAACCCAGCCGCTCGAGCGCCAGTTTCGGATTTGCGCCGGCGCGCAACTGCGCCTGGCAATGGCGGATATCCCGATCGAGCCGACCCCGGCCCTCGTGCGGCGCCAGCAACCATGCGAGCGGATCGGTTGTGCCTGCGCTCGTAGCGTTCTGTGCCTCTACGCGTTGATCCTGTTGACGTTCGCAGCCCGCGCCAACGAGGCAAAGAGCGAAGACGGCGAATGCGGTAAAGTGTTTTGCTGGTTTCATGCTCATTCAATTTCACGAAGCTCTACGTCCGCTCCTTGCGAGTGGATGCATCAAATCTTTGACGTTCAAATCGCAAAAGATTTTTGCATCCGGGAGACTGCGAGGCGCGTATATGTAAGATCGGCCTGATCGAGGCGAAACGCGCCACGCATGATATGAGTCCCGTTAAAGACGAAATCGCCGAGCTTCACACGAATCTTGCCCAGTACCCGTTGCTGAGCGCTCTCCGGGAGCGACGCTCGCGACGCTTTGGGCGCGGCATGAGAATCCCGAGCGGACCGCTGGCTTTCCAAAGCCGGCACCCACCCGCGCCGCTTTCCGAAAATGAAGAAGCGGCGCTGGTGTTTGCGGCCTGCGGCATCACCGGTCATGCCCTAGGCGATCTATGCTACGCGCGCGGCGAAGGCGGAAACATCATGGCAGGGATGGTGGGGCGCACCATCGCCAGCGGCGATGGGTTGCAAACGGTGGCGCTGGTGGTCACGAACGATGAGGCTACTTATCTGGTCAGGCGTCCGCGCGAATTGCCGTCGAATGAAATCGCGGAGCTTATCGAGTTGGGCCGGCGCGGCGCCTTTGGGGGGGTGTATCGGCGTTGCCGCGTGAAGATAAAAGATGGTCGCGCAGCGATGCCGACGGAGCCGCTTTTCAACATTAATGCGAATCGGTGGTCAGCGCACGCGCCTGGCACGAGCTACTTCCTGCCGGTGAACGACCTTACGTTCATGTATATCAACGGTCTGCTCGAAGTTCTGAACGAGACGACTGGCGCATTCATCCTCGATGAACGAAACAATTTTCGTCCTGCCGGCCTGGGGCGCTTCGCGCGCAGTCGTGGCGGGCATCTCGAAGACGATCTGAACAAGGGCCGCGTTGCCACAATTCGGCAGATTGAACAGTTCGTCACCGAGTTTGTAACGATCGAGCAGGGGATGATGCTGCAGAACCTTGGTCTGATGACGCAAGCGCTCGGGCTTGGGGGTTTTCCCAACTTTGCCAACCACGAATTCGGCTGGTTTCAAGCGCTCGGCTTCCGCATGGCGCAAATGCCTGCGAGCCGCTACCTGGGGGCAAGCCGGCTCGTCTCGCTGGGTATGAAGCTTCTCAGGCGCGACCCGCTTGTGCCGTACGCGCTCGGACTGGAACGTGAAGGCGAAGTATTGCTCAAACCGTTTTGCCCACCCTTCTATCCGTCAATGAGCGACGCTGTTCGTGC
>JAKEEH010000204.1 GCA_022616725.1 Limisphaerales bacterium | reverse complement strand
TCGCTGCCCACGCGCCGTAAACCGGAAGATAATCGGTCTGCCATTTCTCGAGGGAGGTGAACGATCCGCGCCCTCTCAGGAAGCGGAGATAGAGCGCGGCGGACCAGGCGAGATTGACCAGGAGAATCACGTTCAAGCCCAGGGCGGCGACGCGGTTCGGAGTAAAGCCGAACCCGGTGATGCGCGCGGCGATGGCCCACAGGGCTACCGCGTCCACCAGCAGCGCACTGGTCAGCAGCACGACAAGCGCGGCGTCGAAGGCGGTTCGGGGCGCTCCGGGGTCGCGGGCGGAGATGGTGTAGAGCAGAAGTCCAAGCACGACCACCAGCAGCAGGTCGAAGGCGATGAGCAGGTCCCGCTGGATGTTGATGCCGCGGCCGGTAAACACCAGGATGCCCAAAAATGTGACCAGCAGGGCAGCGAAGAGCGGCGTGAAGAGGCGCGTCAACACGGGCGCCATGTTCTCCATGACGCTCTGCTTGGCTTCCACGAGCCATGAGGCAACGACAACGGCTCCGGCGGCTCCGCACGGCACCAGCCAGTTCTGGATGAAAGGGTCGGGGCGGATCCCGATGGTGTTGAAGAGCAGCGCGAGGAACCCGGTGAGGACGCCTCCGCCGAGTGCGATCAGCACGTAATAGATGAAGAGCTCACCCGAGAACCGAATGAAGTCCATGCGCCCCGCGACCTGGCTCCAACGGCCGCCTGCGTAGGCGATGCCCACGACCAGCCAGAGCGCGATCGGCAGGTGCGCCGCCATGAGCACCTCGGTGTGGCCTTGCGGCTTGAACGGATAAACATTGGCAAAGACACCGGCCGCGACGAACGCCGCGGCCAACCACGCCAGCGTGCCGACGGCGAGGCGCCGCTTCCACACGAAATAGCCGGTCAGGAGAGGCAACACGAAGAGACTCGCGTTGCGGACGTAGAAACCCTCGTTCCCATCTGTCATCGGGATTCCGAAGAGAGCCGGCAGCTTGAGGGCAACGGCTGCCGTCACCGCAACAGCAAAGGCAATGATGGCGTCCCGTCCGACACCCTCTCGCGGCTCTCTCGAATCCGAGGGGACGACGAGCTGCTTCCAGAGGCGGTCCGAGTGATCACGCGCGAAGTCCCGAGAGACGGCGTTTAGGTTGCCGACGCGCTTCACGGCCACGAGAAAGGCTTCATCGGCCGCGAGCCCTGCTTCGGCGAGACGCGTGAGATGCTCGCGCAGATGAGTCTCGAGCTCCGCGACATTGACCGAGTGGCTCGCCTGCCGACGACGGAGGTAACTGCGCCACTGGTCGATCTGTTCCTCGACCGAGACCACGTGACCTGGAGTCTGCATCCTATGACCTGATTTGCTGGTTGTTTACTTTGCGGTACAAAGTAAGAGCAGAGTCGCTGTCTTGTCAACACCTGGGATCAGTAATCGGTGATCGGTGGTCGGTGATCAGTAAGCGGCAAGCAGTAATCAGTTATCAGTGATCAAGTGCAGTCCGGATGCGGCCAAGCGGTCTGCGAATTTGTCGCAGTGTACTTTGTTCAGGACCCACCCCTTTTCATTCCCGCCGACCGATACATGAGCGTCGCGATGATCGCAATGTGGTGAGATTCAATCGCCTACCAGCGAATTCAAATACACCTCCAACTCCGTATATCCCTCTGCGTTCACAGCATTGGAGACATTCGGATCGGTGAGCGACAGACCACGCGCCTTCTTCCATTCATCCGGAATTCCATCGTTGGCGCTGCATAACGGAGGTTCGCCCGATTTATAATCCGGCCAACCGCCAACCTCCTTCTGATCGTTAATGATCCTTCCTGTCCCGTTGCGCACATTCGAAACGATTCGCGCGTCCACCGAGTCGCGTCGGGGTCGAGTCGCCCCGGCGTTCCTGAGGACCAACTCAAAAGCCTCTGCGGCGGATTGCGTCTGCACCGGCGGGGCGGGGAATGGCGCCGAGCTTTGCAGCTTGCGATCCCCGAGCACGCCTTTCCAATTGTCCCGGCCGACATCGGGCTTCCCGACCATGATGTTCCCGTCCACGTAAATCGAGGACGGCAGGATGACTTTCGGGTCGCCAATAAACGCGGGCGGACGCTGCGTGGTGGAGGGGCCTGGGCGCAGATAGTTGTTCACGTAGTTGAGGGTGCGCAGGTCCCCGTAGCCGGCGCCATGGCCCCAGTCATAGATGACATTGTTCCGGAAATCACACTGCACCGTAATATCGCCCCAACGCGGCACGCGACTCTGCATGTGGGCAAACAGGTTGTGGTGCCACGTGCTGCGGTCACCGCCCACACCGGTCGCAAAGGCATGCCGCTGCTTGTTGTTGCCTTCTCCAATGATGCACCACTGCACCGTGAAGCGGTCGAGCGACCCGCCGGTGCTCAGGGTGTGGGGATTGCCCCAACTGGTCGAGCAATGGTCCACGATGAAGGTCTCGCTGTCGGAAGCGCGGAAGCTTTCGCCCCGGAACTGACCGGTGTTGTTTCCGGCGCGGATGCGCAGAAAGCGGATGACGACGTCGTGCGTTCCCGACAATTCGAGGGCAGCGGCGTCGCCCTCGGTTTTCTTGATGCAGATGCCGTCGCCAGGCGCTGTCTGGCCTGCAATGGTCAGGTAGGGCTCGCGGACTACCAACCCCTTGGTTTCAATCAAACCGCCAACACGGAAGATCACCGTGCGAGGGCCTTTGGTTTCTATCGCCTCTCGGAGGCTGCCCGGGCCGGAGTCACTGAGATTCGTAACGAACAGAACTTTGCCGCCACGTCCGCCCTTCGCATGGGCGCCATAACCCTCGGCGCCGGGGAATGCCAGGGGGCCGCCTCCAATGGGGGTCTGCTGCGCATCCACCTGGCGGTAGTAATCCCGATACGCGGATTCGACAACGGCCCGATCGAACTGAAAGTTCTTCGCCTTCCTGCCGGTCACATACGGAACCATTCTTCCATCGGCAGCCGCAATGCGCGGTCTGGTCAGGATAATGTCGCATTTGCTCCGCCCGCCGCGATAAGTCAGTTCCCATTCGTAAGTCTTGTTCTCAAACTCCGCGCGCACAGGAGCGCCTTCCGACAGATCGGTAAATTCGCCTATGCACTTGTTCGGAGCGCCAATCAGCAGAATGTCGCCAGAAGGAGGCGCGGCCAGCAGATGGAGCACCAGCCTGCACGTCCCCACGCCGTTGCCCTTGTTATCGGGAACGGGGAACCTGACGCGCCCCTCGGTCTTGCCCCATGTGAAGATCGGCGTCACGCCCTCGGCGTCGATATCGAAAATCAATTCGGTCACGCTTGGCGGCGGCTCCCTTTCCGCTTCCAGATAATTATAGACGCCAACACCAACATAGTCTTCCACCACGATGGCGGACGCCTTCGATCCGACGATGTGTAGCGTGCAATGGCTGCCAGACGAGTGGCCCAACATGATGCGTTTGGTGACCACGGTGCCCCCCTGGATCTCGATGGTGCCGTGGCCCCGCTGGCCCGGCCCGCCACCGCCGGCAACAAAGATCATCCCGACGAACAGATGGCCCGACTTTACCACCAGTCGCCCATCCGACCCGGTGTACTTGCCGACATCCATGGCTGCACTCACGGTCAACGAGGGCCCATCCAAGATCATCGAGGCCCGGCTATTGCCACCGTCAGCAACAGTCAAGTGGTTCACCAGCACGTTCGTGTGGGCCAGGATCACATGGCTGGGCTTCTCCTGCGTGCCGTTGATCCGGGCTGCTGTCGTTCGCGATGGCAGTGTGCCGCCCCACGAAGCTGCGTCTTCCCAATTTCCGTTGCCGCCCTTCCACTCGACGGTCGTTCCCGCCCATGACGCCGTGACGCTGGCCACGATCAAAAGGCATGCGGCGAGGGGGGTCACGCTTTGAAGCGACGTTGCCACGGAATTCGCCTGAGGATGGATCTTCGGTGCGACCAGAACCGGTCCGGTGAGCCTCGGCTTGTCCTCATGGCGACGGGCGTACCACGTTTCCAGAGAGCCGTCAATTACATCGCGACACACCTGGGGTCCGCCGATCCCATATTGCCAAGGAATTGTATTACCAGTATGATTCATACCATGAAGCTGGAGACCATTGTTACGACGAAGGGAACGACGACCATTCCACAGCCATATCGCAAGGAACTTGGGATCAGCACCGGCACGATCATTAGCTGGCAGGTTCAGGCCGGCAAACTGATCGGAGTCAAAAAGCCAGGCGCTGGCAATGCGCTGCAGGCCCACATCCAAAAGTATTCCGGCGTCTGGAAAGGAGCCTCGAAAGTTCTGAGAAAAACAAGAGGCCGTGACGTATGATTCTGGTCGATACTTCCGTCATCGCCGCCTGGATCGATCCGGACCATCGCCACCATCGAGAATGTGAAAAGGCGCTGCTCCACTGGGCCGATCAAGACGATCTGGCCATTAGCGCACTGACCTATGCCGAGTTAGCCGCTGCCCGTCGATCCAAAGAAGCACTCGATGAGATTCTCGCGGGCTTCATCCGAATCGATTTCGACTTTGATGCAGCTTTCCGCGCCGGTCAGGCTTTCGGTCGCTGGAATCCCGGCAAAAGGAAAAAACCTGTTCTCCCCGATTTCCTTATTCGCGGACAGGCGTCCGTGCTTGGCTTGCGGCACCTCACCAACGACAGACACCAAATACAGGCGTTTCCAGAGGTCGATTTTCTTTTCCCCTGAATCCAGCCGCGCTCGAACGCTGTTCCATCTCCCTCGGGCTGCGGAGACGAAGTCTCTCGGGCGCCGCAATGATTCAAAGCCCTGTCACCCCCCAAAATGTCGCAAACGGTCGCATTTAGTCGCGACTCTTTGCGACTAATTGCGACATCCAAAATTTCCCCAAAAATCATGCCGTATAATGTTTGCAGGAAAATTTCCTGATGGCATGGGCCCGAAATAGCCCGGCCGGGTGAAGCCGGTGCTTCGCCACGACGAACGAAAACTGACGTAACGATGTAACGATTGCAACGATTCAATTCAATTCAACGGTTCAGCTTTGGCGTTATCCGCAGCGGAATCCGAAACTTGCGGTGCATTGGAAACAGGGCATAGTAGATAGCACCAGTGCGCCCGTAGCTCAGTTGGATAGAGCATCTGCCTTCTAAGCAGAGGGTCCCGCGTTCGAGTCGCGGCGGGCGCGCCAGTTGCCGTCGCCGCTTTTCCGGTTTGCGATCTGTTCTCGGCGGAAGTCTGTAC
>JAKEEH010000203.1 GCA_022616725.1 Limisphaerales bacterium | reverse complement strand
GTTCCCGCCGTATCCGCTGTTGTTTGCACGATCAGCGGGGCGCATCTTTATGGCTTTCCCTCGCCAGACTCAGACTACGATTTGCGCGGGGCGTGCTCGCGAAGGAAATCTCAGATTTCAGGATTTCAGATTTCAGAGGGTCGAAACAATTATTGAATTTCTTCACCCGTTCCCTCTGACACGAGGGAACGGGTGAGATCGTTTTAAGTTCTGGAGGGCTGCCACCCAACTGAAGTTGGGTGTTAATGAGACGGCCGCGCTAAATCGGTTGAAGGGTTGACGCAAGGACGCCCGAGGGGGCGCTGATGATGGAAGAAACTTTGGATCAAGCCCTGCAGAACCGATGAATTAGTCGCCCTCACTCTGGCCAAGTTTTGGATCATCATTTTCACCGAGAGACTTCGTCTCCGCAGCCCCGGGGAGAGGGTGCAACTCGTCGGCTCTTCTGGAATGAACGAAGGCTCACGTCTCGGCGGCAGGTTCTGGGCAAGGGGAAGCTGTCGAACGGAATGGGACAATCCATGACCAAGGTTTCGCCCGCAGGTTCATGAGCAGGGAACAGCTACGGACTGGTGCGTGGAACATCAACGTCTGAGGCTTCGGCAGGCAAGAGTTTCTTAGGAGCGGTGAAGGGTTGAACCGTTGAATCGTTACATCGGTTGAAAGTTGAATCGTTTGAGTGGTTAGGAGGGAATTTTCGGTTTGTGGAAAGGGGTGGGGTGGTTATGCTGACGGCGCGTATATGCGTTGGCCGTGTCACTCCTGCCCGACGGCGGGACGCCAAGGGGAGCGACCGAAACGGTCGCGATCCCCATTTTTGTTCTTGGTTTTGTTTGCCGGGATGGCGTGCGCGCAGAGTAATCCGACGGAGCGGTTCATCCCTGTTGGCTCAAGAGTGATTCTGCTGCCGAGTCTCGCCGGTGACGCCGAGAGTGAGCGGGCGCACCGCGAGCAGGTCAATGCATTGCTTGAGATCGCGGGCGCGTCGCAAGCCGAGCGCGTGCTCCTTTTTGGTGAACATGGGGAAGTAGCCATCCCGCAGGGGCTGGGTTGCGAAAGGGCGCCGGCAACGCGAACGAATTTTCTGGACGCGGGCAACAGGTTCGCCGAGAGCAGCAACCATCTGGTGGTGATCGCGTGGGGTCACGGCGGCACGCAAGGGCAAACGCCAGTGTTTCATGTGCGCGGTCCGCGGTTGACGGCGGAGGATTTCAAAGCTGTGGCCGAAAAGGCGGGCGCGTCAACGTGGGTGCTGATGTTTCGCGGGAGTGGACGATTCGCGAAGGAATTGGCGTCGCCAATGCGAAGAATTATTTCATCCGAAGGGGATTCCATTTTTCGCAGTGATCCAATCGCGATGGGGGTTTTCATTAAGACACTCCGAGCAAATCCGGGAGCCGGGTTTGAGAATCTGGCCGAGCTGCTCGGGCCGGCAGTGGCGAAGTGGTACGACGACCAGAGCCTGGCTCGAACTGAAGAGCCGACTTTATGGGCCGGGGTTGCACCACCGCGGGCGCTGGCCGCAGCGGCCCAACCGCTGGAGAAGGTTCCTGAGACCGCGAGCGCAAAATCAACCGGTGATGCGCTTAAGAAGAAGGAAAGTGGCGACGTGCCGCCGCAGTCCAAGGACACGGCAGCGTGGGCGGATATTCAGCGTGTCAAGCCGGAGGATTATGCGGACGCGGACGCGGTTGTGCTGAGACGCCGGATGGCTTACACGCTGGGGTCGAGTCCGGCGATTACGGCGGAGCACGAGGAATACATTCAGGTGCTGACGCCGGAAGGGAAAGAGGCCGGGGATTTCGATATTTCGTATTCGCCGCCGGAGGAGAGAATCGAGTTTCTCGACTGTGAAGTGCAACGCCGCGACGGCTCAGTGACACGCGTCGATCCGGACGATATTCGGGAAGGCGGCGACTGGTCACCGGATTCGAAGGAGCGGCGAAAGTTTTTTTCGATGCCGGACGTCACGCCCGGCGCGGTCATGCACGTGCGGTATAAGAGGGAGTGGCAGAAGTTTCCATTGCCCCACGTGACATTGAAGCTCCCGCTCGTGGACGAGGCGCCGGTGTTGAATTCGGTTGTGCAGGTCAGCGTGCCGAAAGATTCGCCGTTTCATTTTCGGTTCGAGCATGTCGCGGCCGGCGAACCAACCATCACGCAAAGTGAATACAGCGCGAGTTACACCTGGCGCTTCGACAAACTGGAGGCGTGGGAACCGGAGCCGCTGTCGCCGCCGGACAGCCAACCGGCCTTGCAGATCTCCACTTTTCCGGACTGGAAGGCGTTTGCCGGCTGGTATGAGCGCATCATTCGGCTCGCGGATCAGGTCACGCTCGAGATCACCAATCGCGCCGTCGAAGTGACGCGCCATTGCAGGTCGGACGGGGAGAAGGTGATCGCGCTCTATAATTACGTGACGGGTTTGCGATATGTGGCGGTGCCGCTGGGGGTGAATTCCTTTCGCCCGCACGCGGCCGAGGGCGTATTGCGAAACCAATACGGCGACTGCAAAGACAAAGCCAACCTGTTGAACGCTTTGCTGCGCTCGCAAGGCATCGAGGCGCATCTGGTGCTGATGCCGCGATTCGGGCAGGCGCACGACTCACTACCGGGCTTCGCGTTCAACCACGCGATTTCGCATGTTGCGCTGGGTGAAGAGACATTGTGGGTTGACACGACCGACGACGTGTGCCGTTTCGGGATGCTTCCGCCGGGCGACTATGGCCGGCGGGTGCTGGTAGTGGACGGTGTGTCAGAGAAACTGGTTCTCTTGCCGCGACCGGCGGCGAGCAGCCATGTCGTCACCATCACAACAGCCGCCGACCTTCGGGGCCTGGGTGAAGAGGCGAAGGTCGAAATCACGGCGACGGCGAAGGGGTATGTGGATTACGGGTTGCGCGAGACCGCTCGGCGAGTGCCAAGAAATGGGCCAGTGCCGCTGCTGAGCACGAGCTTTCGGCTGATGCAGGGCTCGTTCGCTCTGGAACGGCAGGAGTTCACACCGCCTTCTGATCTCGAGAGCGACTTCAAATGGCAAGCCAGCGGGAATGTGATCGGCCTGGGCAGGACAGACGCAAATGGCGGAGCGTTGACTGCGCCATTGTGGCTGCCGGGCGAGTGGTCGCTGGCGTTGAATCGGCGCCGGACGCCTTTGTTTCTCAACGACGGCTATCCGTTGCTGCTGCGGCAAACCGCCGAGATAAAATTGCCCGATGCGAGCGGCGACTTGAAGCTGCCGTCGAAACAACAGAACCGCGAAGGGCCTCTGCGCTGGTCGCTGGAGTGGATGAAGCCCGCGCCGAGAACGGTGCGAATCGAACTTGAAACCGAGCTGCCAAATGCGGAGCTTTCGCCGGAACGGACACGAACGTTTCAGAAACAGTTACGGGAGCTGTTTGTGGCTGTTTCGCGGATGGCGAGCTTTTCGAGTGCAGAGTGAATTTATGATGGAAACCGAGGGACAAGGCGAAATGCGAAATCCGAAATCCGCGCGAAGGGGACGAGGGCGAGGCAGATGTCGCGGTGGACAGGAGTTTTCGCGGGTTGAGCGCTTGAACCTCATCCCACGACGTAAAGCGCCAGAGGACAGGCGCACTCCACGACCTGGCGGAACTGGCGACGGCCCACCCTCTTGCGCTTGCGTTGTGGAGTGCGCCTGTCCTCTGGCGCTTTCACCGTTGCCGCCCCAGGCCAACTCGCAGAATTTATGATGGAAACCGAGGGACAAGCGATTGCGGCGCCGCCACCGTTGCCGCCGCCGGACCCGACCGTAGTGCTGGATCAATTGCCTGGAAAAATCCGCCAGATTCAGAAGGAAGTCGGCAAAGTGGTGGTTGGGCAGGAGCATACGGTCGAAGCGGCGCTCTATGCGCTGTTCGCGCGCGGGCATTGCCTTCTGGTCGGCGTGCCAGGGCTGGCCAAAACGCTGCTCGTCAATGCGCTGGCGCGTTCGCTCGCCCTGTCCTTTTCGCGGATTCAGTTCACGCCGGACCTGATGCCTTCCGACATCACGGGCACGGAGATCCTGGAAGAAGACGCGGCCTCGGGGCATCGGCGATTCGTCTTCACGCGCGGACCGGTTTTCACGCAGGTGTTGCTCGCCGATGAAATCAACCGCACACCGCCCAAGACGCAGGCGGCGTTGCTCGAGGCCATGCAAGAGAAAACGGTCACGGTGGCGGGAAAGATGTACCGGCTGGAGGAACCGTTCATTGTGCTGGCGACGCAAAACCCGATCGAGCAGGAGGGGACCTACCCGTTGCCGGAAGCGCAGTTGGACCGCTTCTTTTTTGAGTTGTTAATTGACTATCCGAACCTCGAAAACGAACGGCAGCTCGTGGAGAAACACTCCTACGCGCCGCTCGAGAAGCTCAGGCCCGTGATGTCACACGAGGAAGTGATTCGATTTCGTGAGGCGATCGCGCAAATCCCCGCCGCGCCAAACGTGGTGGACTATGCGGTGCGCCTGGTACGGGCCTCGCGGCCCAACAATGGCGATTCGCCGGATTACATCAAGCGCTGGGTTCGGTGGGGCGCGAGCCCGCGCGCCAGCCAGTACCTCATCCTGGCCGGAAGGGCGCGGGCAGCGTGTCAAGGGCGGTTTAACGTGGCGTGCGACGACGTGGTGGCGCTGGCTCCGCTCGTTCTGCGACACCGGATCATCCGCAGCTTCCAGGCGGACGCCGAGGGCAAATCACCCGACGACATCATTACCAGCCTGCTTCAAGACGTGAAGCGGTGAGTACGAGCCACCAAGGCGGGAGGAGGGATTGGTGAATAGTGATTGGTGAGTAGTAGTGAGTGAAGACAACAATACAGGGCAGGAATCGCCGGCTGATTGAGGAGTTTGATCCCAGGACGCTGGCGGCGCTCGAAGGCCTGGATCTCAAGGCCCGCTACGTGATGGAGGGATTTTTGGCGGGGCTGCACCAGAGCCCGTTTCATGGGTTCAGCGTCGAGTTCAGCGACTACCGGAACTATCAGCCCGGGGACGATTTGCGGCACCTGGATTGGCGACTTTACGCGCGGAGTGACCGGCTGTGTATCAAACGTTACTTGCAGGAGACGAACGTTCGTTTTTACGTGGTGGTGGATACGAGCGCGTCGATGGCCTATCGGGGAAGCGGCGCGTGGGGGTCGAAGCTGGACCACGCGCGGCTGCTTGCGGCGGCGCTGACGTGGTTTCTGCTCCGGCAAAACGATGCCGCCGGGATGATCACCTTGTCCGGCGGTGAAGAGGTACCGAAGTTTATTCGCCCCTCTCAAAGGCCGAGCCAGTTTGGCCTCATGCTGCGGCAGCTCGAACAACTTACTCCCGCGGGCGGCGCGTGTCTGGCCAAACTCATTCAGCATACCATCCGTTTGGTGCACCGCCGGAGTATTATACTGCTGTTCTCCGATCTGCTGGAGCCGGCGGATGACGTGGCGCTTGGGTTCAAACAATTGCGGTTCCATGGGCACGAATGCATCATTTTTCAAATCCTTGACCGGGACGAAACGGAGTTCCCGTTCACAGAGGCGCGAGTTTTCCAGGACCTTGAAACGGGACAGGAGCGCAACATTACGCCGGCGGCCGTGCGCGCGACGTACCTCGAACGGTTCAACGCCTTTATGGAAGCATGGCGCGAGTTGTTTCGCGGCCTGGAAATGGCACATTGCGTCGTGCAGACGGACGACAATCCTGGCCGCGCGCTGGCCCGCTTCCTGAGCGAGCGGAGGAAGTACAAGTGATGTCGCTGCTTTTTCCGCTGGCCTTACTCGGCATCGCTGCCATTGCGGCGCCACTGTGGCTGCACCTGCGCCGCAAGACCGATCCGCGCCTGATTCGCTTTTCGACGCTGCGCTTTTTGCAGGACAGCCCGTCGCCGGAACGGCGGCCGCTGCGATTGCGGGACATTCTCCTGTTTGCGTTGCGCTGTCTCGCTGTTGTCGCGTTGGCGCTGGCGTTCGCGTGGCCGTTTGTCCGGGAGTCCAAACCGACGATCATCCGCGAGAGCCGCGTATATATCCTCGACAACACGTTCAGCCATCAGGCGAACGATGGTGTTGCTAAAGCGCGCGACCGGATCATGCGTGAAATCTCCAGCCTCGGGAGTGACGTACAGGTGGCCGTGGTGGAACTCGCTGGAGCACCGATCGTTTTGGCGGGATTCGGTGATGATCGGCTGGCGCTGGAGCAGAAGCTGCGCGATCTGCAACCCTCGCACCAGCGCGGCTCGTACCTGGCCGCGTTTCGCCAGGCCAACGCGTTGCTCGAGAATTCCTTTGGGGAAAAGAAACGCATCATCTTCCAGACCGACAACCAGGAAAATCAATGGACTGAACACGTCCACACGGCGCCCTTTTTGCAGAACACAGAAGTCAGCATTTCCCCGCCGCTCGCAAAATTGGCGAATTTGTCGCTGGCATTTCCGAAGTTACAACGCATTTTTCTTGGAGAAAAATCGATCGTCACCTTCAGCGCGAAGCTTTCGCACGATGGGAGCGCGCCACGGACGGAGGTTGTGCTGAAAGCCGACGGCCAGGTGCTCTTGAGCAAGACGCTGGACCTCGAACGCAAACCCGAGACCGTATCCCTCCAGACCGAGTGGGAAGCGGACGCAAACCGCTGGATCAGCGGCGAATTGACGGCGCAATACGCCGGTGACGCGCTGGCGTCCGACAACACGCTGTATTTCACGCATCCGCCCGTGCGCGAAGGGACGGTGGCGGTGCTTGCGCAGTCGGCATACCTGCGCCTGGCGCTGTCGCCCGAGGTCATGCGCGGGCATTGGGGGGCGCGGATGATCGATCCGGCGAAGATTTCCGAGCAACTGGCCTCCGAGAATGATGCGGAGGTGCTGTGCATTGAGAGCGGCTATCTGCAATCGCCCGACGCGCGCAAACTGGTCTGGCGCTATCTGACCAACGGCAGAGGCGTAATTCTGGCGGCGAACCGGGTTTCGCCCGCTGTCGCCGGGGCGCTGCGCGAATTGGGGATCGAAGCGGACTCGCCCGCGGAAGGGAAACGCTCCGGCAACCTGGTTTATATCGCGAGCAATCATCCTATTTTTCATCCCTTTCGCTCGCCGGATTATGGTAACTTGGGCGAGGTGAAGGTACACCGGCACACGCGACTTAGGGCCGCACAAGGCATGCCGCTGGTTTTTGGCGAATCCGGCGACGTGTTGCTGTTCCAGGGTACGCGGTTTCCAGGCAAGCTGCTGGTTTGTTCGTTTGGATTTGAGCGAGAGCAGACTTCCTGGCCGTTGCACCTGACGTTCATCCCGTTTCTTGACCTGGCACTGCAGCACTGCCGGCCAACGGGCGAAGACGGAAACAACTTTGAATGCGGCGAAACGACGACGATTTCGCTTCCGCAAAACAGCTCCGCGCGCGAGGTCACTGTCGGCGGAGCGCGCTTCGCGGTGAATAATGCGACGGCGCAAATCAGATTGCCCGACAAACCTGGAATTTATGAGGTGAGTTTCGATTCGGCCGCCGAACCGGCGCGGAGGTTTTCGGTCAACCCGCCTCCACGGGAGTCGCAGCTTGGCTATGTGTCGAATCCCGAAGCGCCGGCGATTTGGACGGTACCAAACGAGAAAGGGCCAGTGGCGCAGGCCGGAACGGTTCCGGCATCGGCGCTTTCCCGGACAGATATTTTCCGCCAACATTGGTGGTGGTGGCTCGCGCTGGCGGGACTGGTGGCGCTGGTTACTGAAATGCTTTGGTCTTCAGCGAGAAAGGCGCAGATATGAGGCCGAAAACCGTGGTCGATGCGAACTTACAGCGCGCAGGCGCGCGCTGGCGGCGGCTGCGACTGTTGCAACACATTTCGACCCTCGGCGTGGCGGTCTGCGCGATCCTGATGCTTGTGGCCTGGGCGCTCGTCAGGGGCTGGGATGTCCCGCCATGGTTTGTCAGGCTGTCTTTTGTCGGGCTCGGGCTCGCGACTTTAGTGGCGTGGGGAGGGATCGCGCTGGCGGTTTCGCGCAACACGCCGGGCCGTCCCCTTCTGGCGGCGCGGCTCGAACGCGATCATGCGCCGCTGCAGGATCGACTCAATACGGTCGTGCATCTGGAAAAGCCGGCGCGGCGTGACGCGACGGTGCGAAGTTTTTATCAGCGGATTCTCCAGCAGACGCACGCAATCCTCGCGCGATCGACCCCCGAAACGAACCTGAGCACAGCACGCCCGATGGCTCATTTTTGGGTGTTGTTGCTCGTGATCGTCGCCACCATCTGGGTTTACGACCATTATTCGCCCTGGAAGCAGTACATGGCCGCCTACCGCGAGCGTCTGCACGCCAAAATGGAACCGCCCCCGAATCCCGACCCCGTTGTTGAGCTTGCATTGCCCACGAACAACGTCGCCGAGCAGAAGCAGCCGTGGGGCGAGGTGCGCATTACGGAACCGGCGCGTGATTTGGCAGTGACGAAGGTCGATGTCGTGCCGCTGCAGATCGAAGCCGCCGCTACCGACCCGCTCGAGAAAGTCGCCTGGACGAGCACGATCAATGGCCGATCAGAGTTGACGAATAATCTGCCGGCTCCTGCGGAACCGCGCTTCGCCGTTTACAAGCCGCTGGTTTATCTCGATGAAATGCGCCTGACCGATTGGGATGTTATCACTTATTACGCCCGAGCCAACACGGACAAACTGAACGCGTTCGCGTCGGAAGTCTATTTTCTGGAAGTGCGCCCATTTCGCGAGGATATCCTGAAGATGCCCGGGGGCGAAGACGGGCAGGCCTATCAGTGCCTCAACGAACTGACGGCGCTGATTTCGCAACAGCAACACATCATCCGCCAGACGCATCAACACGTGCAAAATCCGCCGCCGCAGCCGCAGCTTGAAGCGCAGGATCGGCTGAAACTGGCGGAGGCGGAAGGTGACCTTGGGCAATCGGTCAATCATCTCTACGCGAAGATGGCTACCGAAATGGAAAACAAGCCCATCGGCGAGGCGCTCGATCAACTCGCCAAAGCCGAGAATGAACTCGGACAGGCAACCGGCGCGTTGAAGAAGAATACCTTTCCCGAAGCGCAGAACCGCGAACGCAGCGCTCTGGCCGAACTCGTGGCGGCTCGAAAGATGTTTCAAAAGGCGGTCTCCGAGAATCCGTCCGCGTTCGAAGAGCCCAAAGAGGAACCGGAGCAGGCCACCGCGCAAGACCAGACTGCGTTGCAGGAAATTGCCGAATACCGCAACCAGGCCAAAGCCGCGCAGGACCTGCTGGACAAGACCCTGCAAAAGGAGCGGGACATCGCGGAGAAGGCGCGGACCCAATCGCGCACCAATTACACCCGGCTGGCGGCCGAGCAGAAGCAGCTTCAGAACGCGCTCGAACAATTCTGCCAGCAGAACCCGTCGGCGTTTCGCGACGCAGAACCGCAGCTCGAAAGCGCGAAAGAGAAGATGAGCAAGACGGCGGAGGCGCTCGCAAAACGAAATTCCAGCGCGCGCACTAACGCCCAGGATGCAGTTAAGAGCCTGGAACAGTTGCAATCGGCGTTGCAACAGAAGTCGGCTGACCAGCAATTGGCCGACGCCCACAAGCTGAAGCAAATGCTGGATCGGCAGATCCAAACGATGCAGCAATGCCAGAACGCCGCAGAGGGGTTGCCGGCCGAAACGATGCAGAGCACCGCCTCGCAGGCAAAGCAAACCTTGCAGGAACTAAAAAAAGCGGCGGAGAACCAGCCGACCCGCGACGCGTTCAGCCCGGAATTGCGCAACGCGCTCGGCCAAACGAACATCGCCAACGCAAACAGTAAGTTGACCCAATTGCAGCAGGCGCCGGAGACAGAACAACGCAAGCAGGCCGCCGGCGAGGCCGCCAAAGAGCTGGCCAAGGTCAGCGACGCGTTCGACAAGAGCCTGCCCGATGCGTTGCGCATGGCGCAAAAATCAGATTCCTTGAAGCCGGGCGCCGACGAGGGACTGGAACTTGGCCTCGGGCAGCTTGAAAGTCTGATCAAGCAACTGGAAAAGCAAAAACAGGGGCAGGATCAGGCCAAGCAAGGCAGGGAGGCGTTGTTCAACTTGCAGACGGGAATGCGGGAGCAATACGGCAGCAACGAACGCGGCAACCAGATTCTGGTCCGCCTCGAGCATGCGCTGAAGCAGAATCAGCCACCAGATGTCGGCAATTTGAAGAAGCTGATGGATGAGTTGCAGCGCTTCTCGGTGGAAATGAAGTCGGACGTTGCGAAAAAGGAAGAGAAAACTGAGGTGACCAATATCGATCCATCACGCCTTCCGCCAGCTTACCGCGGCCGCATCCAGAAGTATTTCGAGAAGCTTTCTGAGAAATAGATCTTTGCGCTTGCTCGCAAACCCGAGCATTCGGTTGCTACCGGGCTTTCAGGAATCGCTTCACTTCATCATGGTCACCGACAAACTCAAACACCAGGGCCTCCGGAGTATTTTCGAAAATCAGGCGCAGCTTAAGACCAACCCGAATCTCGAACCAATCATCACGAAGTTTGCGCAGCCCAAGACCTTTGTGCACATGCGGTTGACCGATGTACTGCTGGGCTTCGGCGATGCGTTGGCCGATCTGTCGCCGTTGCGCCTGCGGAAGGGCGCGAATTTTGCGCAGGAGACCAAGCTCGATTCGTACGGCTTTCAAGTCAGGCGTTTGGCGTCAAACCGACCTTTGAATGACACATATTTCTTCCTGGCGCGCTGGGAGTCCACACGCTTTTTAAACTTTTCCCATTCTTCGGGTCTTACGCCGTATTCCTGATACAGATAGCTATCTTCCCAGGCGACGACGGAAGTCGGCTTAAGCTGTACGATCTGGTTGCCCGAAATGATCCCGATATCCTCGCCCCGTTTTACCCGTTCTAAGACTGCGGAAAGATTCGCCCGGGCCTCGGTGATCGTTAGCGTCTTCATATCGTCTCTTAATCGCACATTTGGCGTCGCTTTTCAAGCGCGATCCCAACCTCTTCCTTCACTTCAGACGGTTAGTTTGCAAATCCATTGCGCCGCTGTGTCCAGTAATTCGGCGCGAACCTCTGAATCTTTGCGCCCGGTGCGCGCCGGCACATGAAAGGAATGGTCAGCCTCCTGAAATAGCTTAAGCGTGGCGCGAGCGCCGAGCTGCTTGCACAGCGGCTCTAGAAGCTGCAAGTTTGCAAAATCATCACGGGTGCCTTGCAGAAACAACATCGGGATTTGGACCTCGAACAGATGTTTAGCGCGTTCAACCGAGGGCCGGCCAGGCGGGTGCAGCGGAAATCCGAGAAATACCAGGCCACGCACCCCGGGCAGTGGCGATGAAGCTTGCGCCTGCGAAGTCATGCGCCCACCGAAAGACTTGCCGCCTGCGAACAGGGGGAGATTCGGCACGAGACGTGACGCTTCCAGGACCGCCGCGCGAACGGCAGCGTGCGCCACCTTCGGGGTGTCCGGTCGTTTGGAGCCCTGTTCCATATATGGAAACTGGTAGCGCAATGTGGCGATGCCGCGTTCGGCGAGACCGTTTGCATTGGCGACCATGAACGGGTGCGTCATCCCGGCTCCGGCGCCGTGCGCCAGGACGTAGCACGCGCGCGCCTCCCGTGGCATCTGGAGCAGACCGGAGACGCGCTGCCCGTCATCGACGGCTATTTTGACAGGCTGCGGATCAGAATTCATCGATACAGAATCGAATCAGGATCAGATAATAGCAAATGGAAGGAAGATCCGGCACTGGGATCTCTCCTGCTATAAAATTGAAGTCCCATTGTAATTGCGGGAAGACAGCGTTTCAGAGAGTGTGGAAGAAGCAGATGGTGGCGGCGTGGACAGCGATTCGGTAAAGAGATGCAAAATGTGTTGCATGGAGATTCCGCGCCTGGCGCGGAAGTGTCCCTATTGTCAGCATTTTCAAACGCGAGCTTCGCTGATCTTATTTCACCCGGTTTGGGTAGCCACAATGTTTTTTCTGCCTGTCTTCGCGCTATGGATCGCGTTCGCGCAACTTTTTGACCGGGGTGAAGATTACGAGTTGTACAAGGATCAGATCATCATTACCGAGAGCCAGGCCGCATTTGGAGAAACAAAGAGTGGCGGTACGGCAGGCGTAGTTGGAATGATCAAGAATAACAGTCCCGTTCCATGGGAAGACATCCGTTTCCACGTTGAATTCTTTGATACAGCCGGAAGGCGAGTCGATGTTGCGCAGAAGGAACAGTATCAGTTTTACTTACCGCCGCACGGAGCGCTCTCATTCAAAGTGTCGTTCGGCCGCGAGTACCCGCAAACGAACTATGTGAAGCACAGCATCCAAGTGGCTACGGCCAAGGATGCGAGAGCGAGGTGGTGAGAAGTGGACGACGTTTCAATTGGTTGGCCGATCGCTTGGACCTTCAAACCACGCGGCAGTTTTCAGTCCAAAATATTCCTCCAGCACCTCGTAAATCGCAGGGTAAAAATGCCGAAGTTTCACCGGAACGTGAAGAATCTTTCGGATGCTTCCGGAAAAAACTCTGTGGCGTTGGTGGCTGCATTGTCACCAAAAAAAGTATTTCGATCTTTGCGCAGATTCCGCTGTACCTGCATGAATGCGGCAGTCATCGCTTTGTGCCATCGCGTCCGTTGCCACTTGTCCGGTAGTTCCGGGCAGCCGTTCCAAAATCCATCCTGGAAATCCAGGTGATGTGCGAATTCATGGATAACCAAATTTTTGCCGCTGGAAAGTTCCCGGCCCTCGGCCGAAACCACGTCCCACGCCAGCAGGACAGCCCCCTGCGGTGCCTGTCCCAGAGCGGTGTCCGGTCTTTCCTGCCATTCCTCTTGCAGCAGTTCAAACTCGGATGGGAATACAACGATAGAGCAAACGCTCCCGAAGTAATCATGCGGCATTTGCAGCAACATCAGCGCCGCCTGTGACGCAATCGTCACCTTAATCGTGTCGGTGATCTCGACCCCATCGCAGCCGTCCCATTTCTTTTCAGCAATGAGGACTCGAATGATGCCGCGCCATTTTCTGAGTTGCTCCGCAGATAGTAAGCAAGCGTGAGCGGTCTCGGACAGAGTGTCCTCCCAAGCTTTCGGCCATGGTTGCTGTAAGAGTCGCTCCCGCCGAGCCTGTTGCCCCCACGGGAAAATCCGGTTCATACGCTAACTTCGGGCAGACGTGAATCGCCGTCAATTCGGCAACAGAACGTCCGCGGAGATCCCTTCAACTCTTCGATCATTCGACTAGCATATATAACTATAGACTTGCTTTCCACTAGTATTTTTGGTATAATAACAGCATGAGAGTGGAATCTATACTCCTGGACAACGCCTCGGGGCGTATCGAGCGGCCGAGGGAAGCGCGCCCGTGGATGCTGCCAGGGCGATTGCGGCCGCCGGGGAATCCGGACGAATCGGGACAAAAATTGAAGCAAATTGAAAGAAAATGAAGGAACTTGAAAAGAAATGACAACCGCCGACGTAGGCGCTGGTTTGCCGGTTGTTGCAAGGGAAAAACTGACTAGAAACGGGGCAAAAAATGTGAAAAGCCTCTGGAAAATGACGAAATCGAACAAAGTTGCACACCGGTGGTGCCGGTGGGCGGTCAACGGTTTAACTCATCCACCCGAAAACAAAAAACCGGACAAATACCGGACGCGCGAAAGATACTCCGTAAATAGCTTGCTACCAACGACTTAGGAATATCGTGTGATTCTTTATGCCCTCGCGCACGTCTCAAATCGCCCAGGTGGGCAAGCGGAAGATTGAACTTTCGAATTTGCAGAAGGTTCTTTACCCCGACGATCACATCGTTAAAGCGCAACTCATCGAATATTACTTCAAGCTCGCCCCTACGATCCTGGCGCATATTAAAGGCCGGCCACTTTCCCTGGTGCGCTATCCGGACGGCATCGGGGGAGAATCCTTCTTTCAAAAGAATCGGCCCAACTGGGCGCCGGATTGGATCGAGCATGTGAGGCTCGGCGGGGAAGAAAAAGACTATGTCATTGCGACTGAAGAGGCATCACTTGTCTGGCTGGCAAATCTGGCCGGCATCGAGTTGCACCAGATGCATTGTCGCGCGCCGCATTTCGACAAGCCCGATTACATCGCCTACGATTTCGATCCGCCGGAACAAGTCACGTTTCCGCAGGTTGCCGAACTCGCCGCCCAATTCAAAGAGCATCTGGAGACCATCGGTTATCACGCCTTTGTGAAAACCACTGGCCGCAAGGGACTGCATGTCGTAACACCGATCGACCCCAAATGGGAGTTTGCCACCGCCTTTGAAGCCGCCAAAGCCGTCGCTCAACCGTTTGTGGATGCGCACGGTTCCACGATGACGTTGCACATCAAGAAAGAGCTGCGTAAAGGCAAAGTTCTGCTGGACATTTACCGTAATCGCCCGTCACAAACTATTGTCTCCGCCTACAGCGTGCGTGGGTTGCCTGGCGCGCCAGTCTCCACTCCGTTGCATTGGGAGGAATTGGATTTGATGGAGGATCCAAAAGCCTTCAACCTGCATACTGTGCCCGCGCGGGTCATGGAAAGCGGAGATCCGTGGGAAACAATGGCTGCTTACGCAACCCCGATCCACACGCAAGCCGCAGCAACTAAACCTGGAAAGGAAATCCTCAAACCCGCCCGCACCTACAAGACTCCGGAACAGCTCGAAAGCTACTCCGCCAAACGCAGTTTCGATAAAACGCCCGAGCCCCCGCCCATGGAGATTGCAGGCGGAGGAAGCGCCTTTGTTGTGCATCGTCATCATGCTTCGCGGCTCCACTACGATTTGCGACTCGAACAAAACGGCGTCCTCAAATCCTGGGCGGTACCGAAAGGCTTGCCTCCTCGGCCCGGGATCATGCGGCTGGCCGTGAGTGTGGAAGATCATCCGCTGGAATACGTCCATTTCGAGGGCGCCATTCCCAAAGGCGAATACGGCGGCGGCATGATGTGGAAATTTGCCCAGGGCCGTTACCAGGTGACCAAGGAGAAGAAGGACGGGTTCTATTTCCGTCTGCAATCCCGTGAGCTCAACGCCGAATACCGCGTGCATCGCACGAAAGACAATCAGTGGCTCCTCGAACGCGTCGATACTCCGCAACTGGATTGGTTGCGTTCCCCGATCGAGCCGATGCTCGCGCGCGCCGCGGATAAATCGCCCGATTCGCCGGATTACCTGTTCGAAGTCAAGTGGGACGGCATTCGCGCCATGATTGCGTTGGATGAAGGGCAAATCACTATTCGCGGCCGCAATGGGCTCGATATGACGAAGCAATTTCCCGAATTGCTGATCCCCGAAAAGGCGTTTCGCGCCACGTCAGCGCTCTTTGACGGAGAAATTGTTTGCCTTGACGTCGCCGGCAAACCGGCTTTCAGCAATGTGATCCATCGCATGCAGCAACGAAGCCAGGGCGCGATTGAACGCGCCAGGACCAACTGCCCGGCTGTGTGTTACCTCTTCGATTGTCTCTACCTCGATGGCCGCCCCATTGTAAATGAACCGCTCGCCCGGCGGTGCGAGTGGCTCGAAGACGCGATTCGACAAAACCCCGGTTATCGGTTGAGCGAGATCGTTGAGGACGGACCCGCGTTCCTCGACGCCGTCAAGCAAATGGGGCTTGAAGGCATCATGGCCAAGCACCGCACCAGCACGTACATTCCCGGAAAGCGCACCGACGCCTGGCTGAAGATCAAAGCGCGGCAAACCATTGAGTGCCTCATCATCGGCTACACGCGCGGAAAGGGCGACCGGGAAACGAAGTTCGGCGCGTTACACCTCGCCCAGGCCGATGGGGATCAACTGAAACACGTCGGGAAGGTCGGGTCAGGATTTGATGAGAATTCGCTCAAGGCGATCTGGACCGAGTTGGAGAAACTGAAAACCACTCGACGGCCCATCAAGGGAGGATCACTCGACGATGCCCGCACCGTTTGGCTCGAACCCAAACTGATCTGCGAAGTCAGCTTTGCTTCGATCACCAAAGACGGCGTGCTGCGAGAACCGGTATTTCTCAGGCTCCGGCCCGACTTAAACCCACTGGAGTAGTCTGCTGAAGGGTTTGCCCGCGTTTGCCGCTTACTGCCCGACCATCGTCGCACCGAAGAACGCGAGGACTTCGTCGATCGGATTCGCAATCGCGTAGCTAGTGCTGCCGGCGAAGAGCAGGCCGACGGCCCTCGGACTCGTCGTAACGTCTTCGACCAGTACCGAGCCCGAATCGCCCCCAGCCAGGAACTTCTTGCCTTTGGCCAGTTGGTTGCTGACGACCACTTGACCGGTGAAAGTCTTCGTAAACGCGCTGCCGCCCGCGCATTCATTTTCATAGGCGACACTCACCATCGCATTGAGTGCGGCCACTCGACTGCGCGTGAGGCCGCTGGTCCGCCCACTCTTTTTGACGCCCTGGTTGATAAAGGCTTGGGCCGTCTGCGAGGAAAGAGTCCCGATCCCCAGGATCGCGCCGGAGGGATCGACCATGCCGGGGACAACCTGCGCGATTGCCGCATCGACATTGAAACCCGGCAGCGCGTTCCTCACCACCAGCGTCGCGACAGGTTGCGCGCTGGCCGAAACGCACCCGACATCGATCAGGCCCGGCTGGATCACCGGGTCGCCGTTCTGTTTCACGCGGCCGTTTCCCCCGAGAGCAATATCCGATTCCAGCACATGGTAATTACTCAGAATATGTTGCACGCCGTTGATGCTGATGAGGCCGCCGAGCGTTCCCCCGCAGCAATAGCCGTTGGCCAGGTCAAAGCTCCAGCCGCCGGACGAACCGAGCTGGATCGGCGGCGTCTGCTTGGCCGTATGGGACGCCTTAATCGGCCTTCCCGCCAGTGCGCGAAACGGATCCGTCAGCCGGCCGGCCACGCGGACACCGCGGATCGCCACCGGCAGTGCGCGCATCACTTCGCCGGGATTGGCCCCTTCGGTACTGACGAATACAATCATCGCTACCTCGCCTCCGTCGTCCTCACCCACGGCGGTGCCAAGAATCCCTTCCAGGGCCAGGAGATCGGAGGTGACCGTGCGTTGGACAGCCATTGCCTCTTGCACGCGCGGGTTTGCGAGGGTCAAGCCGCCCGGAGCGGCGAACAGCGCAGCGCCCGCAAGGACAGGCAATGCGACCGCCAGTTGGAATATCCGACGCAGAAAAGTCTTCATGGTTGCG
This sequence comes from Limisphaerales bacterium, assembly GCA_022616725.1. GTDB lineage: Bacteria > Verrucomicrobiota > Verrucomicrobiia > Limisphaerales > JAKEEH01 > JAKEEH01. Next base: position 7,537 of record JAKEEH010000203.1, on the reverse strand, counting down.
ATGACAGAATGGTTCATGGGCTCGGTTGTATAATCTGATAATCGGCAGTTTTGTCAATTCCTGAAGTGACCTTCCGAGCGTGGTCAGGCGCGGCCATAGGAGACCCAGTTCAAGCTCTACCGGTGAAGTGATCAGGCGGCAAGGGTTCGGCCTTGGCGGAGTTGAGCCAAAAGTACTCTATTTTTCCCAAAAACCTGTTGCAATCAGGCTTCGTTCTGGTAATGTCCGCGCTCCGTTTCGCCTAACGAGGTGGGGAACGGTTAATATATTTAGCAGAATGCCGACTATTAATCAACTCGTCCGAAAGGGACGAAACAAGTTAAAACGCAAGTCGAAATCGCCTGCGCTGGAGAATTCGCCGTTTCGCCGTGGTGTGTGCTTGCAGGTGATGACGCGCACGCCCAAGAAGCCTAACTCGGCGATGCGCAAGGTAGCCAAGGTGCGGTTGACAAATGGCTACGAAGTGATTGCTTACATACCAGACGAGGGCCACAACCTGCAGGAACACTCGATTGTGCTGGTGCGGGGTGGCCGGGTGAAGGATTTGCCGGGTGTGCGTTACCATATCGTGCGGGGGACGCTGGATGCCGCCGGGGTGGAAAAGCGCCGGGTGAGCCGCTCGAAATACGGTGTGAAAAGGCCCAAAGAGGCCAAACCGGCGGCAGCGAAGTAGGTTTGAACCCCAACGTGGCATGGGATTGTACCCGATGCAGAGAGGGAGTTGGCTGAAATAAATATGTCAAGACGACGCAGAGCAGTGAAAAGACCCTTGGCGGAAGACGCCAAATATCACAGTCCGCTGGTGACGCGGCTAGTGAACACCGTCATGACGCGCGGCAAAAAGAGCCTCGCGCAGCGGATTGTTTATGGCGCCTTCGATTCGATCGTGGTCAAGAACCCGCAATCGAACCCTATGGAAGTGCTGCAGCGCGCCGTGGACAATGCCAAGCCGCGCCTGGAAGTCAAAGCCCGCCGGGTAGGCGGGGCAACGTATCAGGTCCCGATGGAAGTGCCGACTGACCGGCAGCTTGCGCTGGCGATGCGCTGGCTGGTGGATTTTGCGGATGCTCGAAAAGGGGTGCCGATGAAGGACGCCCTGGCATCCGAGATATTGGAAGCCTACCAGGGGCAAGGGAATGCGATTCGCAAGCGCGATGAAGTGCACAAAATGGCGCAAGCCAACAAAGCGTTCGCCCACTTTCGCTGGTAAGATATAGCAGGTTTGAGTGCCCCGATGGCCGTAATGCGCGGGGCATTTTTATTGCTAAGCAACAACAGATTTAACGGGAAGATACAATGGAAGCAGTAATGGAAAAGCAAAAGTCAGTGAATTCGCCGAACCGGCAGTACCCGCAGGAGCGTACGCGCAACATCGGGATTGCCGCGCACATTGACGCCGGGAAAACGACCACGACGGAGCGCATCTTGTTTTACACGGGGCTCATCCACAAAATGGGCGACGTCGATGACGGCAACACCGTCACCGACTGGATGGAGCAGGAACGTGAGCGCGGGATTACCATTACGTCTGCGGCCACGACCTGTTACTGGACGCAAAAGGATGATGGCACTTACAAGGCCTTCACCGGCGTGCCGCATCGGGTCAACATTATTGACACCCCGGGTCACGTAGATTTCACGGCTGAAGTCGAACGCTCCATGCGCGTTCTGGATGGCGCGGTAGCGGTTTTTTGTGGCGTTGCCGGAGTTCAGCCTCAATCGGAAACGGTCTGGCGTCAGGCGACCAAATATCGTGTGCCGCGCATTGCGTTCGTCAACAAGATGGACCGCATCGGCGCAAATTTTGAGAACGCGCTGAACGACATGCGGAAGAAGCTGGGCGCCTATGCTTATCCGATTTTCATCCCGATCGGCAAGGAAGACCAGCTCCGCGGCGTCATCGACATTGTCAATCAAAAAGCGATTGTTTATGACGCGAATGACGAGGTTGGCCTGAAGTACGAAGTCACCGAGATTCCGGACGAACTCAAGGACAGCGCGAAACAATACCTGACCGAACTGATCGACGCCGTCTCGAACAAGGACGACGAGATCGCCGAACTCGTCATTGAAGACAAGCCGATCACGGCGCCGGTATTGAAGGCGGCCATTCGGCGGTTGACCTGCAAGATTGAGTTGGTCCCAGTCCTTTGCGGTTCGGCCTTCAAGAAAAAGGGCGTCCAACCGCTGGTGGATGCGGTGATCGATTACCTGCCTTCGCCTATGGACATTCCAGCCGCGCAGGGGATCGAGCCTGGCACCGATAACAAGGTGGAGGTGCCGTCCGACGATAACGGGAAGTTCTGCTCGCTGGCGTTCAAGTTATGGACCGATCCTTTCGTCGGCAAACTCGTCTTCTTCCGCGTTTACAGCGGCAAGCTCAAGAAGGGCGACATGATTTACAATCCGCGCACGCGCAAACGCGAGCGCGTCAGCCGTGTCATGATGATCCAGGCGGACAAACGGATCGAAGTAGAGACGACTTACTCCGGGGATATTGCCGCGCTGGTTGGATTGAAAAACATCACCACCGGCGACACGCTCTGCCAGGAGGATTTTGAAGTGATGCTCGAACCGCCGACGTTCCCCGAGCCGGTCATCTCCATGGCGGTGGAGCCGAAGACCAAGGCGGACCGCGAAAAGATGTCCGAGGGTCTCCAGCGCCTCGCCGAAGAAGACCCGACGTTCCGTTGTTTCACCAACGAGGAGACGGGGCAGCTTATCATCGCCGGGATGGGCGAGTTACATTTGGAAATCATCCGCGATCGCCTCTTCCGGGAATTCAGAGTCGAGGCGAACGCCGGGGCGCCCCAAATCGCTTACCGCGAGACCATCACCAAACCTGCTGATGGTGAAGGCAAGTTCATCCGCCAGTCCGGTGGTCGCGGTCAATACGGCCACGCGCTGGTCAAGATCGAGCCAAACGAACGCGGCAAAGGCATCGAGATCGAGAACAAAATCGTGGGCGGCGCCATTCCGAAGGAATACATTCCAGCGGTCATTGACGGCATCGAAGAGGCGGTCTCGGGCGGTGTGCTCGCGGGATACCCTGTTGTCGATGTCAAAGTGCAGATCGTCGATGGCACGTTCCACGAAGTGGACTCGAACGAACTCGCGTTCAAGATGGCTGGCATCTTTGCCTTTAAAGACGCGGCCAAGAAGGCGAACATGATTCTGCTCGAGCCGGTCATGAAGGTCGAAGTGACCACGCCCGACGAATACCAGGGCGACTTGCTGGGCGACCTGAACCGTCGCCGCGGTAAAATCGTCAGTATCGAAGCCAAGGAACAGGCCACCTCGCTCAATGCCGAGGTTCCGCTCGCGGAAATGTTCGGCTACGCCACTGCAATTCGGTCCCTGTCCAAGGGCCGCGCGGCGTATTCCATGGAGCCGTTCTGCTTCGAGCAAGTCCCAAACAGCATTGTGGCGACAATCCTTGACTCGGCCAAGAACCGTCCCGCGGCGCGAACCTAATTTGCGATAGCAGTTGCGCGCTCGCTACGCCGGAGCCGGCTGCGGATTAGGCGGCAGGAGTTTCTCCGGTTTAATCCGCGGAATCAGTAGCATCGCCACAATAAAAACAGCCATTCCGGTGCCCGTGATGAGAATCCCTTGTAGCCGCGGGTGAATTGCGGCAACGAGAGTCACCGCGAGAATGGCCGTCGCGGGCAAAACGATGCCACGGAGGGCGAAGCTGATGCCCATTATTGTCGCGACGCGAATCGCGAGAATGGCTAACACCAGCGCAGAAGACGCAAGAATCGCGGCGTTGAGCGGGATAAACTCCTGGGCAAAATACATCAATGGATACGCTCCGGTGAACGTGCCCATCACCAGCAGCAGCATCCAGCGATCGAAGTTGCGGATGGCGAATGCCTTGGCGACCAACCCCAATACCATCCCGAAGATCACGACGCTCGCTGGTCCAAGCCAGGTCAACTCCCCAAGACGATCAATCGGGGCAATTCCAAGAATGTCCAGCGCGATTGGCCGCCCGAAGAGAAGGCGCTTGTAGTCCCACGTGTAAACGGTCTGTCCACTGGCGCGAACATATTTGGTCGGTTGCAGCGAGAGTTCGAGCATGCGCACGTCCGAGCCCACAGCGGTCAGGTCAATATGAAACGTATCCAGCACACTGCTGGGCGGCGTCTGCAGGTGGTAAAGTCCTTTGCCAACAGCCGAGTAAGAGATCGTCATGGGCGTGGGCTCGCCCGGCAGCATGCCAAACCAGACCAGCTTGTCTCCGCGGATCTCGACCGTTTCGCTGGGTTGGGAATTCACAGTGACCTCCAGGTCCGCCAGCGAAATGACCTGGGGCGGCAGTGGCAGCAGCACCTCGCATTCGCCTGTGCGCGCGGGATTGAATGCCTGGAACTCCGACTTCAATTGCGCTGTGTAGATCGATTCCGGTTCGGCGGTTCCGACGCTTAGCTCCGGCTTGAGCGAGACCGTCGCTGCGAAGCTCTTGACCGTGGCGGAGGACCGTTGGGTCGAGGTAGCAGGCAAAGCCTTTATGGCTTCCTGCCGCATGACGATCGGGGGTTCTGCACTGGTCGCGTTCATGCTGCTTCGCAGAGCCTTCTTCTTGGCGGACGAAAGAGCGGGCAGGAGGAGACCTGCGATAATGGCGATGATGCTGATGACGACCAACAGTTCGATAAGGGTAAATGCACGACCATGAATCTTCATAATGCCACTCATTCGAGTGTCTTCGAGACAGTGAGCATAAAGACTGCCATGGGCTCCACTCCGGGAAAATCGCCTGTGCCGCCGCCGAATCGCGACCGCTGGCGTGAAAATCCAGCTCCGTTTGCGTGAGGTTCACGCGCCCAGTAGCCCGCCGCAATTCCGTTCTGTTTGCCGCTTGCACTGGAACGGCTGAATTTGGAACTTCGCCGCCATGATTGGCCTGGGGACCTTTTTGAATGCCGTGGGAATTCTCGTTGGCGGCGTGCTTGGCCTGGCGCTGCACAAGCAACTCTCAGTGCAGCGGCAGCAGGCTTTGAAAATCCTGATCGGGGCTTTGGTCGTTTTTGTGGGGCTACGGATGACCTGGACCAGTCTTAGCGGCGGATTTTGGAACGCCTTGAAGCAACTCGGAATCATGCTCCTCGCGCTCACGATTGGGAACATTGTCGGGAAGTTGCTGCGCATTCAGAAAGGCGTCAATCGTCTGGGGCAACTCGCGTCCGAAAAGCTTAGTGCGGCGGGCGAGCACAAATCGCACGCCGCGGGCGAGGGCTTCGTGGCGGGCACTCTATTGTTCTGTGTCGGGCCGATCGCCATCCTCGGCGCGCTACAGGACGGGCTTGATGGAAAATGGCAAACGCTGGGTGTCAAGGGACTGATGGACGGGCTGGCCACGATGGCCCTTGTCACCACTTTAGGATGGTCCGTTATACTGGCCGTTGTCCCCGTTGTGGCCTACCAGGGGACTATTACACTCTGCGCAAGACTGCTGGCGCCGCTGCTTCAGGAGCGGGCGCTGATGGACTCAATCAACGCGACGGGCGGGATGCTCGTCTTTTCCCTTGCGCTGATCATCCTCGAAATCCGCAAGGTTGAAGTCGCGGATTACTTACCCAGCCTCATTGTCGCCCCCCTGCTCACCTGGTGGTGGCGCTGATGAGAGTTGCGAGGACAATTCCGCTCAAGTCTCAGCTCTGCGCTCTCAACTGATTATCCTGGCGCAACGTCCGCAGATGGCGGGGTGAGCAGGATTGCTGCCCACATCGGTTTCCCAATGCCAGCAGCGCTCGCATTTCTGGCCGTCGGCTCTGGCGACAATCATCTCGATTTTGCCGGCGACGGATTTGGCCAGTTCCAGTTGGGAAACGTTGAGCAGTTCGCGCAATTCTTCGCGGCTGGATTCGAGGCGGGCGAGACGTTCGGCAGGGAGCACGAGAGTGAGTTTGGCTTCGAGAGCTTTGCCGATACTTTTTTCTTGACGCGCCTTCTCGAGCGGAATCAGGGCTTCGTCGCGCAATTGGAGCAACTCGTTCCAGGACGCCTCCTCGGCCTCGCTACGCGAGAACTTTGATGGCGTCCACGTGGCGAGGTGAACGGAATCGGCTTTCGCGCCGGGGACGAATTCCCAGGCTTCGTCGGCGGTGAACGCAATCAGCGGCGCCAGCATCTGGCACAGGCGCGTCACAAGGGAATAGAGCGCGGTCTGCGTCGAGCGGCGGCGCGGGGAATTGGCGGCGTCGGTATAGAGACGATCCTTAACGACATCGTGATAAATGGCTGAGAGCTCGACGGCGGCGAATTGACTCAGGCGCTGATAGACGACGTGGAACTCGTATCGGTCGTAAGCCGACGCCACGTCATTTTCAAGACGCGAAAAAGCGGCTAGAATCCAGCGGTCCAGCGGGGTGAGTTGATCATCGCTGACGGAGTGCTTCGTGGGATCGAAGTCGTAAAGGTTCGAGAGTTGATAACGCAGGGCGTTGCGGATCACGCGGTAGGTTTCGCCCACTTTGTTGATCCGCTCGTCACTGACGATGATGTCGTTGCGAAAATCCTGGGAGGCGACCCAAAGGCGGACGATATCGGCGCCGAACTTCTTGATGTAAGCCTCGGAAGTCTGGGGCTTTTCGTAAACTCCCTGGCCCTGCCTGCTCTTGGAGATTTTTTCGCGGTCGGCATCGACCATGAAGCCGTGGGTCAAAACGGTGCGATATGGCGGCAGGCCGTTGCCGGCGAGAGAAAGCAGGAGCGAGGATTGAAACCAGCCGCGATGCTGGTCGCTGCCTTCGAGATACATTTCGGCCTGCCATTGCGAGCCGGAGTGCAATTCGGGATGCCGCATCAGGACCGAGCGCGAGGAGGACCCGGAGTCGGCCCACACGTCGAGGGTATCGGCTGATTTGGAGGCGGGTTCGCTGCCGGACCAGTCTTTCGGGCGAACGGCCTGCCAGAGTTCGGCCGCGGATTTCTCGAACCAGACATTCGAGCCGTGCTTCTCGACCAGATCGGCTGTGTTGCGAATGATCGCGCCGTTGAGGACCGGAGTGCCCTGGGCGTCGTAAAAAGCCGGAATGGGCACGCCCCAGGTCCGCTGGCGGGAAATGCACCAGTCGGGGCGCGATTTCACGGCGCTTTCGATGCGATTTTTGCCCCAATCGGGAATCCAGGCGACCGAATTGATGGCGGCAAGCGCTTTTTCACGGAAATTCTCGTGGTCGATGTTGATGAACCACTGGTCCATGGCGCGGAAGATGACCGGCGTCTTGCTGCGCCAACAAAATGGATAGCTGTGCGAGTAGTCTTCGCGATGGAGGAGGACGTTGCGCTCGCGGAGTTCTTCGAGAACGACTTCGTTGGCCTCGCTTTTGCCATGGCGCTCAAGGATCGACTTGCCAACCATTTTCACGGGCATCTGTTGCTCGACCGGAAGATCGTCGGTGTGAGTGAAACAGCCATTGTCATCGACCGGTGAGTAGATCGGGAGTCCGTGCTGGCGTCCGAGATTGTAGTCATCCAGACCATGGCCAGGGGCGATATGGACGAACCCGGTGCCAGTGCTTTGATCGAC
>JAKEEH010000202.1 GCA_022616725.1 Limisphaerales bacterium | reverse complement strand
GTGCCGCCCTTGCCGATGACGTTGCTCTCCTGCAATGGCCGCGGGAGCATCACGAACGGCAGCATCGGGACCTCGGGCGGTTTCAGCCGCGATATCTGGCAGCCCGCGTGCGGAAAGTCGTTCGGTGCAGGCGGTTCGAGCTGGCCCGAGGGCGAGACGCGGTCGGGCGTATAACCGGTCATCATCTGGTAGATCGCCGCCGTGTGATTGAACAATCCAGCGGGCGTGTAGCTCATCGACCTGATCAGTGTGGCCTTGTCCATCTGCTTGGCCAGGAGCGGCATCACCTCGCTCAGCCAGATGCCCGGAACATTGGATTTGATCGGCTTGAAATCACCGCGCACGTTCGAAGGCGCGTCCGGTTTGGGGTCCCAAATATCTATGTGGCTCGGCCCGCCCTGCAGGAAGACCAGGATGACGGACTTCGCTTTGCCCCAGCCGTGTTTGCCCTTGCCGGCGTCCGGGGTCGCGCTCGCCATCGCCTGGAGGCGCATGATATCAGCGAGGCTAATGCCGAGGATGCCCGCGCCGCCCACACGGAGGAATTCGCGCCGGCTGAATCCGTCGCAGGTGCTGCCAGGTTGTCCGGGTATCGAGATCATAATTGGCTCCTTATCTGTTAAAGAGAAATGCCGGGCTGTTGATGAGTGCCCAGGCCAGGTCCTGCGCCACTTCGAGGCGCGGCCCCTTGCTCAAATCAATCGCGGCGACTTCCTTTTCGCTCGGCAATCGGTTCAGGCAGGACAGGTAAATTCCTTCGATCACCTCTTTGTCGTCGTCACTCGCCGCCACAAGTTTGGCAATCTTATTGTCCGCCTTATTGATCGCGTCGCTGATGGTCACGCCGTTGATCATGTTCAACGCGTGCGAGAGCGTGATGTTGGACGTGCGTTCGCATTCGCACGCGGACATGCGTTTGGGCCGGCCAAACAGGGACAGGAAATCGTCTCCTGCGACTTTTCCATCCGGCACCGCCGCCGCCGTCATCCCCTGCGGCAAGCCGTTGAAATTGGGCCGCACCCCCGTTGCGATCATGACCGCATCGTACATCTGCTCGGCGCTTAGGCGCCGTGGCAGCGCGTGCGAAAAATTGTTGCGGTCATCCTCGTTCCATTTGTTTGGCGCTATGGACAGTTGGTAGGTCCGCGAATCGCAAATGCTGTGCATCAGCTTCCGGACGTTGAATCCGCTGTTGAGAAATTCGTCGGTCAACGCGTCGAGCAATTCGGGATTGCTCGGCGGGTTGCTCGCGCGAATATCATCGACCGGATCGATAATCCCCTTGCCCAAAAAATAGCTCCAAATGCGGTTGGCCATGCTCTTGGCGAAGAGCGGGTTCTCCTTGGACGTGAGCCAATCCACAAACGGCTCACGCCGGTCGCCGCTCGCTCCGTTCGCGCTGCCGAAGGGCACTTTTGGCGCGACCGCCATGTCGGTCTTCGGATGTTTGACTTCGCCGCCGGCGTAACTGCGATAAATGATCTCCTCGCCCGTCACCGGGGTTGCATCGCCGGTATTGTTCCTGATGACCTCCTTGCCGAGAAAGCCGCGTTTGATCGACACCTGCGCAAAATACGCCCCGAACTCATAATATTGATTCTGCGTCCACCTTTCGAACGGGTGGTCGTGGCACTTGTTGCAGTTGAAGCGCACGCCAAGGAAGGTTTGGCTCACGTCCTCGGTGATCTTCCCGGGTTCGCGCAACACGCGCAGGTAGTTGACGGCGGGGTTCTGGTAACAGCTCCCTTCCGCGGTCAACAACTCTCGCACCATTTTGTCATAGGGTTTATTCTCGGCCACGCAACGCTCGATCCAGTCGCGGAAAACCCACATGCCCTTTTGACCCAGGTTCTCGCTGTTACATTGCAGCAGGTCGGCCCACTTATTGGCCCAGCGCTTCACGAAATCTTTGCTGCCGATCAGCTCGTCCGCCAGGCGCTGGCGCTTCTTGCGGTTGTCTGCTTCGTCCTCAATGAACGCGTGGGTGCGCTCGACCGTCGGCGGCAACCCGGTCAAATCAAGGTGAACACGCCGAATGAATTCGGCATCCGAGCAGACGTCGGACGGCAGGATCTTCATTTTGCGCAGCTTGGCGTGGACATGCTTGTCGATGTAATTGTGCTCAGGCACTTCCACCCACTCGAATCCTGTCCGGTCGCCCATAACTGTTACCTGCCTCGCCGCATACAATCCTTCATAGCGGATCAGGATCGCTGCTTCGCCCCGGCGCACCGACTTGATGACGTTCTCCTTGATTTCAGCCACGTCCGAATTGTTGCTTTCAAACACCGCCTCACGTGTCACATCGCGCGTCGTGCCCTCCTCATAGTGTGCGATCACGAGAAGCTGCTGCGCGCGTCCCGGCAAATCCATCTCGACCTCCGCAGGCAGAATCTCGATCTCTTTCGCCCGTCCCTTCGCGGGATCCTCGTAAGCAGCGCCTTCGGCGATCCATTGCCGGATCAAGTCGTACTCGCGTGATTTGGGTTTGATGACCTGGCGGCCCTCGTGTGGCACTTCCGCCGTCGGCTTCAGCAGCATCAGGCTCTCATCCACGTTCACCCGGTTGAAGCGACGTCCGGAAAGATCGTTAATGAGCGCCTGGTAATCGAACTGCGGATCATATCCCCGCAAGGACAGTTTGAAGCCATTTTTCCCTTTGGCCGATCCATGGCAGGTGCCCGCATTACAACCGGACTTGCTCAACACCGGTTCGATGTCCCGCACGAACCGCACGGGCGGCATCGACGCGTCCTCGACTTTGACTGGCAATTTCGTCTGCTTTCCGGCCGCCGTGACGATGATTTCTGCGTCGCCCTTTTCTCTGCCGTGAATGTATCCAGCCGGATCGATTCCCACGCGCGGCGATTCCGATTTCAGCGACGCCAGCGACGTCACATCGACCAGTTTCCCCGCCTCGGTTTTCCCCATCACCAGTACGCGACGGTGATCGCGCCCGTTCATAAGCGTCAGCGAGGATGGTTCCACCTTCAGCGAGCGGATCGCCGGAAGCGGTGGCGGGGATGCGGGAATCTCTTTTCCAATGGGGTTCCCGGCGGCGGCCAAAACCGGCAGGCCCGCCGCCAACCCCAAACTGCCGAGTTGAAAGCCGAAGCGACTCTTCATCAGTACAATTGTCGAGTTCTTAGACGCATATGTATGTCGTTTTATTCAACGAATCTTCCATCGCCAGTTGCGCATCCTTTTACGCACTGCACAAGTGGCAAAGCTCTAACTCCCCTAACGTTATTCGACCTGGCACCGGTTGTCTTGTCCGTTAGCGACTTTGTTTATTCAAATTCCGCCGCCGCCGTGTCCCACGATTCTCTCACTTCCAACCCGCCAGACGCCGCCGGAAATTGCCCGGCGTAACGCCGATCCGCCTATGGAATTGGCGCACAAATGCACTCTCATCACAAAACCCGCACGCCAAAGCGACTTCCGTCAAACTGTCGTCGTTTCCCGCAACGCTCGACAGGCTGCCAGGATGCGCGTCCGGACCAGGAATTCGTGCGGCCCAATCCCGAAGGCGGTCTTGAACCTCCTCTCGACCTGGCGCGGTGACAGGCAGGCGCACCGGGCCAGTTCGTTAATGTCGATGGTGCGCGAGTAATTGTTCTGAATATGGTCCACCGCTTTGGAAATGCCGCCAAAGGGGCGCAGCAACTTTGTCCGGGCCTCATAGCCTTGCAGGAAGCCCATGATACCGATGATTTTCCCCCTATGGTCGCGAATCGGCAGCTTGTTGACGACGTACCACTCCGGCACACGCGCCTGGTTAAACCACAATTCGACACGGTTCAGGATCGGGCAGCCTTCGCGGAGAATCTTCGCGTCATCCTCGACGTACGACTTCGCCATCTGTTCCGGCGCCAGGTCGAAATCGGTCAGGCCGACGATTTCCGTCTCCTCGCCGAAGCCATACAGGTCCAGAACGCTGCGGCTGGCAAACATGCACTGGCCCTCGGCGTTCTTGGCAAAAAAGTGCAGACCCGGCAGGAAATCGAATAGTTTATGGAACAGATATCTGGGATCGATCGCGCGCAACCACACCTCGCGCTTCTCCAGGGCGATCCGCCGTCGCTCTTGAGGCAGTGGCTTGGCGGAGCGCCACCACGCTCCGGTGCTCGTGGTTGAACCTTTTCTCACGACCTGAAGCCAATCACATCGACAATGACTAAGTCCTAATGACGAAATCCGAATTAGAGACTTAGGGATTAGGATTTAGGACTTCTCTTACGGGATTCATTAGGATTTAGGATTTCTCTCAGCGTGTCACTTCGCAAATCTGCTGAGCGGATGGATGAGAAGTCAAGGTTCAACGAGATTTTGGGATGCGATGGCGGGTTCACGGTTGCCTTTGCGGGCAAACGTGCAGGAATCCTGAAAATCGTGCTGAAAACTGAGATTCAGATTGCAATTTTTGCTGCAATCTGCCATCGTCACTGGGTCTCACGGTTATGCGGGCACTCATACCTGGCGGAAATCCGCCCACACTCCCGGAGAAACAGAGGACCGCGCTGATCAGCCTTCTGGCTGATGACGACCCGGTCGTCCATCAAACCGTCCGCCGCAAGCTTCTCTCTTACGGGCGCATGGCCTGCGACTGGCTGCGACCGCACCTGCTGAGCAGCGATCCCTTGATCCGCCGACGGGCGCTGGAAATTGTCCATCACCTGACGCGCGAGGATTGCGACGAACAATTCATCGCCTTTTGCCTGAACTCCGGCGAAGAACTGGATCTGGAGCGAGCGGTCGGATTGCTGGCCCGCACGCAATATCCTGACACAAACCTGGAGGCTTACCAGGCCCTATACGATTGCTGGGCTAACGAATTGCGCGCGCGCATCGACTTCTGCGCAGATGCGGAGCACATCCTCGCGACGATTAACGATTACCTGTTCAACGAGCTCCGTTTTCACGGCAACGAACAATACGCCGACAGCCCCGAGAACTGTTACCTCAATCGCGTCGTGGACAATCGGACCGGCAACCCGATCAGCGTGTGCGCCATTTACCTGTTCATCGCCCGGCGCCTGAAACTGCCGATGACCGGCATAGGACTGCCTTACCACTTCGTCTGCCGCTATCAATCGAGTGTCAAAGAAATTTATATTGACGTGTTCCGCCGGGGCCAGTTTTGGACCAAAGGCGATTGCATCAAGCACCTCCTGAACACGAACCACAGCTTGCACGAAGGGTACCTCGCGCCCGTTAGCACCCGCCGCATGCTGCTGCGCATGTGCGCCAACCTCCACCAGACTTATTCCCACCTCGACATGGCCGAAGAGGCTAACCGCGTGCAAAGGTATTTGGTCGCGCTGGCGAAGTAGCGACGCTAACAAACCGGAAAAGGCCGGTCGCATGAATGCGGCCTCTCACTTCGCAGCCATTGCATTGTGACTCCGGGCAACGGAGGAATGACACCGCAGTCGCTAATATGCAACATTTGCCCAGGGATCGGCACTGGTCGGATCCTGCACGATTGGCGCTTCGCGATTACTTGGCAAATCGACACTAAACCCAGCGATCCCAAAATCGCTGGCCGCATTCCTGACGACTAGATTCGAGGATCCGGCAATGTTATAGCCGACATAATTATGGACCGAAGTGTTGGCCTCGATGTGATTGTTGTCTCCTGAAAAATAAAACCCAGCGCCGTTCGTCGTGAATCCGCCGTTGTTATTTGCCGTGTTGCCAAAAACCCTCGAACGAGCATGGACGACGATCCCGTTGCGCGCATTCTCGTTAGCAGTGTTTTGCGTGAGCGTGCAGGCACTTGCTGCCTGAATTCCGTTACTACTGTTCCTAAAGGACAAACAATGGGCGATGAGTGAATTATCGCCCGTCTGAATACCGTTGGACGCGTTGCGACTCACGATGCAGCCTTTCACTGTGAGGTTGGCGGCGCCAAAAATGCCGTAGCCAATGTTCGTGCTTACGTTGCAATTCAAAATCGTGGTCTCCGTTCCTGCATCAATCCCGAACTCGTGATTTGATCGAACTGTACAACTGTCGACAATGCCGGCACCGCTGGAAATTGATACACCCCCGCGAAGGTTATTATCGGCCGCACAGTGTTTTAGGATTGATCCATTTCCAATCGCAAACCCGAATCTGCCGTTGCCCCGCGACACTGTGCTCTCGATAATGCTGTCGCTGCCAACTGAAACGCCCGAAGTGCCCGCGCCTGAGTGTCCGCAGGCCTCGACCTTGCAACCGCGCACTATCGATCCGTTGCCTGCGCTAATTCCATATCCACCACAAATCTCGATCACGGAGTCGAAAATCAGGCAACCGTCACTCGAACTGATGCCATCAAACGTGGCCCCAATAATCACACAGTTCTTGACAGTGCTTCGCGAGCCTACGGTGATGCCAAAACCTACCTTTTCAAAGCGGCAGTCATTTACAATGGCGTAAGGTGCCAGGATGCCGCGGCTTGCGATATTCACAAAACTCAAGTTATCGAAACGCCCCCCGGAGCCGTCTGCGTTCACACCATATCCGAGCCAGTTGCGCAGCGTTCCATTCCTCACAACGATATTAGTTCGAGACGGAGTCACGCGAATGCCACTGACGACGCTGGACGGCCCGGAAACTCCCACAATCTCAAAGCCGCTGAGATCGAGAGTAACATTGTCAGCACTTACTGTAATGCCATGCTGCTCCGCAACCGCGATCAGATTCGTAGTCAAATAATACGATCCCCCTTGATTGATCGTGTAGTGGACCGACGAGATTGGCGTGCGCGGTTCGACCTGCTGCAAGGTCTTCATGGTCGGCGAAGGAGGTCCGGGTGGCGTTAAATCACCTTGGCCAAAAATCGGGTTCGGAAGCAGGAGTGTAATTATAATCCATTCCATCGCGCGTGCGGTGCGATAATCGCTTGAGATTCTCATGAGTGCGTCGCCCGCGGCAGTTGATAACAAAAGGGAAGATATCTACTATTCTTCCACGGCGCTTAATCGCGCGAGCACGCTGAAATCTTCCAAGGTGGTCGTGTCGCCTTTGATCTCACCACCAGCGGCGATTTGTTTCAGGAGGCGACGCATGATCTTGCCGGAACGGGTCTTGGGCAGGGCTTCGGCGAAACGAATGTCGTCGGGTTTGGCGACAGGTCCGATCTCCTTGCTGACGTGGTTGCGGAGCTCTTCACGCAAAGACGCCTCCGCCGGGACGCCGGTTTTAAGGGTGACGAAGGCGACGAGGGCCTGGCCTTTCAAATCGTCCGGGCGGCCTACGACGGCGGCTTCGGCAACCTTTTGGTTGCTGACGAGCGCGCTTTCTACCTCGGCCGTGCCGATCCGATGGCCGGCGACATTGAGCACGTCGTCGATGCGGCCCACAATCCAGAAATAGCCGTCCTTGTCCTGGCGCGCGCCGTCACCCGTGAAGTAGCTGCCCTTGATTTCGCTCCAGTAAATCTCCTTGTAGCGCTGTGGGTCGCCCCAAATGCCCCGCAGCATGCTGGGCCATGGTTTGCGGATCGCCAGCTTGCCGCCGCTGTTGCGTGGCACGACCACGCCCGCTTCATCGACCACTTCAGGCAGCACGCCGAAAAAAGGCAGCGTCGCCGAGCCGGGTTTGGTGGGGATAGCGCCGGGGAGGGGAGTTATCATGATGGCGCCGGTTTCGGTTTGCCACCAGGTATCGACGATGGGACACCGCTTGCCACCAATGATTTCGTGATACCAGATCCAGGCTTCAGGATTGATCGGTTCGCCCACGGTGCCGAGCAGGCGCAGGGAACTCAAGTCGTGCCGCTTCGGCCAATCCACGCCCCACTTCATGAACGCCCGAATCGCGGTCGGCGCGGTGTAAAGGACATTAACGCGATACTTGGAGACAATGTGCCAGAAGCGGTCCGGTTCCGGCCAGTTCGGCGCGCCTTCGTACATCAAGCTGGTCCCTCCGTTGGCCAGCGGGCCGTAAACGACGTAACTGTGGCCCGTAACCCATCCGACGTCGGCGGTGCACCAAAAAACGTCAGTCTCCTTGAGATCAAAGACGTATTTCATGGTGAGTTTCACCCCGAGAAGGTAACCAGCCGTCGTGTGCAGAATGCCCTTGGGTTTGCCGGTCGAACCGCTGGTGTAGAGAATGAACAGAGGGGCTTCGCTGTCCATCTTTTCGGGGGCGGAAGCGGCATCCACTTTGCCGATTTCTTCGTGCCACCAGAAATCGCGGCCCGTTTCCATTTGGATTTCGTTTTGCGCGCGCCGCAGGACGATCACTCTCTCGATGCTTTTGGCGAGCAAATGTCCATTCGCGTCTTTGATCGTGAGCGCTTCATCGACATTCCTTTTGAGCGGCACCACCGCGCCGCGCCGGAACCCCCCGTCGGCCGTGATGACCATGCGGGCCTGGGAATCGGCGATGCGATCCGCCACGGATTGAGCGCTGAACCCGCCGAAAACGACTGAATGAACCGCGCCGATGCGGGCGCAAGCCAGCATGGCTATGGCGGCTTCGGGCACCATCGGCAGATAAATGATTGCGCGGTCTCCCTTTTGCAGGCCGTGTTTCTTCAGGACGTTGGCGAAACGGCAGACTTCGCGGTGGAGTTGGCGATAGGTGAAAACGCGTTCTTCCCCCGGTTTACCGTCCGCTGCCGGTTCGCCTTCCCAGATGAGGGCGGCTTTGTTGGCTATCGGAGTGTCAAGATGTCTGTCCAGGCAGTTATGGCTGACATTAAGCTTGCCGCCGACGAACCATTTCGCGATTGGGAGTTTCCATTGCAGGACCTTTGACCAGGGTTTGAACCACACTAACTCCGTTTTCGCCTGCCGCGCCCAAAATCTTTCCGGGGACCGGATCGATTCGCTGTAAAGAGCGCGATATTCGGCCAGGGACTTGATGTGCGCCTGGCGGGAGAGTTCCTTTGTAGGCGGAAACACGCGCTGTTCCTGCAGCACGGACGTGATATTGGCGACCTTAGATTTGTCCATATCGGGTCGTATGATCCGTGAAAGTGTGAAAGTGTGAAAGTGTGAAAGTGAGGAGTGATTAGTGAGTAGTGATTAGTGATTGGTCCTGACCCGCTGCCGCATAAATGCGGAACTCCAACGATCTTTCGGCGTGCGAATGTCAGACCCACATTCATGCGCCACTAACGTCGTCGGAGTTCCGCATTCGGTCTGGGTTCAGGACATGGGTAACACCGATGGTTCAAGACATGGGTAACACTTTTGGCCCTGGATGGGCTAGAGGTGAGGATGCCATGGAAAGAGATTG
>JAKEEH010000201.1 GCA_022616725.1 Limisphaerales bacterium | reverse complement strand
GCTTTGCAGGCCTGCGTCCCCGAATAATCGAATTCGCACGCCTGTCCGATGATAATTGGGCCGGCGCCGATGATGAGGACAGAGTGAATGTCTGAGCGTTTCGGCATAGAACGTGGCGCACATTAAAGCGGTTTCCGGCGCCTTGTCAGTTGTTTTCTGGATTTGGACGGTAGAACCGACACACAGGAACCGTTTTAACGGTTTCTCGCCTTGTCTTGCCACACTGCCGCGTCTACACCTCTCTCATGTCTCTCCATTCGTACTCTCGTGTTTGGGTGCATCTGGTCTGGGCCACGTTGGAACGCCGGCCCTTGCTCACGAAGGTCGCCGCAGCGAAGCTCTCGGCCCACCTGAGTGGCTACGCGAATGAAAAGGGCATCTACATGAAGATCAATTTCGTGAACCCGGGATCACGTTCATGCGCTGGTGGACCTGCCGACCGGGTTGTCTATCGAGGAGATGATGCAATTCTTGAAGGGGGGATCCTCGCACTGGATAAATCAAAACGCATTCGTTGCCGGGAAGTTCGGATGGGGACGCGGTTACGGGGTATTCTCCGTTTCTCACTCCGGGGTCGGAGAAGTGGCGACGTACATTGCTGAACAGGAGGAGCATCACCGCAAGAGGAGCTACGCCGACGAGTTGAGGCTACTGGTGGAAAGGCACGGACTGAGGTGGCGCGATGATAAAACCGTTGAAACGGTTTCTGTAACACCGCCAGCGCCCACACCCCGCTAAAGCGGGGTGTTAATGAGAGGGCACGCCGAGTATATGCGTCCATATACATTTGGTGTCGGGAATCAGCGACGAAAGTGCCGATCAGAAGAATTCTGTCGTGCGCCCACTGTAGAACCGACAGGATGACAGTGCCGTTTGGGGGAGCACGCGTTTCTGAACGCCGAATATTTGCGCGCCAAACCGTCCCTGCTAGTCTCGCGCGCCATGGAAGCATTTGTCACACTGGGCATCTCGTTGGCTCTGGGGCTTTTGATCGGCTTGCAACGGGAGCGAACCGAAGCGCGTTTGGGCGGCATACGCACGTTCCCGCTGATCAGCGTCTTTGGAACCGTTTGCGCCATGCTGGCGGCGGACTTTGGCTGGGGCGTGCTCGTCGTCGGATTCCTCACCGCCTTTGGCGTCCTTGCCGTCTCGAATTTCCTTCACGTCCATTCTGAAGCCCCCGCGCCCGAACCCGGTCAGACTACCGAAGTCGCCGCCCTGCTCACGTTTGCTCTCGGCGCTTACCTCGTGAACGGCCAGCGTTCGGTCGCCTTCGTTGCCGCCGGCGTTATGGTGGTGCTCCTCCATCTCAAGGAACCCATGCACCGCTTTGTCGCCACGATGGGCGAACGCGACATGCGCGCGGTCATGCAGTTTACGGTCATTACCCTCATTATTCTCCCGGTGCTGCCCGACCGCTCCTACGGGCCATATAACGTCCTCAATCCGTATGACATTTGGCGCATGGTCGTGCTCATAGTCAGCATCAGCCTCTTCGGCTACGTCATCTACAAGATATGCGGCGCAACTGCCGGCAACGTCCTGGGCGGCATTCTTGGCGGCTTAATTTCCAGCACCGCCACCACTGTCTCCTACTCGCGCCGCAGCAAAGAGGCGCCCCAGCCCCACAATTCCGTCCTGTTCGTCATCCTCGTCGCTTCCACGGTTGCCTACGGGCGTGTTCTCATCGAGATCGCCGCCGTCGCTCCCGGAAAACTGCCCCTCCTCGCCTTCCCACTTGCGACCATGCTCGGGTGGATGGTCCTCCTTTCATTCGCGCTGTATTGGATCTATCGTGGACAGACCAACGGCAACATGCCCGAGCCGTCGAATCCGGCCGAACTCAAGGGCGCTTTCGTGTTCGGGGCCATTTACGCTCTGATGATTTTTGCCATCGGCGCTGCCAGGGAACAGTTCCCGCCCTCAGCCCTCTACGGCATCGCCGTCGCCTCGGGGCTCACCGACATGGACGCCATCACCCTGTCCACGGCGCGTCTCGTGGAACAGCAACGCCTCGACCCCACCCATGGTTGGCGGCTTATCCTCACTGCTTCCCTGGCCAACCTCGTTTTCAAAGCGGGTGTTGCCTTCCTGCTTGGCGGCGCCCGCCTCGGCGTGCGCCTGCTGCTCATCTTCGCGGTCGCCATCGCCGGCGGTCTGGCGATCATGCTCTTCTGGCCGGGGAGTCTCTCCTGACCAGGGCCACGCGATTGGAGGCCATGCTCCCGACGAAAGCGTTTTTGCCGGCCACCCCGAAGGCAACAAGGCCAACTCTTCTGGTGCCCGATTTCAGAGCTCTCCCAAGTATAGGGCACTATCTTTAAAGCCGCTAATCTGTGCCGCGCACCCCGCCAATCCGAAATTTTCACTTTTCCGGTTCTGGGGCCAGAAACTCTGGCTTGTGCCGCCCCACCCGGAATTGCACCATGTGTCATCCGGGCACAGTGTTGAGTGGTTAAATCGTTGAATCGTTAAAACCGTTAAACCGTTGAATCGTAAAATGGTCATGTGGCGAAGATCCTTCGGGATCGTTTGCGCAATGGCGCTTGTGATTGCGGTCCAGGCTGGAGCAGCCGAGCAGTGGGTCGTGTATGAGGGGGCGGAAGGAGCCCGAAAGGGCAAACACATTGTCCTGATGGCAGGGGACGAAGAGTATCGCTCCGAAGAGGGGTTGCCGATGCTCGGCAAGATTCTGTCGCAACGCCACGGTTTCAAGTGCACGGTCCTGTTCTCGCAGGACGCCGATGGGACGATCAACCCCAACAACCAGACTAATGTCCCGGGGATGCACCTCGTCGGGTCGGCGGACCTTGTGATTTGCCAGTTCCGCTTTCGCGAGCTGCCCGACGCGGATATGAAACATCTTGTTGATTATTTGCAGGCGGGCAAGCCAATCATCGCGATCCGGACCTCGACGCACGCATTCGATTACAGGCGCAACAAAAGCAGTCCATATGCGAAATTCGGACACAACAGCAGCGACTGGCCTGGCGGGTTTGGACAGCAAGTGCTGGGAGACACGTGGGTCAGCCATCACGGCGGACACGCGAAAGAGAGCGCGCGGGGCCTGGTGGATGGGACGCAGGAAAAGCATCCGGTGCTGCGAAGCGTGAGAGATGTCTGGGGTCGTTCCGACGTGTACGGAATCGTACGCTTGAAGCCCGCTGATGTCGTACTACTGCACGGACTCGTGCTCACCGGGATGAAACCGGACGATCCGCCGAATTATAACAAGTCGATCATGCCGCTGGTGTGGGTGCGGGAATACAAATGGGAAACTGGGAACACAACAAAAGCATTGACATCAACGATAGGCGCGGCGGTGGATTTGCAAAGCGAGGATTTGCGGCGGCTGTTCGTGAACGCCTGTTATTGGCTGACTGGCCTGGAGGTTCCGGCGAAGGCAGCGGTGGATTACGTTGGGGAGTTCAAGCCGACCTTTTTCGGATTCGGCACATTTAGAAAGGGCGTCAAGGTCTCGGATCACAAACTGTAACCGTTGAACCGTTGAATCGTTGAGTCATTGAACCGTTACAAATGAAAAGTTTCTGGACATTAGCCTTGCTTGTGCTGAATGCGGCGCCGGCGGTCGGCGCGCCTGCGCTCACGTTGGAGAAGGACGATCACATCGCCATCATCGGCAATGGCCTGGCCGACCGGATGCAGCATTCGGGCTATTTCGAGACGCTGCTGCACACAAAACTCCCGCAACATCAACTCGTGGTGCGCAATCTCGGCTTCGCCGGCGATGAATTGGTCACGCGGTCGCGCTCGGAAGCGTTTGGCCCGCCGGACGAATGGCTCAAGCACACTGGCGCGACGGTCGTGTTCGCATTTTTCGGCTATAACGAATCGTTTCGGGGCCAGGACGGTCTCGAGAAGTTCCGCAAGGACGTGGAGAAATTCATCAAAGAAACCGCGAGCGCGGATTATAGCGGGAAGGGAGCGCCGCGATTGGTGTTATTCTCGCCGACGGCCGCGGAGCGCCATTCGGACCCGAATTTCCCAAACGCCGACGAACTGAACCACCAGATCAAATACTACGTGGATGCGATGGAGGAGATCGCGAAGGCCAATAACGTGCCATTTGTCGATCTGTTCAGCGTGTCGCAACAGGCTTATGCGCAGGCAAAGGAGCCGCTAACGATCAACGCCGTTCACCTGCGGGACGACGGTTACAGGGCGCTGGCGCCCGGGATGTTTCGCCAGTTGTTCGGAGAACCACCGGCAACGCGCGGGCGGGCTTTTGAGAAACTTCGGGCTGCGGTCAACGAGAAGAACGCGGTGTGGTTTTCGCGCTACAGAACGGTGGACGGATACAACGTCTATGGCGGGCGTTCCCATCTGAAATTCGACGGCATAAAGAATCGCGACGCGATGCAGCGCGAGATGGAAATGCGGGACGTGATGACCGCCAATCGTGACAAACGCGTTTGGGCCGTGGCGCAGGGTGGCGATCTCGCGGTGAAAGACGACAATCTCCCTGCGCCGGTCGAAGTGAAGAGCAACAAGCCCGGCCGACAATCGGACGGGTCGCACGTCTTTTTGAGCGGAGAAGCGGCGATCAAGCGCATGCAAATGCCGCCGGGCTGCAAAGCGAACCTGTTCGCCTCCGAGGAGGAGTTTCCGTTGCTGGCCAACCCGGTCCAGATGGCCTTTGACACGAAAGGCCGCCTTTGGGTGGCGGCGTGGCCGAACTACCCGGAGCGCCTGCCTCAAAGCAAACAAGGCGACAGCCTGCTCGTGTTCGAGGACACGAACAACGATGGCAAAGCCGACAAGTGCACGCCGTTCATCGACGATCTCAATTGCCCGACCGGCTTCCAGTTCTATAAGGACGGCGTGATCCTGGTGCAGGCGCCAGACGTGTGGTTTGTGCGCGATACCGATGGCGACGGCAAGGCGGACTGGAAGGAGCGCATCCTCAATGGACTTGATTCGGCGGACTCGCACCACACGGCGAACTCGCTGGTGTTGGAACCCGGCGGGGCCATTTACCTCAGCGATGGCGTCTTCCACCGCACTCAGGCGGAAACAGCCTGGGGACCGCCGGTACGCAACAATGACGGGGCGATATTCCGCTTCGAGCCGCGCACCCTGAAATTCGAGACCTACATCTCCTACGGTTTTGCCAACCCGCATGGACGGGTGTTTGATCACTGGGGCAATGATCTCGTCACCGACGCGACCGGGAACAACACGTACTTCGGTCCGGCGTTCAGCGGCCACCTCGATTACCCGGCGAAGCATTCGAGCCTGAAGCAATTCTGGGAGCGGCCTTCGCGCCCTTGCCCCGGGACGGGCATTCTATCGAGCCGCCACTTTCCCGAAGAGTTCCAGGGCAATTTCCTGAACTGCAACGTGATTGGGTTCCAGGGAATTTATCGCGTCAAGGTGAAGGAGGAAGGCTCGGGCCTGTGGGGCGAAACGCTCGAGCCGCCACTCGTGCAGTCGGACGATCCCAATTTCCGGCCCTCGGCCGTGGACGTGGCGCCCGATGGGTCGGTCTATTTCCTGGACTGGCACAACCCGATCATCGGTCACATGCAGCACCACATTCGCGACCCAAACCGCGATCATCAACATGGGCGCATTTACAGGATCACTTATGAAGGCAGAGAGTTGCCGAAGCCGCCAAAGGTAGCGGGGCAATCAATCGACAAACTCCTCGACCTCCTCAAGGAGCCTGAAAACAACGTCCGCACCCGCGCGAGAATTGAATTGGGCGGGCGCGACACCAAACAGGTGATTGCCGCCGTCCAGAAATGGGCGAAGCAATTCGGTCCCAAAAAGATCCAGGACCAACACCACTTCGCCGAGGCGCTCTGGGTGCATCAGCACCATAACGTCATTAATGAACCGCTGCTCGAGCAGATGCTCCAATCACCCGAGCCGCGGGCCAGGGCGGCGGCAGTGCGCGTGCTATGTTACTGGCGCGACCGGGTCAGCCAGCCGCTGGCGCGGTTGCGCGCGGCGGCCAACGACAACTCGCCGCGCGTGCGGCTCGAAGCCGTGCGGGCCGCGAG
This sequence comes from Limisphaerales bacterium, assembly GCA_022616725.1. Lineage (GTDB taxonomy): Bacteria > Verrucomicrobiota > Verrucomicrobiia > Limisphaerales > JAKEEH01 > JAKEEH01. The sequence continues at coordinate 35,051 of JAKEEH010000201.1, read as the reverse complement.
TTTTTTCGAAACGGCTGAGGCGATGGAGATCGCTTATGAAATCCTGAAGTATGATACCGATTACTACCTTGATTACACGTTCAACGAGACGACCCGGCAGCTCAAAAAACATATAAAAGGCTTTTTTCTTCCGAAGGATCCAAAAGCTTTTGCTGCTGCCCTGCCAAGGTTTTCGGACAAAGAATTGCTGGACGCCCCGAATTCGGAGCCGGTGCTCCTGGCCCGCCTGGAGCGCAAGAGCTATGACGTGAACACACGCGGCGCGGCCATCGAAGAATTGGCCAAACTCCGCAAAACAGACCGCGTCACGGAGACAGTTGCCGCGCTGCGTCGTGTGGAGGCCAGCAAAGGGCCGGCAAATGTTGCCAGCGATTTCGCGCTGCTGCTGACTGCGAATCCGGGCAGTCTTGCCAATGCGCGGCAGGAAATCGCTGAGCTTTCCCGTAGCGCGAGTCATGCCCCGGTGAAACGGGCTGCCTACGCAACCCTCGTGGCATCGGACGGCGGCCCCGAACGGGCCTGGAACGACACGCGGACCGACTCGTCGGCGCGGGTGACACTCATCGACTCGATCATTTTGCTTACCGATCCGGAGATGCGGGCAAAATTTCAGCCGTGGCTGACAGCGGCGCTGAAAGACGTCAGCGCCTCGGGCGACGTGCGTCGCGCCGTTTTGCGGGCTCTGCCGCTGATGGGTGCCGACCATGCGGCGGAGAATTTCGCCTTATTGGCCGGTTACCTGCGGGAGGGCCGGGAGTTGTCAGCGACCGCAGGCGCGGTGTTGCAACTTCCGCGCGACACCTGGGACAAGGAGGCCGCCGGCCCCGTCGCGGAAGCCATTCTCGCCTGGGCCCAGTCGGTTCCGTCGGGCGAACGCAGCTCGCAGGAATTTATCGAGACGGTGCAAGCCGGGACTGAAATGACCACCCTCTTGCCGCAACCGGAGGCGCTGCGCATACGCAAAGCGCTCAATGGCCTGGGCGTGCGGGTCTTTGCGATCAAGAGCGTTAGGGAACAGATGCGCTTCGATGTAACCCGGATCGTCGTCGAAGCCGGGAAACCGTTCGAGATCATCTTCGAAAACGTCGATATGATGCCGCACAACATTGTCATTGTTGAGCCGGGCGCGCGCGAGGAAGTCGGTACAGCCGCCGACAAAATGCAGCCCACGCCCGACAAGGAAGGGCGGGCCTATATCCCGAAGAGCAAGAAGATTATTGCGGCGTCCAAACTCGTCGAGCCCGGAGACAAGGTGCGGCTGAAAGTCGCCGCGCCCGAGCGGCCAGGCGTGTATGAATACGTCTGCACGTACCCCGAACACTGGAAGGTAATGTTCGGGCAACTCGTCGTCGTGAAAGACCTTGACGCATTTCTCGAAACCGATTCCGGAGCCGTGCCGAAGGCTGCTGCTGCAGCCGGACATGCCCACCAACACTAAGACTCCATGGGGCGCCGCGAACAGTCGCCGCACGCCGTAACCCCGCTTTTTCCAGCGAGTCTGTTGAAAATTCCGTTTTGAGGTTGCAGGTTATCAGAGTGATGGAATAGTTACCGGCTGTCGTTCGCAACGATGCAAAAGTATCCAAAACATTATTGCGGCGTGTTTGGGGTCTTCGGGCATCCGAAGGCCGCGGAACTGACGTATTACGGCCTCTACGCCCTGCAACACCGTGGCCAGGAGAGCGCCGGAATCGTGAGCTGCCACGACCAGCAATTCCACGCCTGGCGCGGCATGGGGCTGGTCTCGCAGGTGTTTACTGCCAACATCCTGAGGCAATTGCCCGGTGACATGGCGATTGGGCATACGCGCTATTCCACCACCGGTTCGTCGCACATCCGCAACGCCCAGCCGCTGACGGTCGATTGCGCGCGCGGGCAGATTGCCATTGCGCATAACGGCAATTTGACCAATGCGTCCGAGTTGCGCGAGGAACTCGAAGCCCGCGGGTCCATTTTTCAAACCACCGTTGACAGCGAGATCATCCTGCACCTCATGGCCCAGCCATCGCTGAATGGCCACGAGAACAACCTCATCCAGACCATCAACCGCATCGAAGGCGCCTACTCGCTCGCCATCATGACCGAGCAGGAATTGATCGGCGTGAGGGATCCACACGGTTTTCGTCCGTTATGCATTGGGAAGCTGGACGATGGATGGGTCCTCGCGAGCGAGACCTGCGCGCTCGATCTGATCAACGCCAAATTCGTCCGCGAGGTCGAGCCGGGCGAGATCGTCATCTTCAACCGCAACGGCATGCGATCCATGCAGGCCTTTCCACTGCACGAGCGCCGGGCGTTTTGCATTTTCGAGTACGTTTATTTTGCTCGTCCGGACAGCACCATCGCCAACCGCAGCGTCTATAAAGTGCGCGTCAATATGGGCCGCGAGCTCGCGCGCGAATATCCGCTCAAGGCCGATATCGTCGTGCCCGTGCCGGATTCCGGGAATTGCGCCGCGCTCGGTTATTCCCTGGAATCGGGCATTCCCTACGAGATGGCCTTCATCCGCAATCACTACGTGGGCCGCAGTTTTCTCCAGCCGAGCCAACTTATTCGCGACTTTAACGTGCGCGTGAAGCTGAACCTCATTCCCGAACTGGTGCGGGACAAACGCGTCATCATCGTCGATGACTCGATTGTGCGCGGCACCACCTGCAAGTCCCGCGTCAACAATTTGAAGGAGGCGGGCGCCAGGGAAGTCCACGTCCTTGTGAGCTGCCCGCCGCACATGCACCCGTGCGTCTATGGAATCGATTTCCCGGATCGCTCCAAGCTCATGGCGGCCAACTATTCACACGACGACATTTGCAAGTATCTCAACGCAGATTCGCTGGGTTACCTGTCCAAAGAGGGTCTGGTTAAAGCGACCGGGCTGCCGGCGGATTCTTTTTGCATGGCCTGTTATGACGGCTGCTATCCCGTGGAATACGATCCCATGGTGGACAAGCACATCATGGAGCGGCGAAGGCAGCGCAGCGACGCCATCGGCGATGCGCTGGCCAAGGAAGAAATGCAGATCAAACTGCTTTAGTCCCGCCGGGCTCGCTCCACGCTGGACGAAGTGGCTATGTACCCTTAGTTTTCGGTTGTGGCGACCAATAGCAAGACCCCTGCTGCCGGCGACCCGATGCCTTTTGAAGAGGCGCTGAAGAAGCTGGAAGCGATCGTGAACGAGATGGAAGACGGCGAGTTGCCTCTCGAAGGGCTGCTGGCACGCTTTGAGGAAGGCACGCGCCTGGTAAAACTGTGCCAGACCAAATTGGACGAGGCCGAGGTGAAGATTCAGAAACTGGAGAAGAATGCCAGCGGGGAAGTCGTGGCCCGGCCGCTGAACGGTTGAGCGGTTAAAAGTGCAACAAACATCTCGGTTAATGGGTTCAATTTTGGGATTATGAGCCGATATTTGGACATGGTGGACAGCCCCGCGCACGTCAAGAAGTTGACGATCGATCAACTGGGCGCGTTGGCTGCGGAGGTGCGCCACGAACTGATCACGAAGCTCTCCAAGCATGGCGGTCATCTCGGGCCCAACCTCGGCGTCGTGGAGCTGACTCTCGCGCTCCATCACACCTTCTCGACTCCGAAGGACAAATTCGTCTGGGACGTCAGCCACCAGTCCTACGTCCACAAGCTGCTCACCGGACGGAAGGAGCGTTTCCACACCATCCGCACCACCGATGGCCTGAACGGTTTCGCCCTCCGCACCGAAAGTGAGCACGATTGCTACGGCGCTGGGCACGCCGGCACTGCCCTGTCAGCGGCGCTCGGGATGGCCGCCGCGCGGGACCGGCTCGGCACAAACGAGCACATCGTCTGTATCTTCGGCGATGCCGCCCTGACCAACGGCATCTCCTTCGAGGCGTTGAATAACATTTCCACGACGACCAAACGCTTCGTCGCAATCCTGAACGACAACGAATGGAGCATCGCCAAGAACGTGGGCGCGATCGCCAGCTATCTCAATAAGCTCGTGACCAATCCCCGCTATAACCAATTGCAAAAGGACGTCGGCCGCCTGATCCGCCGCATGCCCAAGGGCGAACTGGCCATCATGCTGGCGCACAAGGCCGAAGAAGGTTTCAAGGGCGCCATGACCGAAGTCGCGTTGCAGCCGACCGAAAAGGGAATGGATTCCGACGGCAGAGGCGGCTACGGCAGCAGCCTGATTTTCGAGGAGATGGGGCTTCGCTACCTCGGGCCGCTGGATGGCCACGACCTGCCGACTCTGTTGAACTGCCTGGAATACGCGAAGAACTACGAAAAGCCCATCGTCCTCCACGTCCTCACCCAGAAAGGCAAAGGCTATGACCCGGCGCTCGTGCATTCCGAGCGGCTGCACGGCACTGGCCCCTATGATATTCAGACCGGTGCTGGCCCCGCCCCAAAACCGGGCGCGCCACCCAACTATCAGGACGTATTCGGCCAAACGATGGTCAAGCTGTGCCAAAAGGACAACACTCTCGTCGGGATCACCGCCGCGATGCCGAGCGGCACAAGCTTGAAATACCTCGAAAGGGCCATGCCCAATCGATACTTCGATGTGGGCATTGCCGAAGAACACGCGGTGCTTTTCGCCGCCGGCATGGCCACCATGGGTTTCCACCCGGTCTGCGCCATTTACTCCACCTTTCTCCAACGCGCGTATGACTGCATCATCCATGACGTCGCGTTGCAGGACCTGCCCGTGATCTTCTGCATGGATCGCGCCGGGTTGTCGGCCAATGACGGCCCGACGCATCACGGCTTGTTCGACATTGCTTACTTGCGTTGCGTTCCGAACGTCATCGCCATGGCGCCCAGGGACGAAGACGAACTCGTGGACATGATGTTCACCGCCACGCACCAGCGGCATCCGGTGTTTATCCGTTACCCCCGTGGCGCGGCGGAAGGCGTGCCGATCAAGGACCAGCCGAAACTGCTGGAAATCGGCAAAGCGGAAGTCACGCAGAATTTCGCGCAAACCGGTGGCCGAAAGGTCGCTCTCTTTGGCCTCGGCAATTTGCATTCCATGGCGCGCAAAGCCGCCGAGCAACTCAGGACCGACGGTTTCGATTGCGCTCTGATCAATCCGCGCTTTACCAAGCCGATCGACGCTGGCACGACGGAGTTTTTTGGCCGCGCTGCCGACCTCGTGGTCACGTTCGAGGACCATGTCCTCAACGGCGGCTACGGCAGCAGCGTCCTGGAGTTGTTCGCAGACAAGCGCATTTCCACTCCGGTGGTCCGCATTGGCTGGCCCGACCAATTCATCGAACACGCCTCCTCGGTCGATTACCTGCGCCAGAAATACGGCGTTACCCCCGCAGCCGCCGTCGAGAAAGTCAAAGCCGAGTTAAGCGTCGCCGCCACACCGGTGGAGCACGAAAGCTTCGCCCCTGTGCCGGCGTAAGCCGGCGCCCAAAAGCGGCCACGATCCCAGATTTCATCAAAGTACTTCGCGCGTGAGCCGCCGGTGCGAGGCCGATCGGGCAGGGAGTACGCTCCTAAAATGACGACCCTGCCACGGCGAATGATGACGGTGGGCACTTCAGTGGGTGCGACGGTCCATTAGCTGGCTCCGTACCGGCTTCATATTTTCCTATCTCCTGCGGGAACTCAGGGTGGTAGCAAACCGTCATTCCAGTGCCCGCCGAAACTCGGCTCACTCAGGCCGCGCACCTTTCCGGTCAGCACATCCTCAATGCCTTGAACTGCTCTGGCTACCTCGACGGCACTCTGTCGCTCGGCAACGACGCTATCAACGATCCGGCGCGCCAGCTCCAGACGATCGCTCTCAGATAATTCCATCACGGCTTCGGCAATTTCTTGCACGCTCACCCCTGAAGGTTATCCTATGCGGCGAAACCATGCAAGATTGCCCCGCTTTTGGCAGCGAGGTCGATTGCGCAGAAGCCCTTGCTTCATCACAACCAGTTCAGTGCATTGACTAGTGGTACACCATAGCACTCGTTTGCCGTCACTTGAGTAATCATCGGGAGGCTCTGCCGAGTCGCGCTGCCTCTCTTGTTAACACCCCACTTCAGTGACTTCAGTGGGGTGGCGCAGGTCTCCAAAGTAACACTCGTTCCCTTGACTTGTTGGGCCGCCCGCCCCCCTCAAATCTTCTTCAGCAACTCCTTCACCCGTTGCCACGCCTCATCGCGCGCCTTTTTGTTCGCCGCATTCGCGTCTGGCATTTCACCGGCGCGCATAAACCCGTGTCCCGCCCCATCATAGGTCACCGGCTCATACCTTTTGCCCGCGTTCTTCATTAACTCCGTCGATTTTGGAATCGTCGCATTCACCCGCGAGTCGTTGCCGCCATAAAAACCGTAAACCGGGCATTCAATCCGCTTGATCGCTTCCGCGTCCTCCGGTCCGGAGCCGTAAAACGGAAACGCCGCTTTGATCTTCTTATTGTTCGTCGCGAACCGGAACGTCTGGGTTCCGCCCCAGCAGAATCCAGTCGCCACCACTTTGCCGTTGCTCGCCGGCAGTTTCGCCACGTGATCGGTGACCGCGTTCAGATCGGCCGTGATCTGGTCCGCCGGCAAAGACGAAATCGCTTTCCGCACCGCATCTCCGCCACCCAACTCGGCCGTGCCGCCTCCGCCGGGAGCCGATCCCGACAGCAAGTCGGGCGCTATCGCGATATATCCGGCCTCGGCAAATTGATCTGCCACGCTCCGCACCCAATCGGACAGCCCGAAAATCTCGTGGATCACCACCACTGCCGTCGCCTTCTCCTTCACCTCTGGATACGCGATAAAACAGTTCACCTCACGGTTGCCGTGCTTCACCTTCACAAACTCCAGGTGCCGCGGTGACTTCTCAATCTTTGCCTTCGCCCAGTCCTGTGCCCGTGCAAACCCGGGCAACGCAACCAAACTTGTGACGACCAACGCCGTGAACAATCGATGATTTCTCATAAAACAATTCGCTTAAATTCCGATGATCCTCCATCGGTCCCATTCTTCCCATTTCTCCAACCATTAGTCCTATCCTTTGGGACTTCAACCTTCGACGTTTAGCCTTTACCTCAGTTCTGTCCAGCCTTTTCAGGAGCCGGATAGCGCACACCGCCTCGTCGTTTGCTGGAGCGCATGCCTCTGGATTCCTCACCAACGTCGGGGGCGGGAAGTTCGTTCGGAAATATTATTCCTGCTATCTCAGCGCCAACGTCCCCGCGTGCTCCGGAACACTCAAAGCCATCACTGCCCAGCTTGTCGCCGCCGCGGAAATCCAGGAATCCCGACCGTGCGGGAAGCCGCTGTTCATCGTGGGCTGGAACGGAAACGCGCGGCGGCGTACGTGCCACGTGCCATCTTCGAGCTGGTTCCGCAGCAGAAACCGCAACCCACGATCAATGGCAGGTTCACTGGCGTCAATCTCCGCGCCAACGCGCAACGCGTACACACTCTGCCCGGTCGCGTAGGCGTCGCTCTTCAGACCCGGCAACTGCGCCCAGCCGCCGTCGCTGCGTTGTTCCGCGATCAACGTCTTGGCCAGAGGCTGAAGTTTTCGCGCCGATTCCCCAGCCCACGCCAGACCCAGGAGCTGAAATGTGCGCCCCGAATTATTCTCCGGCGTTTGCACCCACAACCATTTGCGAGCGCGATGGACCTGTTTGGCGAGTTCGGACTTTCGCCCCGGCATCGCGTATCTTTGCAGAGCGTGCACCGCCAGCGCGGTCGCCCCAATATCATCCGCCTGGATCGGCGGACGCGGCAGGTTATTAAACCATTGGCCGTTCGCCCCCTGGATCGCGGCCAAATGATGCACCCAGGCATCGCTCGCTTCGTTCCCGGCCAGGTCCTGTCCCGCGAACCCCAGCACCGCATAGCCTTTCGTATAAACCGGGTCCGGATGAAACAGCGGCTGCCAATCGATCTCAAAATTCTTCAGCTCCCCCTTGCTCACCATATCTATGATTCGCCGCTCCGCCTCACGATCGATGGACACGCCCTGTTTCCGCGCCAATCCGACCGCCGCCATCGGCAGATATTGTTGATGACACGATGTGCAATCCTGCCGGCTGGCGTGGCGCACAAAAGCTTCCTTCGACTTTACCGCCGTTTCCTCAAGCGGCGGAACGGCCCGCGCAATTGCCGCGCGCAACGTCGCCGTGTCGATCCGCTCTGGAAGCTGCCGAATCGGAGGCGTGATCACCGGAACGCGGTCCGGCGTCGCGTTCGTAGCGCCCGCCGCCGACAATGCCGCCAGGATCGGTGTCTCGCCGCGTCGTCGCGCCAGCATCAGCGGCGTTTGCGATGTTCCCAGAAATGCGTCGATATTTTCACCCCCGCCTCGGTTCGCGTCAGCGCCATGGTCGAGGAACAGCTTGACAAGCCTATTGTCTCGCCCCTCGCTCGAAGCGGCCCAATGCAACGGCGTGTAACCATCCTTGGGCCCGGCCAGATCCACGCGCGCCCCGGCCTCGATCAACGCCCGCGCCGCCGCCGTGCGATCCGCCCATGCCGCCTGCGACAGCGCAGTACCGAGCCCTCCAACGGCGTTCACATCCGCGCCCGCGGCGATGAGCACCTTGAGAATCGCCATATCCCCCCGATACGCCGCCCACATTAGTGCGGTTCGCGCCCCGCCGAAGATAAAACCCGGTTCGTCGGCAGTTGTTTGCGCGTTCACGTCCGCGCCGTTTTTGATCAGGAGCCGGACCGCTCTTTCATCACCGCCGGCCGCCGCTGCCATGAGCGCAGTCGAGCCAAACTGATTCGTAGCCTTTGCGTCTGCCCCGTGCGACAGGAGAAACTCCACCGCTCGCCGCGAATCCGCCGGTCGTGCCGCCAGCATCAACGCCGTATTGCCAAATGCCGACCGGGCGTTCACCTCCGCGCGACGTTCGACCAGGAGCCGGACCTTCTCGAAATCATACGCCGCCCGCAGCAACGCCGTCGCGCCGGCGGCATTCGTCGCGTTCACGTCCGCGCCGCGATCCAGCAGCAGCCGCAAACATTCAACGTCGCCGTAAACAGCCGACAACATCAGCGGCGTACTGCCCGACGCATCCCGCGCCTGCGGCGACGCCCCGCGGTCCAGCGCCTCGCGCAGAACGCGGACATCGCCCTTGCGCAGCGCCGCCAGGTAATCCGCACTGAGCGTCGCCGGCCACGCCGACTGCATCAAGAGCAGCCAGCAAAGTGAATATAGATAGATTCGTAGGATATTCTTCATGAGTGCCGCATGCATACTGTTCCGTCGCGCCGCCAATAGCTAGCCAAACTCTCGACGACTCGACAATAGACCGAAAGTCCCGTTCAGAACCCCTTACGAAGATCGCGACCGATTCGCCCCTACGGCACGAAGGTGCTTTGCCAATATATGCGGAGCCTCCCTTTCCTGCGCACGCGTTCTGGAAAAGGGCTTTGCACCCCCTTTTTGTTCGGTTTTACCCGCGTGTGGGGTTTTACTGGTAACGAGAGATGACCGAGAGCCAAAAACTGCTTCGCGAGTATGTCGCAAACGGCTCGGAAACCGCTTTCCGTGAACTTGTCGCGCGCTATATTAATCTCGTCTATTCCACGGCTCTTCGCATTGTCGAGGGTGATGTGCAATTGGCTGAGGATGTCACGCAAACCGTCTTCGCCCGCCTCTCGCGCCACGCGCAAAAGCTCTCTCGCGACTCCATGCTTGGCGGGTGGTTGCACCGCGACACGTGCTTTGTCGCCGCCAAGACCATGCGGCGGGAACGGCGGCGCCGGGCCCGCGAACGTGAGGCCGCTCTGATGGAACCGATCCAGCATCACGACAATCTCGAAAGCATCGCACCACTGCTTGACCAGGCGATAAACCTCCTCGGCACAGCGGATCGCACCGCGATCCTGCTTCGCTTTTTCGAGCAGCGCGACTTTCGCTCCGTCGGCGTCGCCTTGGGTACGACCGAAGATGCCGCGCGCATGCGGGTCACCCGCGCTCTCGAGAAACTGCACTCCATCTTGAAACGACGAGGCATCGCGCTGTCAACTGCTGCGCTCGGGACAGCTCTCGCCAGCCAGGCGGTGGTGGCCGCTCCTGCCGGATTGGCGGCCAGTGTAGCGAGCCGTCTTCACTCACAATGGCTCCGAATCCAGTGTGACTACAGTTATACTCTCACTCTTCCGATTGAGGGTAATCAGCGAAAAAATCTTTGGCAGCCAAGTCGCCCGCTTCAGCAGACTTTTTGATCCAAAACACCCCACGCTCTTTGTCCTGCACCCCAGCGCTCCCCAAAATCAACATGAAGCCGTAATCGTACTGGCATGCTGGATTCCCCTTCATTGCACCATATTCGTAGTAGCGAAACGCCCTATCGTAATACTTGCGTGGCAACAAGCCATCTTCGTACGACGAAGCATAATGCGCAGCAATATCATGAAGCGCTTCCAAATCACGACACGCAAAGGCCCTGAAAAGAAGCCGAAGCTGTGTCCACTTGCTCATTCTACTTCTTCCAGCATCGAACGACATGGCAGTGCTTTGTCTTACAACCGAGGCGTCCCGAAATTGCTCTTTGTGCATTCCTCTTAGCGCGAACTCTTGCTACTTCCTCTAATTTAGCGGCCGCCATGGCGGACCGAGAACGGAAAATGGGCCAAAGCCTACGGTTTCAGCGACGGTTCCGGCCAAATACATGCCGAGCCCGACGGCAATTTTGAGGTCTGGGAGCAGCGGTTCATGCCCGGCGGTCAGGCCCAGAAGTAGTTCCAACCCTCGCATTCTTCGCGGCCTTCGCGTTTAAAAACCTTTGAACCCATCCTTCATCTTGGGACATCAGCCGTCTGAAACCCATCCATCCCATCTTTCCCATTCATCCCAATTCACAATACAGAATCTCCGCTTCGGACAATAGCAATATTGTTTTGCCAAAGGATTTCTGCCTTGCACATCGAGACAAGTATGCTATACTAAGTCCGTTAGCAGCAACTAGAGAAGCCGCTGCTCGTATGAATAAATTTGGTATCGAGATTTTGTTTATGGCCTTAAATATGGCCTTTAGCCCTTCTTTCCCCAGACATCATCAAAACTGCCGCACGATGGAAGTTCTTGCCTACCTATACTGTATAAAATTGAACAAAATTGAACATTTCTGAACATTTCTGAACATTTCTGAACATCGACCCGTGAAAAACCTGAGCAAAATCGCAAAAATGAACATTTTTGAACACCAGTGGGGGTGGGTAGGGTCTGTTCATCCGGGGCATCCATGCAATCCGTGGTTTTGTCGCCGGTCAATACCCTTCAACCCATCCCTCTTCAACCCGATCTAAGCTATGGATTACTTGACACAAAAATCGAACAAAATCGAACGATTTCGCGAAATGCAAGCAGCTCAACACCGCTGTACCAGGCACTTACGACGACAATCGTTCCAGTCGTTCGGTTTTGAAAACGGGAGCGCGACTGTATTGTTCCGGGTTACCCAATAAATTTAAGGCGCATGGCCGCAAAGCGGACCATGCGCAACAACAACCAGCCGTGCCGCCACCGGGAAATATTTGTCTCGCCGTAAGTGCGAGCGCGGTAGCGGATCGGCAGGTCGAGCATGCGCAGATTTAGTTTGGCCGCGCCGAAAAGCAAATCGAAATCCCCGAACGGATCGAAGTCGCCGAAATAGCTGCGATTGCGCGCGATCTGTTCGTATTGCGCGCGAAAGAGCACTTTCGTGCCGCACAGAGTGTCTTTGATGGGCTGACCGAGCAGCCATGAGAAGGCGAGGCTGAAGAATTTGTTGGCGACCATATTCAGGAAGCGCATGGCCTCGTTCTCCATCGGATAGAGCAGCCGAACGCCATTGACGAAGTCGGCCGTCCCGGTGCAGATCACATTGTAAAATTTCGTCAGGTCTTCGGGCGGCACAGTGAGGTCCGCGTCGAGGATGAACAAGATATCGCCGGTGGCCTGGGCAAACGCTTCGCGAACGGCGCCGCCTTTGCCTTGGCTCTGTTGTTTGATGATCTTAATGTCGCGGTGGGGATAGGCGTCCTTGGCGCGCTGAATTTCCTCCCAGGTGTTGTCGGTCGAATGGCCCTCGACAAAGATGATTTCCGTGCCGGTCCCCAGTTCGGGTATGCGCTGGACGGCTGCTTCGATGTTTCCCGCTTCATTGCGCGCGGGAATGACGACCGTGCACGTATAGTTCCGATAGAGGCTCGGCAGAGGACGCGGGCGCGCCACCATGAAAACAGTGAGGCAAAGATGCTTCAGTAGCGGCGCAAGCCATCGGTTAAACAAGGGCTCCAGGAGCGGTGTTTTGAAGGGCCAGAGAATCCGCGAATCCGTCTTGATGATTTCCCAACCTGCCAGGTTGAGAAGATTCTCCATGTCACGGGCGGAAATCCAGTTCTGCGGCAAAGTGGCCGAGCGGCCCGTCAACCGTTGCCCAAGCGCGACAAATGGGCGCCAGAGATGGTTGAAGAGGCTCAGGACAATTCGCGTGTGCTGGTAAGAGTGGCGGTGAATGCGCTCGAGAAGGCTTTGCACATCCGTGACGTAATTAGGCAGGTCGCCCAGCAAAATATAGTCGAACTTCTCGCTTTCCCTCGGCGGCTGATCGCCGGAGGCGAACTCGAGGTCTGGATGGCATTCGCGAGCCTGTGTGAGCAGTTGCGGGTTGGCATCGATGCCGACTCCGCGCCGGGGTTTGAGGGCGGCCAGCAGGTCGCCGTTGCCGCAGCTCAGGTCAAGAACGCGCATTCCTTCCGGTACCAGGAACGAATAGTGGAGCCGCAGCAGATGGTCGAAAGCACTTGTTCCCGGGCGCCGAAGGCGCGAGGCGGGACACTCGTAGAGGCGTTGAGACACGATCATCCGGCTGCATGCGCAGAAGGAAGCATGCCAAATTCCCATGAATCGGAAGGGTTTAGCTACGTGCGGGTTGATGGCAATCATTGACATTTTTTAGACATGGACCTTCCGCAGCGCATCGGTGAACTCGACCCCCAACTCCTCCTCGAAGCGAAATTGTTTCACACGGCCTTTTTTGCTTCCAAGCGGAAATGATCCCGGCGCGATGGGGTTATACGAAGTTGTTGCGTTTTGCGGGACAAGAGCGACTTTGGGCCAAGGAGGTTGTTATGGCAAAACTGACTGGAAAACGAGTCGCCATCCTCGTCACCGATGGTTTTGAACAGGTGGAACTCACCGAACCGCGCCGGGCGCTGGATGAGGCTGGCGCACGGACCGAAATCGTCTCGCCGGCCAAAGGCGGGGTGAAAGGCTGGAAAGAAACCGAGTGGGGCGACCAATTTAACGTTGACGTGCCGATGGACCGGGCGCGCGCAGATGACTACGACGCGCTGCTGCTGCCGGGCGGCGTCATGAATCCGGACAAATTACGATTGATTCCGGAAGCTGTCCGGCTGGTGCGTGAATTCTTCAAGCAGAAGAAGCCTGTGGCGGCGATCTGTCATGGTCCGCAGACACTGATTGACGCCGGTGTGCTTAAAGGACGAACAGTAACGTCGTATCCATCCATAAAAGCGGATCTGGCAAACGCGGGCGCGATTTGGGTGGACAAGGAAGTGTTTGTTGACAATGGGCTGGTGACGAGCCGGAAGCCGGACGATATCCCGGCGTTCAATCGCAAGATGATCGAGGAGTTCGCGGAGGGGGTGCACAAATTTCAAGTGGCTGGCGAAGAGTTGGAGCCGCCTACACCAATCCACGCATAGGCAGACAGACCCTGTCCGCCGGTCGGCAGCGGCGCTCGCGCAACGGAACCCTGACCGGCGTTCTCGGTCGGGCTCAGCTTAGCGGCCGACCCGGGTCCAAATCCGCAGCACGCGTTGCGGTTGCTGGATCAGGATCTCGCGCAGCAATTCGTCGAGGCTGGCCGCTTGCGGCTCAGCAATTTGGCGGGTCAGGCCGAGTGTGATGGCAAATGCAGCCGCGACTGCCACAAAGAAGACGGCGTAGCGATTCCACTCGAAAGCGCCCATCGAAGCGGTCCGCGATCCGATCGCGTCAATCAACAAACCCCAGAGAATCGGCGACACCCCCAGCGTCACATTCGCCAAAACGGAAAAGATCGCGAAAAAGTGATTGCGGCCCATCGTGGGCGCGATCGCCATAACTAAACGCGTGTTGGACATGTTCACCAGCGCCGTAAACAGCCCCATCGCGAATTGCAGCAAGAGAATGATCCATAACCGCGGATCGACAAGATTGCCGGCCAGCAAACCCCACCCCGCCATAATGCCGATCCAGATCAGGCAGCAAAAGGTCAGGATCGGCTTGCTGCCCAGATGGTCCAGGCGCGACCCCAGAAACCAGAGACTGCTCAAACCGCCGAGAAAGAATATAGAGTTGACAAGCAGAATTGCCGATTCCGGCATTCCGACCCTCACTTTCAGGAACGCGACGGTAAATGTCGTGATGCCGCCGCTGGCGACCGCCCATGCCACCACGACGCGCAGCAATCGTCGGAAAGGCTCGAACCGCAGCAATTCTCCCCACGGCACGGGCGTGCCAGACGCGCGCGCCTGCTCCGGCGTTGCGCCTTCGGGGATGCGCTTGAGGAATACCAGGCTCGTCGCACCCATCAGAGAGCTGAAGAGAAAAATTACCGCGAACTGCCATGGCTGCGGTTCTATTCCCAGGCAAAGCGCGGCGACCACGAAACTGCCGAAACTTGCCAGGTTGATCCAGGCGGCATCGCGCGCCAGATATCGGCCGCGAACGTTCGGAGGCACCAGGGCGGTGATCCACGGCAGCCAACCCGCACTGGATATGCCGCGGGAGAGGTTAAACCCGAACAGCAGCGCCAGCATCAAACCGAGGCGCGCAGTCCTATCGAGGAAGCCATACGTGAGCGGTACCAGTGCCATCACAAAAATGAAGACGACCCGAATCCCCCAGCCACCGTAAACGAATCGCTTGTAGCCGACCCGAGCCACATACTGCGCCGCGGGGATCTGGAAGATCACCAGCAGCGGCATCATGCCCGTGATAATTCCGAGGACAGTCGCGCTGGCTCCGAGCGACTTCGCGTAGAGGATCATCGGGCTGCTCAGCACGAACTGAAACGACAGCGCATTGAACACCGCGAACAAATACGCGTTATTCAATCCGGGCGGGAATTCTTCGATCGCCGGCTCGCTGTTCACGGCGCGGAATGTATGAGAGCGTCACGTTTCGCCAATTGTTTTCTTTTCGCGACCTTGCGTTTGCGGCATTTTAGCCCCAATTCGATGCCATATCCCGTAGTTCAACTGCGCGATGTCGATGTCCGCATCGACGGGCAGCCCGTGTTGCGCCGCATCAACTGGCGTCTCGCTCCTGGCGAGCACTGGGCGGTTCTAGGCGGCAATGGCGCGGGCAAGAGCACTTTTCTGCGTTTGCTTCGCGGGGAGGTGTGGCCGTCGCCTGGACGTGGAGAACGAATCTATTTCGTCGATGGTGCAGCGCAACGAACCGCAGTGGGAATCAAGGGGCGTTTCGCGCTCGTATCTCCAGAAGCGCACGACCGGTATCTCCAACTGGACTGGAAACAGACTGTGCGTGACGTTGTCCATACCGGATTTGCGGGGACAGATTATCCGTACGTCCGACCAACTCGTGAGCAACTCGACGCGGCTCGGGGAGGCATTGCTATGCTGGACATCCAGCCGCTCCTGGCCCGGAATGTGCAGGAGCTTTCGAGCGGAGAGTTGCGCAAGGTATTGGTTGCCCGCGCTCTCGTCGGTCGGCCACAGGTCCTGCTGCTCGATGAGGTGTGTGATGGGCTGGACGGGCCCTCGCGAGGGAAGTTATTGCAAGCTCTTGACCGAATCGCCGCCAGCGGCACCCAGGTCGTGTACACGACGCACCGGCCGGAGGAACTGATACCGGCCATCACACACGCATTGGTTCTCAGCGATGGAAAGATAATCCGCCAGGGATTTGTGAGAACGGCAGTCGCGAGGGTTTCAAAGCGCATTGGAGCGCGGGCGGCCTCGTCCGCCGTGAGCAACAGCGTCTTTGAACAAGGGGGCGAGGCCGCCCGCGCCCCATTAATCCGCATTGCGGGCGCTAACGTCTATTTGGGGCGCAAGCGCGTCTTGCGCGACTTGGATTGGCGGATGCGCGAGGGCGAAAACTGGGCAGTGTTCGGCGCGAACGGAGCGGGAAAATCCACATTCTTGCAGTTGATCGCCGGAGACATCACCGCGGCAGCGGGCTCTTCCGTGGAACGTTTCGATCTTGCGCGGCGCAATACTTTGTGGGATTTGCGCAAACGTATCGGTTATTTGTCGCCTCGTCTGCAGGCGCTCTATCGGGAACCGCTCACCGGCGCGCAAGTTGTCGCTTCGGGGTTTTTTGCCAGCATCGGGCTGCGGGGCAAAGTAACGGGAGCGCAGAGCCGGCGCGTATCCGAGTTGTTTTCCAGGTTCGACTTGGGGCCTCTGTCCCGGCGTGACGCGCTCCAAATGTCGTACGGCGAGTTTCGCAAAATCCTCCTGCTGCGCGCGCTGGTTCATCAACCAAAGATTCTGATTTGTGATGAACCATTCGACGGTCTGGACGCGGACGCGAAGGCTGAGTTTAGCGCGATGCTGGAGCAACTTTCCCAGAACGGTACTCGCCTCATTGCCGTAACGCATCACTTACAGGACGTGCCGACTTGCATGACGCACGCACTCCTGCTGGAAAACGGCGCTGTGGCGTGCCAGGGTGAGTTAGCCGACGTGCGGCATCATGCCGCCATGAAGCGGTTGTTTGATGAGTGAGGAGCGACCAGATTTAAACGGTGAATGGATCGGCCATTACCCGGGCCACTTCGATGAAGTGATCCGGATCATGCAGGAGAATGATCACGTGCTCGCGGTGAAGTTGACGGGAGATGAACACGTTCCGGCTGGCAATGTGACGTGGTGGGCCGACCTTCGTACCGGCGAAGGCGAAGGCCAGATTGCGGACTGGGAATACCGCAACCCACGCTTCGTGCCGGGCAGCCTTACGATCAAGAGCGAGGAGCGAATTGTCTTTTGCTGGAGCAATCTGGGCGAGGTCGAATACCGGCGTGACGATTAACGGGCGGATGCCGCCGCGGCGGGATGCAGATCGTGCAAGGGGCACGGGAGTGTGGGGCCGGCGAGTCGCGCTCGCTGCTGTGAGGTGCGCGTGTGCAATTCCGGCACGACCTGGCCGTGTTGAATGACTAACTCGGAGTTGCGCGCGGTGACGATTTGGCCGCCGGCCACGCGCGCGTAGGGCGGCGGTTCCGCTGAAGGATCGTAGGAAAGGCCTGACGTGTTGATTTGTCCCGGACGGAGCAGTCCAATCTCCTCTTTCAGATCCAGGTCTCGAATCATCCAGTCGCGGCGGCTGAGCAGTTTTTCGGCGAAGATTTTCACTTCAGTACAATCGAATCCCGCCCCAATCAGCGCCTGAACGATTTGCAATTCAGTCATCTGCCCGATCAGCCGCCCCATCCAGCGAGCGTCGTCATAGGTCATCTGGCGAAAGGCCTCCGTGTCCTCGATTGGCTGGTAATCGAGAATCCGAAAGGGAATTGTCATTTTGCCTCTGCCCTGCGGTTTCGGCGGCCGGGTGAAACGCCAGCCGAAATCATTTGGACATTCGCAATGACGCGAGAGCACACCGCTGGCCTTGCCAAGCCCGCCTCCCAGATCGGTAAAATAGTGGCGCAATTCGCGGCCGCCATTGACGCGGACAATCTTTAAGCGCGTATTCTCGAACCGCGAGTCAAACCACCCTACCCATGCCCCAAGCAGACCCGCCGCTCGCACTTCGCGGCGCTCCGCATGATCGAGGCCCTGAAAGTCCCAAGGGCCGATGCTCTTGATGTTTTCCTCGCGGGTCTGGACATTTGCCGGGGTCGTGATCAGGGAATCGAGTTCGGCCTCGAAGTCTGTCTGAAAGTTTTCGGGAAAATCTTCCGGGTGTTCGACCTCCGGGTTAAGCAGCAGCCGGGCTTTGAGTTCGGGACCAGGAATCCGCTGGCCGTTTTTTAGAATGGCTTCATGGATGAACACAAATGGGTCGTGCCGCTCCTGCAGGTTGACGACATGGACGGGGATGAACAACGCGCGGATCTTCATCTGCACGTCCTTGCGCAGGTGGAACTCGCGGAAGAATCTCCGGTCATATTTCAGTCGAAGTGAATGGACATAGTCTGTCGGTTCGACGTGATAGCCGAGCGCCCAAAAAATTCTGGCCGTGAATGGTTCGGAGGTGGTTTCGGCAAATTTTACCTTTATTTTGACGCCACCGGATTCGGCTTCGAACCCCGGACACCCGCCATAGCTGGTCTTCGGCCCGGCATAGCGCCACATCCTGCCTTCGTAGTCGGGCAGGTTTGTGCGGCCAAAACCGTGATAGAGATCGAGACTCGGAACGGATGCAGGTCGCGACCAGAAGGTCGATGGCCTGGGATCCAGCAGGCTTATATCGGAGACGCTGCCGCGTTCGAGGTTGTAAGCGGGCCGCTCGCCCTTGCCGATCGGGTTCCGGGCATAATCGAGGCAATAGAGGGGTGGTTGGAGCATGTCCATGTGCGGCGGCGACGGCGATCGATGGTTGTTGCGCATCGCGGCTGCGATCTCGCGGATTTTCCAGGAATAATCCTGGACCGTTTCGAAGTCTGAGGCTTGCAGTGCTTCCGCCGCGAGCCGCCGCAATTCTTTCCAGCCGCGACGGTCCTTGTCCGAAGTAAAGTGACGTGGTTCTGAAAAATAGCTTTTAAGTTCGGTGTAGGACATTTCGGCAAAGCGGTTCGTGCTGAGAAGTTCGCTGCGATGTTCGCGCAGCGCGCGTTCCTGGTCTTCAGACTGGGCGATCATCCCGTCAGCGGCGCGAATAATTTCGCGCAAACCGTGGTCACGATTTGGGTCAGCGGTGAGATCCATCTGCGGAAGCCTTAATCGGTTTGCCCCACCCTTGCATTCGCTCGCCTGATTGCCGCAATTCAGCAGCATCACCACCGTCAAAACAACCATACCCTTGCACATCATTCCCAAACAACATTTAACACGGAATTGGCCACTGTGTGGCATAAAAAAATTGACCCGCCGGGACATCGCTTTTAGTGTGCCGCTGGTGAGTGGGCGGGGTTTTTTCCCGAACGGGTCGGGAGCTGGTTGGTTATGAGAAGGCTTTTATTCCCCACAATGCTGCTGGCGGGACTGTCTCTTGCGATCGCAGGGTGCAAGAAAAAAGTTCCCACTGCCGGCATGCCGGGTGGTTTCGCCGTGCAGGTCGTTGCCGTCGAAGCCAAACGCCAGCCTGTTACCGAGACTCTCTCCCTTGTCGGCACGCTCGCTGCCAACGAAATGGTCGAGATCAAGTCCGACACCGACGGGATGGTCGAGGAGATTAATTTCAAAGAAGGCCAGCGTGTCCCTCAAGGGCACTTGCTTTTCAAGCTTGACGAGAGCAAGCTGGCAGCCTCGGTCGCCGAGGCGCAAGCCAATTTCAAACTTAAACAGGCTGACTTCGAACGCAGCCGGGAACTGTACAACTCGAAACTGATCTCGCCGCAGGATTTTGACCAGATCGCGTCGCAATTTCATGCCGCGGAGGCCACGCTGGAACTGAAGAGACGTCAGATGAAGGACGCCCGCATTCACGCCGCGTTCGACGGCATCATGGGCGCCCGGCAGGTTAGCCCGGGGCAGGTGATCGCCCGCAACACCACTCTGAGCTGGCTGGTGGATCTCGATCCGGTCAAAGCCGAACTCAACGTCCCCGAACGGTTCCTGAGTGAAGTGCGCGTGGGCCAGACCATCGAACTGAGCGTTGCGGCGTATCCCGATCAGAAGTTCCAGGGCGAAGTTTACTTCGTGTCGCCGCACGTCGATCCCGCGTGGCGGACCGTTTTGGTGAAAGCTTACGTCAAGAACTCCGAGCAGCGATTGCGTCCGGGCATGTTTGCAAATCTGGATTTGACACTAAAGGTTCGCGATCAAGCTGTGCTGGTCCCGGAAGCCGCCGTCATGATCAGCAGCGACAAGGCCAGCCTTTATACGATTGACGGCGGCAATACGGCGCAGTTGAAGGCTGTCACAACCGGGCTGCGCATGGCAGGCAAAGTGGAGATCACCAGCGGCCTGCAAGGGGGCGAGTTGGTCATTGTGGAAGGGACGCAAAAGGTCGTCCCGGGAGGCAAAGTTAAACTGGCGCCACCCGAAGCGGCCCAGCCGTACCTCGACCCGGAAAGGACCAACGGGCTGAAGGCGGGGTCGTGAGCGGGAGCGGGAGAAAGTGCGAAAGTGAGAGAGTGAGCGGGTGAGAGAACATGAGCAGATCGCCGGAACGAATCCAGTTTCATTGGGAACTAGAGGTTTATAAACTTTCGGTTGAGGCAGCTATGGAGATTTTTGATTCGTCGAAGTCGTTTCCGAAAAGCGAGGCGTATTCTCTCACTGACCAGGTCCGGCGTTCCTCCCGATCGGTTTCCGCCGGTATTTCCGAAGCCTGGAGACGCCGACGATATAAAGCGGCCTTCGTGAATAAGCTAAATGAAGCTGAAGCCGAAGCCGCTGAAACTCAAGTGTGGCTCGAATACGCCGTTAAATGCCGGTACTGTGACCGTCTTTTCGCGAAACGCTTGCATCAGAGCTATGATCACATAATTGGAAAGCTTGTCGTCATGGCAAACAATCCAGCGCCGTGGCTCCTGGAGGCTTCTTATCTCGACCGCTGATATGCAGCCCTCACTTTCTCACTCTCTCACTTTCCCACTTTCGCCATGATCCTTCCCCGGATAAGCATCCAGCGCCCGATCCTGGCTTCGATGATGAGCCTGGCTCTCGTGCTCTTCGGGCTGATCAGCCTCCAGCGACTGCCGGTCCGCGAATTGCCCGACATTGATCCTCCGATTGTCAGCGTAATGACGGTTTATCCCGGCGCGAATGCCGCCGTGGTCGAGACGGAAATTACGGAAAGACTTGAGGAGGCGGTCAACAACATCGAGGGGATCAAAACGCTTTCCAGCCAGAGTCGAGAACAGGTGAGCACGATCACCATTGAGTTCGATCTATCCCGCGATATCGACCTGGCGGCGCAGGACGTTCGCGACCGGGTCTCGCGCGCTCGCGGATTACTGCCGGATTTTATCGATGAACCCATCATCGCCAAACAGGATGCCGACGCATTCCCGATCATCTGGCTCGGGCTGAATAGCGATCGTTACTCGACCCTCGAATTGACCACGTTGGCCGAGAAACAAATCAAAAACCGTTTCCAGACTGTCCGCGGGGTCTCGTCTGTCATGATCGGCGGCGAGCAACGCTTCGCCATGCGCCTCTGGCTGGATTCAGAAAAGATGGCCGCGCATCAGGTCACTGTCCTCGACGTGCAGCAGGCTCTGCGTGAACAAAACATCGAACTGCCGAGCGGACGCGTCGAAGGCCTGGATCGGGAGATGACGATCGAAACGCGCGGCGAACTCAAGACCGCCGACGAATTCAATCGCCTCGTCGTAAAAAACACCGGTGTCAAAATCGTCCGCCTGCTTGACATTGGCCAGGCGCGGGAGGGAGTCGAAAACGAACGCACTGTGGCCCGCAATAACGGCAAGCCGTGCGTGTTCCTCGGGATTATCAAGCAATCCAAAGCCAACACCGTCGAGGTCGCGCATGGGATCAAGGACGAAATGGAGCGGATCAAGCCGACCTTGCCCGCCGGAGTTGAGATGGTGGTCAACTACGATTCTTCGCGATTCGTCGAGCGGGCGATCGAAGAAGTCTGGGTGACGCTCGGGATCGCCTTCGTTCTGGTGGTTATAATCATTTACCTTTTCCTGCGCGACTTCCGGTCCACGATTATCCCCGCTGTAGCCATCCCTGTCTCTATCGTGGGCACATTCTCGATTCTTCAGGCCTTCGGCTACTCGGTGAATATTTTGACGATGCTCGCTTTGGTTCTGGCCATTGGCGTGGTTGTCGATGACGCGATCGTCGTGCTGGAGAATATTTTCCGCCACATCGAGCAAGGCGTGCAGCCGATGAAGGCAGCGTTCAAGGCCATGGACGAGATCGCGTTCGCCATCATCGCTATCACCATTTCGCTGGTTGCCGTGTTCCTTCCTTTAGCCTTTCAGACCAGCACCACTGGCCGGTTGTTTATCGAATTTGCCGTCGCCGTCGCGGGATCGGTGATCATCTCGGCATTTGTCGCCCTGACTCTGACACCAATGATGGCTGCGCGCATTCTCAAGGAGACCCACCAGACCCGGCACAATTTCGTGATCCGCGGCGTTGAGCGCCTTCTCACGGCCCTCAATAACGGCTATCGCCGCGTGCTAAGCTGGTCATTAGCGCACCGTTTTCCCGTTTTGCTCGTTGCCGTGGGAAGCTTCGCCCTGATGGTGATTACCTACCGCGCGCTGGAGCATGAATTCCTCCCGGACGAAGATCGGGGCTTGTTGTTATGCGTGCTCGCCGCGCCGGAAGGTTCTACAACCGAATATACCGCGCGGATGGGTCGCGAAGTCGAAGCCATTCTAGCCAGCACACCGGAAGTTCGATTATTCGGGGGCATCGTGGCTCCGGCGTTCAGCGGTCCCGGCCAACCCAACAACGCGATTTTTTTTATTCACTTCAAAGAAGATCGCAAACGCAGCGTCCAGGAGATTGTCAACGCTCCGGACGGTTTGCGGAACAAGCTGCTCACACAGGTCGAAGGCGCGCTCGCGTTTCCCAGCCTGCCGAAAGCTTTCACGCGCGGCATCAATGCGCCTTTCAACCTGGTGATCCAGGCGCAGGACCTCGGCGCGCTTGACAAGTACACGTCTCAACTCGTCAATAAACTCCGCGGCGAGCCATGGCTCCAGAACGTCCGGCCGTCGTTCGAAGTGAACAAGCCCGAGTTGCGCCTGAATATTGACCGTGATCGCGCGACCGCGCTCGGAGTCTCGATCGAGGACATCTCGCGCACCTTGCAGATTCTTTTCGGCGGCCTCGACTTGAGCCGGATTAAGATAGGCGGCAAGGAGTACGAAGTCATTGCCCAACTCGAACGCGCCTCGCGGCTCACGCCCCAGGCCCTGGACCAGCTCTACGTGCGCAATGCCGCCGGCGGACTCGTGCAGCTCAGTAGCGTCGTTTCTTACCGATCTGGTTCGGCGCCCAACACGATCGAGCATTACAACCGCCTGCGTAGCGCGACGATTTCGGCCACACCCGTCGGTGTGCCTCTGGGAACCGCCGTGCGACGCGTCGAAGCGATGCTCACGACAGACCTGCCGATCGGATTTCTATATGACTGGTCCGGAGAGTCGCGGGATTTGCGCGATGCCGGCCAGGAGGTCTGGTTTGTCCTCATCCTGGCGCTGATCATCGTTTACATGGTGCTGGCCGCGCAGTACGAGAGCCTCGTCCACCCCATCACAGTTATCCTGGCGGTTCCATTGGCCGGCCTCGGTGCGCTCGGGTTGCTCTGGCTGGTCGATTACCTTGGCAAAGCCGGGATTATTCCTGTCGTTCCGGCGATGAACATCAACCTGTTCAGCCAGATCGGGCTAGTTCTCCTGGTCGGTCTCGTAACCAAGAATTCGATCTTGCTCGTCGAGTTCGCTAATCAACAGCGTGCCCACGGCGTCGATTCACACGAAGCGATGTTGCAGGCAGGCATCGTTCGGCTGCGGCCAATTCTGATGACCGCCTTTTCCACTGTTGCCGGAATTCTGCCGATTGCCATTGGCTTCGGCGCAGGCGCGGAAAGCCGCCGTCCCATGGGGGTCGCGGTCGTCGGCGGCTTGCTTACCAGCACGTTCCTCACGCTGATAATAATTCCAGTTGTTTATACCCTATTCAGTGATTTTGCCGCATGGATGCGCGAAAAATTCTCACGCTCGAAGAGCCAAACCCCCTTGCCTGACCACCCAATCACTGTCGGGAAATGACGCGCGATTTCAGGCAACGGTCAACGGACCGTCAAAAACCGTGAGGCTGAGGACTTCCGTTTTCGCCACGTGCGGCCCGTGGCGTTCGCCCTTCGGCGCGAAGAAAAATGCTCCGGTCGTGTACGTGACCCCTGATTCCTCCCACTCCCCGGACAGCACATAGACGTACTCGTTTGCTTGCGGATGAGTATGCGCGGGAACCGTCACTCCAGAGTGGAATTTGCGCAGCACCGTGACGCCTCCTGTCGCGTCGTTCCTGTGCAGGACCAGCAGTTCCACCCCAGGATAGGGCCCAGGCTGCCAGTGCTTGTCTTTTGCCAGCGTCATGTATTGAAACATGGCGTTATGCAACGCTCAACCGACGGCGATTGCAAGCCACGCGCCGTTCGAGAGCTTATCGATTCTCTGCCCAAAATCCTGCCGTGACCGGCCGATGGTCTGACGCCAGACCCCAGTTCGGGGCAGTGAATACGTAAGTCTCTTCCTGAATCCACTCTCTCGCCATGCCGCGGCTCAGCAGGATGTAATCAATCCTGCTATACGTGTCCTCTTTGCCGTAAAAGTGTGTCCAGGTGATGTTCCGTGGGTCGTACCGCGGATTGGAATTTGGCAGATTATCCCCGTTGCGCTCCGCTGGACGCGTGTCGATGAGCGCATTGCGTCCGCGTCCAATCACCGCCCGTGTCGACTTCGAGTCGCGCACGTCATTCAAATCGCCAAGCACCACCAAATTGGCATCGGGATTCGCCTTGAGCAGCGCGTCGATCTTCTCCCGCAGCAGCAAGGCCTCTTGTTCCCGCATTTGGGCTTCGTCCCCTTCAGCGACCTGGCGGCGGGATTTGAGATGGGTGGTCATGAGCGTGAACGAATACTCCGGGTTGACCCGGATATCCACTTCAACAAACGCGCGGCCCACGCGGAACCGCTTGCCGAACAGGAGGTACGAATCGTTCGTGTGCGAGCGCCGGGCGGTCATTGGAAATCGGCTCAACACCGCTACCTGGATGTTTGTGTCCCACGCATACGCAATTTCCGAATGAGGATAATCCAGGCCGCCAGACCGGAGCGCTTTCTGAAGGTCCGCCAGGCCCGCCGCCCCGCCCATTTCCTGGACCGCCACGACGTCGGCCTTCAGCTCCAGGAGATGGTCCCGAACTTTGTCCCGGCTCGCTTGCGGTTTGGCCGGGCGCGTCTCGTTGGACTGCAACAGATGGTTCTCAACGTTATAGGTGGCGACCCGAAAGAGGTCGGCAGCCCAAAGCGCCGGGACAATGAGCCACAATCCAGTGGCGAAAATAGAGGCAAACCGCATGAAGCTTTGATAGGCGCAATAGCTGCGCTCGTCAAAACAAGACGAACTGGCCAACAGGTGCTGAACGGCGGGAGAGCGGCGGGAAAACAGTCTGCAAAACGGGTAAAACCCCATTCTCAAACAGCCAAAAAAAGTTTAAGATTTTTGTAGCAATTTGGATTTCCTTTGTTACATTCGCGCACTCTTTAATTGGCCGAAAGAACCAAATTCCGCTTTCGGTAAAGAAATTGGCGAAAAGAACCGATTTTTGACTGGTTGTGACAACACATAAGAAATCTGCGAAGAAAACCGACGCCAGAAGCAAGCCGCACGGTTCGGCGACTTCTGCCGCCATCCTCGGCGTGGCCGCGAATAATGCCAAGAGGGGGCATACGACCTTTTATGGCCGGAAAAAGATCAAGCCCGAATGGTCCAAGTTCTACGAAAACCTTCTCGAACTGCGCGAGCGCTTGCTTCATCAGATGGACGGTTTGGCCAAAGAGTCCGCTGAAGAACTGGCCGGCTACAGTCTCCACATGGCAGATTCTGGCACGGACAATTTCGACCGGGATTTCGCGCTTAGCCTTCTTTCGTCCGACCAGGATGCCATTTACGAGATCGAAGAAGCGCTCAAACGTATCGAAAAGAATACGTATGGGGTCTGTGAGCTGACCGGCAAGCAGATTCCCAAGGCCCGCCTGGAGGCCATTCCCTGGACCCGGTTTACCGTCGAGGCTCAGGCGCAGCTTGAGCGCGAAGGCGCTTTGCGCCAGCGCAAGCTCGGCGCGTTGGGCACCGTGGATAGCGCCGGCTCGGTCGAGGTGGCCGAAGAAGAAGAAGAGGCCGAAGAAAAGCCGGGCAAAGACAAAGAATAGCTATGCCGAGAGAGATCATCACGATCGAGTGCACCGAAGCGCGCAAGGAAGGCAAACCTCCCTCGCGCTACACGACCACCCGAAACAAAAAGGTCCAAACGGAAAAGTTGGAGATCAAGAAATACAACCCCTTTCTGCGCCGTCACACCCTGCACAAGGAAATCAAGTAGCTATGCCTCGCAAAACGCACAAAGAGAAAGGCGACCGGAAGAACCGCGGCAAGGGATCGACGGCTGAGAAGCGGACGCCTCGCCCCAAGCCCAAAATTGATTTCACGGTCGATTCGCTCGATTTCAAGAACGTGACGCTCCTGCGGCAGTTTACCACCGATCAGGGCCGCATTCTCCCACGCAAATACACTGGACTTCCGGCCCATTACCAGCGTCGCCTCAATCGCGCCATCAAGCGCGCCCGGCAAATGCTGCTCATGAAGTAGCCCCAGAAAGCCGATTTTTGGAACCGCGCGTGCGGTTTTTGTTCTCGGCTGAATTAGCCATCCAGAAGGCTTTTTGTTGCTCTCGGCGTGCGACGCTTCTTAGCTTGCGTCCCGGCTCTGGTACGGCTCCGCCAGGGACTGCGAGGTCGCGGTTGGGCGCGGCAAATGGATGATTCGCGATTCCGGCGTCGGCTCGTCTGTCTCGATCCGGTACACATCGGCGGTCTGGTTTTTGACAGAGGAGGCAGAGATAAATGTCGTCTCGGTGCTCCCTAGCCTAAGGTGTCTTTTGACAAAGTTGCGGCAGTCCTGCGTGATCTGATTCGTAGCCTGGCGATACCAGCCCCAGCAAACGCCAAAAATGACCATGCAAATCAGGGAGCCAAGGCCCAGAGCGCAAAAAATCTTTACGAGCAAGGGCGTGGCATTGTCGAAGAAACCGGGCAAAAGGACCGCTGAATAGCCAATTCCCACGATGGAAAGCCCTCCAACGGCCATCATCAGGATCAAGGCGCGGCGGATGCAGTTCTCATCATGTTCGGCTTTGAGAATGCGATCCTTGAGGCGCTTGCACTCATCGGTCCCGTCTTTAAGCAGGCTCTTCAGGAAAGCCGTTTGTCGCTGTCGTTCGGTCATACTACGGTTTCGGTCCTATTGTGTCCCAAATAAGCTTGTCCCGTGCCAGTGGGCCTTCACCTGCCAGGAGTCGTCGGGCGGCGTTGCCGGGCGTTCGGGGCTTTCCGAGTTTCCGAGTTTCCAAGTTCTTCCCGCTTGACTGACGATTGCCCGACCCTTGAAATCGGCTTATGCGCAAACTTTCCCGCCGCCATTTTGTATTCACCACTGCTGCCGCCAGCGCCGGATTGCTCGCCTCAAGTTGCAAGAGCGCCGATAGCTCGCCGGAATCCACAAGAAAGCAGATCTCGCCCGACCAGAAGCTCAACATCGGCATCATCGGCGCGGGCGGAAAGGGCATGGAAAATATCAACGGTGTGAGCGGCGAAAATATCGTGGCTCTTTGCGACGTGGATGAGAATCGTGCGGCGGAAGCATTCAAAAAACTGCCCACAGCCCGCCGATACAAAGACTTCCGCAAGATGCTCGAGATCGAAAAGGGGCTGGACGCCGTCATCGTTACGACGCCGGATCACACGCACGCTGTGGCGGCGGTTATGGCGATGAAGTTGGGCCTCCACGTCTATTGCGAGAAGCCGTTGACGCATTCCATTCACGAGGCGCGGCTGATGCGTGACCTGGCGGCGCGGAACAAACTCGCCACGCAGATGGGAAACCAGGGGCATTCCTTCGACAGTACGCGCCGAGTGGTGGAAATCGTGCAGAGCGGCGCAATCGGGGATGCAGCCGAGGTCCATGTCTGGACGGACCGCCCGATCTGGCCGCAAGGCGTCAAGCGCCCCAGCGACACGCCTCCGCTGCCCGCCGGAATCGACTGGGATCTCTGGCTCGGGCCCGCGCCGCACAGGCCCTACCATCCGGACTATATGCCGTTCAAGTGGCGCGGCTGGTGGGATTTCGGGACGGGTGCGCTTGGCGACATGGGCTGCCACAACATGGACACGGCCTATTGGGCACTGAACCTGGGTCTGCCGACAGCGGTGCAAGCGGAATCGTCCGGGGGCAATGCCGAGACCTACCCACAATGGAGTATCATTCGATATGAATTCCCGCCGCGAGACGGCCTGCCGGCCGCGAAGCTTACGTGGTACGACGGCGGTAAATTGCCCGCTCGCGAACTCTTCGAAGGAGCGCAATTGCAGAAAGACGAACTGCCCAAAAACGGCACCCTGATGATCGGCGCGAAGGGAAAGATTCTGTTGCCAGATTGGAACGCGAACAATTTCCAGTTGCTGCCGAAAGATAAATTCGTCGATTTCACCGGGCCAGCGCCGTCGATCCCTCGCGCGGAGAGTCACTACAAGGAATGGATCACCGCCTGCAAGAGTGGCTCGCCCGCAATGTCAAACTTCGACTACGCGGCTCGGCTTACGGAAACGGCACTGCTGGGCAACCTGGCCTTGCGTTGCGGCAAGCGCATCGAATGGGACCCTAAAGCGATGAAAGCCGGTGGCTGTCCCGAAGCGGACGCGTTCATCAAACCGGAATACCGCGCCGGCTGGAGCCTGTAATGAGGCACAGAACGCAGAATTGAGTTGGGCTTGCGCGCCCTCATGCCTGCAACCACGACCGCTGAAGCTGCGCTGCCGAAGAGCCGAACAAATCGGCTGACGGCCATCGCTGAGGTGCTCCTGGCGTTTGCGGCTGTGCACGCGGCGTTCCGCGCGATCAAACACTTCACGGACTTAGGGAAACTTGATGTCGCCGCAAAGCTCAACTTCACCCCTGGTGCCGTGATGATTCTGTTTACGGTAGCGATTTTGGTGATTTGCCACAGGAGCTTTGCCGCTTATGGGCTGACTTTCGCGGAATGGAAGAATGGCTTGAAGGCAGGGCTGCTCTGCGGCGCACTGATCATTTTTGTCGCCGCCCTGCTCACGGTCTTGCGAATACGGCACGAGCCCGGCCGTGGACCGCCTGGACTTACTGTCGGCATTGGTTACGGTCTTGTGTGTGCGGGCGGCGTATTGATTCTCGGATGGCTGTGGAAACGGCAGGAAAAACTGCTGAGCCGTGTCCCTCCCACGGCGTGTTTCGCGGTTCTAATTGCGGTGCTGTGCGTGCCCTTGCTTTTGGCCTGGCGCTACGGGCACCCCCTATTACATGCGGCGCTGACCACGCTTTGGCTTGTTGTCGGCGCTGGCGTCGGCGAGGAGATGTTTTATCGCGGCTATGTTCAGTCCAGGATCAACGAGGCCTTCGGACGTCCTTTCCGAATTAAGGGCCTGCAGTTTGGTGTCGGATTGCTGCTCTCGACGCTGCTGTTCGGGTTCCTGCACGCGCTAAACTCGGTCGATTACTTCCACGGGCGCTGGACGTTTGCCTGGGGATTCGGAATAGCGGCTTTAGGCACAGGCGCGATCTTTGGGTGGTTGCGCGAGCGCACCGGCAGCATCATCGCAGGCGCGGTCGCACACAGTATTCTGGACGTGCTGGCGAGGGCTTCGACAATGATTCCATGATCGGAGCGCCACGCCGAGTCTCAGCCCTTCCTGCAACTGCGAACGAGCCTCCCCTACCTGCGGATGATCTTCCCTGGTCGAGCGCCTGTGTGCTTGTCGTTAGTGACCACTTCCAAACCATTGACGAAGACGTGCGCATAGCCGCTCGCATATTGATGCGGATTGGAGAATGTAGCGTTGTCCTGCACCTTCTCCAAATCGAACACAACGATATCCGCCCAGTTTCCCGCCCGCAACAGACCTCGGTCAGGGATGCGGAACGCCGTCACGGGCAGCGTCGTCATTCGCCGGATCGCGTCCTCCAGTCGCAAAAGCTTCAGTTCGCGCACGTACCGCGCCAGCACGCGCGCGCTGTTCCCGTAACCACGCGGGTGCGGCACACCCTGGCGATAGCGCCTGACGCCGCTGTCCGAAGCGATCATCGTATTGGGATGCCCCATGAAAACCCGCAGGTCCTCTTCATTGATGCCGTGGAACACGCCGCTCGCGCCGCCGTTCTTCTGTATGTCCAGAATCAACTCGATCTGATCGTCCAGCGAATCTGAGCCGCGGCGCTTGCGCGCCGCCTCCACGATATTCAGCCCGTTCAACGAGCGGTCCGATTTATAGTCTGCAATCATCGCGTACGAATAATCGTTTCGTTTGCCTCGGCGCAGTTTCTCTTTCATTTCCGCAACGATGTTCGCCTTTTCGGACGGATCGGCCAATCGTTCGACAAACTTGCCTCCTTCCCGCGCCTCTTCCGGCACCAATTGGCCGATGCCCGTGCTCGATGCCGTATAGGCATATTGGTCCTGCGTAATCTCGAGGCCCTCGGCGCGCGCCCGTTCGATCGCGGCAATCACCTTCTCTGGCTGTCCCCAACTCTGCTTCCCCGACAGCTTGATGTGAGAAATCTGCGCGCGAATCTTCGCCTCCCGCGCGATGCGGAACAACTCGTTCAACGCATCAAAGATTTCGTCGCTCTCGTTGCGCATGTGGCTGGCATAAATCCCGCCATGCGCCGAGGCAACTTTTGCCAACTCGATGATCTCCTCCGTCTTCGCAAATGTGCCCGGCAAATAAATCAGCCCGGTGGATAATCCAAGCGCGCCCGCCTTCATGCCTTCTTCGACCAGCGCCCTCATCCTGTCCAGTTCTTCGACCGTGGGCGGGCGCATGAAGGAGCCGCCCATCACTTTGGAACGCACGCTGCCATGCCCAATGAGCGTCGCCACGTTCACTGACGTGTTCGTCTTCTCGAGCTTCTTGAAGAACGCATGGACATCGAGCACGGACGACCCGCAGTTCCCCAGCACGACCGTTGTCACACCCATACGCACGAAGTTTTCCGCCTCAGGCAGTTCATCCACGTCCTCAGCGTGGGTGTGAACGTCGATGAACCCGGGACAGACATTGAGGCCTTTGACATCAATATTCCGATGCGCGAGGCCGAGGGCGCGGCCAATCGCGGCAATGCGGCCATCCCGGATCGCGACGTCGGCTTCGAAGGCAGGGTTGCCCGTCCCGTCAATTACCCGGCCATTTCGCAGCACAACATCGAACTCTGCGGCCGAAGAAAGGTTGCAGACTGCAAGAAATAAGAGTGTTTGCCAGACCAAACGCATTAGCGATGCAACGGCTTCAGGCGAAGCTTTGCAGCCCGAGTCAGCCGAAGCAAGCAGCGGTGTGCTCGGGCGCGGGCGCCATGACCCCAAACCGGCCGAGCGGCAGCCATGCACGGAATTCTGTGGTATCGCACACTAGACATTTCCGGACGAATCACTCCGCCCTTTGGGCAACGCTGAGGATGAAAATTCCTACTTTCGGGATAAAAGACGGGTCCACTCTTTTCAAATCATAAGCCGTAAATATTGTAAACCGCAAATCGTAAAATCCGTAAAATCCTATGCATTTCTACTGCGTCTTCGGAGGTTTTCCGCGATGGTTTTCTCACTGTAGGCGGGTCTTCGACGGTGCAGACCTCGGGTAGATCACCCCTCTAGGTTTCCGCCAGTCTGCCGATAAAATGTTGTGGGTATGAATGGCCTCACTCATGCGGCCCGCTGGCACCTGAACGCGGCGGAAGGCTGGCTCGGCCTCGGAAATTTTCGCGAGGCCCGTGCGGAGCTCAACCGCATCAGTGCCCGCTTTCGGTCCCATCCCGACGTGCTGGAACTGCGTTTCCTTATGGCGGCCGTCCTGAAGCACTGGGGCGCAGCATTGAAATTTGCCCGCGTGCTGACGCGAATCGCCCCGGAGCGTTTGACTGGCTGGGTGGCGACTGCCAATGCGTTGCATGGCTTGAACCAGACGCAGCGCGCGTGGGACACTCTCGTGTCCATCAGCGACAGGTTTCCCGATAACTCGACCGTGCCGTATAACCTGGCCTGCTACTCGGCCAGGCTTGGAAACGTCGGCGAAGCGTGTCATTGGCTGCGGCGCGCGTTGCGAATCGACGGCAGCCCTGAACTCAAACTGCTGGCTCTCAAAGACCCTGATCTTCAGCCCGTGTGGGAAAATGTTGACACGCTGGAAGTCTTAACTGGACAGGGTTGAGCCCAGCCCCGCCGACTACGAAGGCTCGTCAGGGCTGAAATGCATCGCTTGCCCGACCTCCCAACCCAAAGCTCTCTTCCCAGTGCGACCCGTGCTTGTCATGATGAATGGGGTTTTTTCGCGGCGCGCCAGGTCCTCGAATATCGGCATCCTGGGCGCTTTGGGGCCGAGCGGGGACGTTTCGCTTGCCGGGTCTGAGGGTTCGGAAATTGCTTTTTTGCTCATGGCAGTATCTTTTTTGGCTTTTGAGGAATTTTCGCCGCCGGAGCCATCCCAGCAATGGGGTGCTCGCCCTAGTTTGGCGGTGTTGGGTAAAAACGCCCGCCGCGTTTCGGGCGAAGACCTCCATTGTTGTGCCACAACCGCGGCTAGATGGTTGGAACATGGAAAACGGGAACAACAGAAACCAGGAGGAAAGACTCCGTGAGGTGCGCGAGGATCACCGACTCCCGGCAGATTGGACGGAGTCGGAATGGTTTGAGGTTTGGCTGAAACTCGCGCGGCGCGAGTATCGGCCCGCCGAGGAGCACGAAACGGCTGCGTAAGGATTGAACACTGCGGCGTATCCAAGTGGCGTTTCTCTCGGATATATTCGGCTCCGCAGGTCACACGACCATACTTGCGACGTTATGACGTTCGTAGCCTTGCCTTTTGAGGGCCACGCTGCTACTTAAGGAAACGTCGCGGGTGTGGTTCAATGGTAGAACGTGGGCTTCCCAAGCCTGAGACGAGGGTTCGATTCCCTTCACCCGCTCCAAAGTGAGCTTCGACCAATGAAATCAAGGTGTTTTGAAGTTTCGTCGCCACGGAAAATCGCGAACTGCTAACGTCCACTGCTAACGCGACTAAGATTTTTCAGCGTCGTTCAAGAGTGTCATATTTGTCAGCACCCGTACCTTCGGGTAGGACAACACCATGACTTGGAACGAAGGATTGACAGGAGTCGCGCTGCAAATCGCGGCAACGACATCCACCCCGCTTCGCGTAATGGCAGGACCGGGAACCGGCAAATCATTCGCGATGAAGCGCCGCGTTGCACGGCTCTTGGAACAAGATGTCAATCCGCGAAGAGTACTGGCAGTCACCTTCACCCGGAACGCCGCTGCCGGCCTCGTTGAAGACCTCAATGCCCTGGGGACCACCGGTTGCGATAAAATCGTCGCAGGGACATTGCACGCCTTTTGCTTTCGGTTGCTTGGCAAGGAGGAAGTATTCAATTTCCTCGGACGAATTCCCCGCCCGGTCGTAACGTTTGGCAAAGCGGGTGTTCTTCAGTTTGAAGGAGGGACGATGCTCGAAGACTTGGTTTCCCAGGGCAATTTCGGCACAAAACGGGATTGCACAGAGCGCATCCGCGCGTTTGAAGCGGCTTGGGCAAGAGTGCAATCACAAACTCCCGGCTGGCCTACCGACGCCACGGACCGACTTTTTCAGACAGCATTGCTGGAATGGCTCGTTTTCCATCGCGCCATGCTAATCGGAGAACTCGTTCCCGAAGCGCTCCGCTTTTTGCGGAACAATCCAACCTGCGAAGCTCGCAATGCCTTTGACCACGTAATCGTGGACGAATACCAGGACCTTAATCGCGCTGAGCAGGAGCTCATCGACCTGCTCGCAGCGAACGGTACGACCGCGATTGTCGGGGATGTTGACCAGTCGATTTATCGCTTCCGTCACGCGAACCCCAAAGGAATCGAAACATTCCACAACACCCATCAAAACACCTACGATGAAACTTTGGACGAATGCCGGCGCTGTCCTACCCGCGTTGTGGCAGTTGCAGACCACTTCATTAAGCACAACCATCCCGCCCTAACCGATGCTCGCTTGCGTCCCAAACCGGACAATCCCGAAGGCAGACTGCATATCGTCCAATGGCGAACTATTGATGAAGAAGCGGCGGGGCTTTGCCGTTATGTTCGCGAACTCGTGACAGGTAGGGGATACGCGCCGGCAGACATTCTGATTCTGACGCCGCGAAGATTACTTGGCTACGGCATCCGGGACCGCATCGCCGAGACGGGTGTTGCCGTTCACAGCTTCTACCACGAGGAGGCTTTGGAGAGCGAAGACGCGCAGCGGGCGTTCGCCCTCCTAAATCTTTTGGCTGATAATGAAGACAGAGTCG
Source organism: Limisphaerales bacterium (assembly GCA_022616725.1). Lineage (GTDB taxonomy): Bacteria > Verrucomicrobiota > Verrucomicrobiia > Limisphaerales > JAKEEH01 > JAKEEH01. The sequence goes on along the minus strand of JAKEEH010000201.1, from coordinate 864 downwards.
CGCTGCGCTGGTGGATTGGTCACGATAGCCCCACAACCCGGCGCGAAGCTTATCGACGGGTGCGCCAACACTGCGAGTCAACAGGTATTTCACCGTGGGCCGCCATGACCGCGCTTGAGAGCGGCGCGTTAACGCTGCCAAGTGTGACGCCCTTGGTCACAAAATTTCGAGAACTCCGCACCATCTTGCAAAGTCTCGGCGGTCAATCATTAGCACAAATTGTCGATGCGCTGATGCCACCGAACTCGGAAGGCTGTGAGTTCTACGTGGCGCATCACTGCTCGCATTGCCTCAATCCGAAGAGGTTCAAGACCTGCTCAATGTTGTTCAAACCTCCGTGACCCAGCCGGAAATGCCAGACCACGGTGATTTCGTCCGAGTCATGAGTTTACAGAAATCAAAAGGGCTTACCGCAAAGGTCACCATCGTTGCTGGATGTATTCCTTCTCCTATCAATCATCGCGTCCAAGCAATGCCCGAAACACGCCTTGCAAAATGGCTGCGTAACCTCCCGCCCGTTCTGTCGGATAAGCAGATACAACAAATTGCACATCAGATCGCGCACAAGTGTCGCGATGTCGAGTTTTGAAGCGGGCACGGGGGTTTTGGGGCAAAAATATCATTTGGCATCTCGTTACTAAATGCCACAGGTTATAAGGCTTTGCAGAACCCCGAGTGCTTATTTTGTTCTCGCGTTATCAGTCCCCGAATGCTATCGCGAAGGATGCCGACGACAGAATGGCCAGAAGGCGCAGGCGAAGCAGGGATCATGTCCACATTTTAGTTGAAAGTTTTTAGAGTGGCTCATTTGAAAATGCTTCTACGCCTGTTCGGCTTCGATGTTCGCCAGCACCGCTGGGATAT
>JAKEEH010000200.1 GCA_022616725.1 Limisphaerales bacterium | reverse complement strand
TATAATTTTCATGCCGCCTCATCGCAGGCGGTCACGGCGAATTATGACCTGGGCAAGGCGCTGGGTTGCAACGAAACCGGTGGCTCCGCGCGCGACGACAATACGTATCGCGTGCAAGCATGGGAATTGATGCTCTCCGGTGGCGCTTTATTCAGCCAGCTCGACTTCTCGTTTGGCACAGCGCATCCACGCGGCACGTTGAAGAGTCACAAGTCGCCTGGCGGCGGCAGCCCGGAACTTCGCGGGCAACTCTCGAGTCTGAAGTCGTTCATGGAGAGTTTCGATTTCGTGCGAATGAAGCCCGACAACGCCGTCCTCAAGGAAGGAGTTCCACTAAACGCCCGAGCCCTTGTTCTGGCCGAACACGGCAAGCAATATGCCATCTACATCTCAGGTGGAAAGCAGATCACTCCAGTGTTGACCCTTCCGCCGGGCCGATATCTAGCCGAGTGGATTGATACCTTGACTGGACAGGTTGCTAAAGAGGAAGTAATCCCCAACCCACGCGCAAACGTCACCATTCGCTCTCCTGAATATACCCGCGATATCGCATTGCGCATTCGCTCAGTTAATCTGCTCAACGACTGAGCTTGCCAATCGCTGCCACCGTCGCCTTTACTGCTCTTATGCCATCGCGACTTGAGAACAAATGGATCGTCATCACCGGAGCCTCCAGCGGCTTTGGCGCAGCCGCCGCCAAAGCCTTCGCCGGGCAACGCGCCAAAGTGCTGCTGGGCGCTCGACGCCTCGACCGGCTTAAAGCGGTCGCCTCGGATGCCAAAGAGGCCGGCGCGCCCGAAGCGCACTTTCATCATCTTGACGTGAGCTACACCGACAGCGTCGAGGCGTTTGCCAAATGGAGTCGCACCCACACGGATAAGATCGACGTGTTGGTCAACAACGCCGGCGGCGCCATGGGTCTGGATAAAGTCGCTGACGCGAAAGACGAGGATTGGGAGTTCATGATGCAGACCAACGTCCTTGGCGTTTTGCGAATGACCCGCGCTTGCCTACCCCTGATCGTGAATAATCCCGGCAGCACGATCCTGAACATCGGATCCATTGCAGGCCGCACCGCTTACGAAGGTGGCGCGGCCTATTGCGCCGCCAAGGCCGGCGAACTCCAAATCACGCGCGCCCTCCGCCTGGAGCTTTGCGGCACGGGCGTGCGCGTCTGCACGGTCGATCCCGGATTTGCCGAAACTGAATTTTCGTTGGTCCGATTCAAGGGCGACGCTGAGCGCGCCAAAAAAGTGTACGAAGGACTCGAAGCCCTCACTGCCGAGGACATTGCCGAAACGCTGGTGTGGGTGGCGAGCCGTCCGCCGCACGTGTGTATCGACGAGCTGGTCATCAAGCCCACTGACCAGGCAGCCATCCACAAGGTCCATCGCCGCACCGTCACGAAGTGAAACGCCGACGGCGGTCCCGCGCAGCGGTTTTTCTTTTGGACAACGCCGGGCCAGTCGTTACAGTCCGGGCCAGCAATGAAAGATACGGTCGGTATTCTTCTGGTGGGAGCGCTGTGTTTGAGCGCGATTCTGACGATCTGGTATGCGATTGCCCATTTTTTCGCAGTGAAGGATTTGCAGCACCTGTACGCCCGCCAGTTGGTAATGGATAACGCGCGCGCGGCGGCGCAGGCGTTAGCCGGCGAAGCCGTTGAATACAGTCAGCGCAATCCGGCCATTGACCCGATCCTGTATCAGTTTCAGATTAAATTCCGTGCCGCGACCAACCAGCCGGCCGCCAAACCGTGATGTTATGGATCCGACGACGCCTGCCAGCCAAACGGGATCGAGCGATATCACGTCAGAGTTTCGCAGCCTTAAAAATCTGTTTTACGCAGCTACCTTCGGCCTGATTGTCATGAGCGTCGGGGTGAACATCTACCTCGGAAAGCAGATGCGCCTGGCGCAAGCGCAACTTTTCGAGCAACGCCAGGGCCGTGAACGATCAGCGGACGATTTCGCGAAGACGACGGAGCCGCTCATTCGGAATTTCACCGCAGCTTTGCAATCGTTTGCGGCAACGAACAAAGACTTCGAGCCCATTCTCAGCAAGTACCGGCCAGCCTTGGCCAAATACATGAGCGGTCTCGCGCCAGCCGCGCAGCAGCCCGCTGCAAAAACTAATCAATAGCTCGTGGGCGAGACTCTCTCGCTCTTTGACCTGAGCTAAGCTCGGGTAACGGCATCCGCGAGGCGCTTTGCTTCGGCGTAAATCTCGCGAATGACATCTGGCACCTCGGCTGAATCGAGTCGGTCCTGCGAAGGGAGGGCATCCTCGTGATCGCCAAGCCCCGCGTCTTTCCAGTGGCGCAGGCGCTGTTGAACCAGCTCGCGCACCGCAGGCGCGTTGTCGATCCCTCGAAACCACGCCACATGCAGGTTGTGGCCGGTTTGATGACCGTGAGGCCCACTGCTGCCGCCTCCGCCGCCGGCTGTGTCAACGCGCAAGTCCGCGATGCCCAGCGCGCGCTGGATGGGGCCTTGCGAGATAGAGATGTTTTGGATGTTGGCGAAGGTTACGGTCATCTCGCGCACGTTGACCGCGCCTTCGCGAACCCTCAGGCTGCGATCGGTAATCACGTACCAGCGCTTCTCATAATCCAGACGCAGCACCGCCAGGCGAAACAGGCGGACCAGCGCGGCAAGAACGAGCGCGAGAAAAATCAAAGCGAGCACTCCGAAGCCCCAGAGGTTGCCCTCTCGAACCAGAGCGACCGTGCCAACGACGGGACCGATGAGAAGAAACGCCATAATCAAGATGACGCCACCGGTCGCAATGGCCCATATCAACACCAGGTACTTGAAGTAATTTGGCGCGGCGCGATAGATGCGCGTGCTCGCTTCATCGCCGGGCGGCGGCTGCGGGTCGGGTGGAATGCGCAGCAACCGCTCGCAAAAGCGTTGGAATCCGCTATACATTCGGGGGCGGAAGCATCTTTGCCTCAAGCGCCTCCCGGGTTCGACGCAACTCGTCGCGAATTCCGGTCAGGAGCGTTTTCAGTTCATTGTTCGTTGGCGGCGTCGAAGGAGCTTTTGGAGACACCCTCTGCGCTTGATAACCGCGCATGCGGGTGTAGAGAAAATCCCGGATCTCTGCAAACTCCTTGAAGCCTTCGATCACAATCTCTGCGGTTGCGCTGCCTGAAGCCGTTTGCACTTCCACATCGGCCAGACCAAGCCAGCGCTGGATGAACCCGGATTTGAGGTGGATGTCCTGAATGCGCGCGTAGGTGAGGTTGATTTCGCGGCGAAAAAGAATCCCGAAGCGCATGTGAATGCCTTCTTCGTCGAAGCGATAACGCAATGTATGATACCGAAAAAAGAGGTACGGCAACGTGGCGACGATCCCCGGGCCGGTGAGGATCGCGCGAATGACATAATATTTCCAAAGCGAAGCGTGCGGCCGCTCCAGCCTCATGATGCGCTCGTCCAACGCTCTATCGCCCATGGGTGCAGATTGGCGAACACGGGCGTTGTTGACAAGCGGTATGCGATCAATGACGCCGCTGCGAAACCCACTTATGGGGCAATTGGGAATTCGTCTTCAGCATGCTCCTCGGATGTCAGTGTCAGGAACGCTTCTTCCAACGGACCTTCCGCGCCGCTCTGCCGGCGCAATTCATCGCCCGTGCCGACGGCGATCAGGCGCCCCTGATGGATGATGCCGATGCGGTCGGCGAGTTCTTCCGCCACACTCAGTTGATGCGTCGAGACAAAAATGGTCATGCCGGCCCGGGATCGCTCCTTCAG
>JAKEEH010000199.1 GCA_022616725.1 Limisphaerales bacterium | reverse complement strand
CTGTCACCTGGGCCGTCGGTATGATCCGCTGCCAGTTGCTCCAAGATTCGACTCCGGCCTGTTCGCTGGCGCATTACTCCCATCAGGTCGTTATGCGCGACGCGAAACAGCCAAGCTGACGGATTTTCCGGCAAACCCGCCGACGGCCAGGTTTGCAAGGCCTTCATTAACGACGATTGTGCCGCGTCCTCGACATCATCGAAGAACTGCGTGCCTACCCGACGCGACAGCGTGGCGACCAGCTTGCCATATTCGTGACGGAAGAAATCTTCGACCAACGCCGGTGCGTTCAAGGTGTCTCGATTTCACGCACCTCGACACTCGACCCAGGCGACCAAGTGCCCGGAGATTGGCGGGCGACTTCAATCGCCTCCTCCAGGGTGTCTGCGGAAATGATCATAAATCCCCCAACAATTTCTTTGGCCTCCACGAACGGCCCATCCATTTCGCGTTCGGCGGTCACCACTTTTCCCCCTCCTAGTTTGCCGCCCATATCGACAATGTTTTTCTGGAACTTCTCCATCCAACTCTGAAACTTGGCATACATCTCCTGCATCTGAGATGGGGACGGTTTGGCGCTATCGCCTGGTTGGCTTCGCTGAATACACAAGTATTTTTTCTTTGGCATATAACTTTGATTTTTTGTTTTCTGCTCTGTCGAAACTTGTCCGACACTCTATCTACAACGCGTGACCGGGTTGATTTTGGACACTCGCCGACAACATTTTTCCCAAGGTCAAATTCCCCCCGCCATCGACCAGTAAAAATGAAGGAATCTACGACTTCTTGGAAGCGGATTTCTTCACGGTCGGGTTGTAGGCCAGCGCCAGTTCGAGCCAATATGCCAAATCCTTCTCCGATTTCAGCCCTTCAAGCTCCACGAAGACGAATCCCCGCATCGGACGACCGGTGAAGTCCATCGGGCGGCATCCCTTTCGTGTGAGCGCGTCCTCGTAAGCATCCGGGCCGATGCGCGCCATGAGCCGGTTCTTCTCGACACCCGCACACATCTTGCCCTTCACCATGAAGCACAGCCCGCCCATCATGCGCTTCGCCTCATGCTTGATTCGCTTCGCGTCGAAGAACGAGCGGACGCGCTGTTCGAGTATTTCGTCGTAGGCCATAGAGACTGCGTCGTTACCGATTGACGATTTGAGGTTTTCCAAAACGGGAATGTATCCATCCGACAAGAACACCGAAGATGGCGAATTGTATAAGGCCGACAATGCTCTCCACGGCCATCCACTGCCCAACGGATGGCACTTGGTATTTGGCCGGCTCTGCGAGAGCGGGATAGCTCACGAAGAAAACTCCTGTCAACAAGCCGAAGCGCAGGCCGCTTTTCCAACCAGATGATTGCCGCACACACAATGCGTAGAGATAAGAGAGAATCCCGCCCTGCAACACCATGCTGAAGATGCCGAGGGGAAAAATCGGCTCAGGACGTATGAACGAGACAGCGGCGTAGTGCTCGCGATTCACGGCGAAATGAGACGTAGCCTGAACGGCAAAAGTGCCCACCATGTAGGCCAGCGTGGAAAGGACGTGCTGTTTCATGCTCGTTGCTCCGTGACTCAAGCAGGCTTCATTTCAGGAAAAGCCCGCGCGTCGTAAAGCAACTCCGACGATTGCACTTTTCCTTGGCGAAACTGAACCCGTTCCGCCATGCGGAATTTTCCTTGGAATGGTTTCGTGATGTTGAAGGTGAAAAACGACATCACCACGTCGCCTTTCTCGATCATCTCGACATCTTCAAACCGGACATCGCAGTCGAACTGCTTGATGCCCGCGAGGAGTTCGTCCGCCGAGTTGGCCTGCATGAGAGGGCCGCGAAAACGCAGATCATCGCACATAAGGCTGCGTTTCGTGTTCCAATCGTGCTGTTCCATTGCGGCATAGTAGCGTTTCAGTGTTTCGATATTGCTCATTGGTGTTGTTCTTTCGTTGAGGTGGATTGGTTTTCGTTTGCCCGTTCTGGCAACGCCAACAGCCTACGTAGGCGGTCCAGCGCGCCTGTCCAGCCTTCCTGATGTCGGGCTTGCATGGGTTCATCAGGAAAGAGTGTATGCCGCACTTCGACTTCGGTCTCACCGTCGGGACAAGGACGAAACCAGACCGAGACCATCGTCTCCTTGCCCGCATCGGGATCGGGCGGCTGCGGCAGCCAGGAGAAAATCAAACACTTCTCCGGTTGAATTGTGAGGAAGCGTCCGCGCAGGGGAAACACGCCCTGCTCACCCCAAGTGTAGCGGAAGTAGTAGTCGCCTCCTTCGCGGAAGTCGAACTCGACCACCTGCATTTGGATGTCGTCAGCGGGCGCAAGCCACCGCTCCAAATGTTGGGGCTGTGTCCACGCTTGGTAAACCAGCGAAACCGGATTTGCGAAACGCCGGATGAGCGTCGCTTCAAAGCTTGGTTTTGGATTTGGCATTTCCTTTTTGTTTTCCTTCTAGTTCGTCCAGGTAATTCGCCAGCCGGTCGAGTTGGCGCTCCCATCGCTTACGGTAGCGTTCAATAAACTCTGCGGCCTCCGCGAGCGGAGCAGCATCCAACTGAAGATTGTGAACCCGTCCCTCACACCGCCGCTTCACGAGGCCGGCACGCTCCAGATATTTGACGTGCTTGGAGACGACATTCAGTGCGCCGGGAAAACTGTCGGCCAATTCAGTCACGCACAGCTCTCTTGAAGCCAATAGTGCGAGCATCTTGCGGCGCGTCGGGTGCGCCAGCGCGGAGAAGACACCGTCAAGGCCGTCATAATATTCACCCATACGGGTGAATATCAACGAATCGCACTTCCTTGTAAAGCCAGTTTTGCATTTTGTGAATGCGTTCCGATACCGTATCAAGTTTGACGGCTTGGTTCATCGGCCTTGCTGTGCGCAAAGAAGCTTCAACCAGTCATAGAGTTTTTTGGCCTTGCCGAAGCGCCCAACACAGTAATCGGGAAATCCATGAGAATGCACTAAAGCGGGTATCCCCTGGGTGCTTTCAGCATAAAGGCCATCGTAACAAAGCAAATCAGCCCGCTCATGATCGGGCGGGAATCCTCGGGGCACTTTCGCCGACATCTCCCCGGTGACGATCAAACCGCCTTTCTTCAGCTCGGCAACAATGCTGCCAAGCTTGTTTCCTTTTACATTATCCATCACGGCGTCGCGGAAACGGGAGCGGGTTGGCGCGTCGAATTCTTTTATCCCGACCACGAGCATGAGCTTTTGAACGTCGAGGTGGACGTAGAAAAACGGCGCGGCACATCCGCGCGAAGCGTCCTCGCTGAAGCGGATGCCGACATGGGTTTTGTAGGGTGACTTGTCTTGCGAAAAACGCACATCCCGATAGATTCGGAACACCTTGGCATTGATGCGCGGAATGTCCGAATAGGTCGCGCTCAAGCACCGGCAGACTTCGGCCGCGAACGCGTAAGCTGGGGCTTCGACCAGCGTCTTGAACTCCTGTTTGTGCGCGTCGAACCACGCCTTGTTGTTGTTACGGCCGAGTTCGCGAAGAAAGGCGAAGGCTTCCAGACGGAAGCCCCCGAACTTCGCTTGGGATTGATCAAGCGGCTTGGTTTTCATTTCTTTGGTGGCAACGACACAGTGAAGTGACTCACCTGCAACTTAGCCAAAGCGCCGTCGCGCTCAGGAAAGTGGCTGGCCGCTTCGGGGTCTTTGATGAATCCGTCGAACTGCTGAAGGCTGCCCCATTCAGTGATCCCAACCATGTGTGCGTCGAGAGAACCCGACTTCGGCGCAAGACCCTGCATGCCGCAGACGCTCGAACAACCGTGCTTGGAGTGCGCAAGGGGCTTCACAACTTGAAAGTATTTCTGCAACTGTTCCGCCTTGCCTTCCTTGACCCAAAGAAACGCGAACTCGTAAATCCTGCCTTCGCTGAATGTATAGCTGCCAGGTGGAATCATGGTCGTATGTGAGACGGACATTTTTTCCAGCGCGCCATCGCGCAGAGGGAAAATCGCTTTGGCTTCGGGGTCGTTTAGAAATTCCTCAAACGCTTCTTCACTTGGCCATTCGGCAAGTCCAAGTTGCGTCGGGTTGAAATCACCGATGGAAGCGCGAGCCAGCCTGAAACCCGCAAGCGGCCGCGCGCCATGCTTCATGGCAATTGGCATCGCCTTTTGGAAGTAGCTTTGGAGTTCCTCCCTCTTTTCGGGTTTCACCCAAAGGGCGGCGAGTTCATAGAGCTTGCCCGGTTTGATTTCGACGGTGACAGATTGTGTTTCGGTTGAGGCTGCGGTTGTGGATGGTGATAGAGACATAATGGTAAGGAGTGTGAGGATTATTGACTGGATTGAGATAACGACTATTGACCGGCGTTTGGTTATGGTTTTCATGTGTTGGCTCTGCCTTTTTGTTTTATTACAGAACGGGCGTTCTGATTAAGGGCAAAAATTTTTATCGCATCATTTCCAGGGCTTTTTTGATCACTGACTTCAAATCCGACGCAAGCTTGCCCGACCTGACCAGCACTCCAACGCCTTGGGTGAGACAAGTGAGATGAGCTGCAAGGTCTGCCACGTGACAATCCGGACGAATTTCGCCGCGCTTCTTTGCATTGCCCAAGGCATTGCGGAACGCCGCTTCAAGCCGGTTGAGGAACACTTCAGCCATTTTTCTAAACGCTTTGTCATGCAGCGCGAGTTCGATGATGCTGTTGGTCATCAAGCAGCCCTTCTCCTTGCCCGCTCCTTGGTTCGGTCCGATCGCACTCTCGAAAAACGCTTCAATGCTGTCCATCGCAGAATTCTTCCCTTCCATCAGGCTGACACGCGACTCGAACATTTTTGCCGTGTAGCTTCGACACGCTTCCTCGAAAAGACCCCGCTTATCGCCAAACGTGCCGTAGAGACTGAAACGGTTTACGCCAGTTCGCCTGACGAGGACTTCCATGGACGCACCGTGGAAGCCGTGTTCCCAAAACGCGTCAACGGCACGTTCGACGGCAACCTCTTTCGAGAATTCTTTTCTTCGCGGACTCATTATTGCAGAACGTCCGTTCTGGAATGAGAATTGACCATGTTGCAGTTTGTGTCAACAGTGTTTCTCAAATCTTTCAGGCGCGGTCTTTTCAGGGGCGCCCCCGCGGCCGTTGTATCATTGATATGCGGGAGCACAAGAGGCGTAAATTTTCGCGAACTTCCGAAGCGAACGCCTGGGATGCATCCGTCTTGAGATGAAAGCCCGCGAAATCACGGTTGTCAGTTTTTCAAGCCTGGCGAGTGCCGGTGCCGGTCATCCAAACTCTCGTGCCATTCGAGGATCGCATCGCAGATGTGCTCCGGCGCATCCTCCTGGATGAAATGCCCCGCGTTGTGCAGGGTTACGTCCTGGTGGAACTTGAACAGCTTTTTGAAGCGCTGCCTTTCCTGCTCCCTGAACGCGCGGTCGCTGTCTCCCCAAGTCAGGAGCGCGGGCTTGTCGCCAAGCGCCGGCAAACCATCACGCACGTATTCCAGCAGGGCCTTCGCCTTGCGCAGCTCCCCCGGAAAGACATAGGTCGGCCTGCGGGCAGAGCGCATCCGGAACGGCAGGAGGTAGTGCCGGAATTCATCCGCCGGGAGCCTTCTTCTCACGCCGGACGCGAAGAACGCCCGGACGACGCCGTTGAAGGCCAGTGCGGAAAGCCTGCCCGGCCACCCTCCCATCGCGCGCGAGAACACCCGCTGCCCCCACCGCATCATCGGCCAGGCGAAGGTGTTGCCAATGACGAAGCCTTTCACGCGTTCCGGCTGCCGAAGGGCGATCGAGAAGCCGATCGGGCCGCCCCAGTCCTGCATGAAAATGATCGCGTCCCGCAGGTCCAGCGCCTTGACGAATTCACCCATCGCGGCCGCCTGCTCGGCGGCGGTGAAGCCAAACCCGGCGGACGCCACGGAAAGGCCGAACCCGGGAAGATCGGGAGCAATGCACCGGAAACGGCCCGCCAGCCTCGGGATGATCTTGCGATAGAGAAACGACCAGGTCGGGTTGCCGTGCAGCAGCAAGAGCACCGGCCCCAAGCCCTCGTCCACGTAATGGACGAGGGACCCGTCGTCGAGTCTGAGCCAGTGCGACGAAAAGGGGTAGAGCGCGGGATCGGGAACGAAGGCCTGCATCAGAGTGCTGCGGACGCCCCCGTTCCGTCTCGCTGCGTTCGCAGTTCGGCCAGGGTCCGCGGTGCGGCGATCTCCTCCACCCGGCCGGACTCCACGTCGTAAAGTAGCGCTGAGACGGTGAGCGTGCCGGGCAGTTGCGGTGCGTCGCGCAGCCGATCTATGTCGGTTAAGAGGTCCTTCCTCTGGTCTGTGATCGCCGACTCGGACACATCGATGCCGAGTTTGTCCTTCAGCGCTGCCTGGAAAGCGGGATCGGCGAGGCGCTGGGCGCCGCAGTTTGTGTGCTGCATCAGCACGATGTCGAAGCTGCGGGCGACCATCGCGGCTATGGTTGCGGTTTCGTCGATGAAGGTGCGGGTCACGCGGCCGCCGTTGTTGCGCGCGACCACGACCTCACCCAGTTCGAGCCCCAGCACATAGGCCGGGTCCACGCGGGCGTCGATGCAAGCCAGGACCATAGTATTCAGCTTGGGGAGCATGGGCAGGTCGGCAGCCGTGAAACCGTCGGCGAAGCCTTTGTTGCGGTCGATGAGGGTCCGAAGGGGGCTTGCGTGGTCTTCTTCTGATTTCACGATTTCACATTTCACGAGGTTTTCTTTTGTCATATAGTTTTTTTTGATTGAGTGGACGACGAAATTGTTGAAACGATAAGAGCGGTCATCAGGCGACTCTTCCGGACTGGAGAGCGGTGCCCCGAGGGGCGTGCGTCCTCAGCCATTCCGGCGTGTCCTGGCAGAAGCGCGGTTCTCGTAGGCGCACGTAGTCCCGCTCGGCCTGCACCTTGTTCAGGTCGAGCGGTTGGGTGAGCAGAATCTTCGCAAAATCCCGCACCGCGCAGAGCTGCCTGGGCAAACTCGCTCGCAGATCGGGGCGTGCGGCGACTCTGCGTCTCACGATGCTCTCGAAATCCTCGGGAGTGCGCCCTCCCACAAGCTCCACGTCGCGGGTTGGGGCGTTCACAGCGAAACTGCCCCGACGGTATTCCTCGGCATAGATCGCGAGTTGAGATACTGCGGCCTCGGAATAATTCGATGGCGGCAGCGCTCTCAGCGCCTTGATCATCATCTTTTCCGATATGTCCATATACTTAACCTTGCGCCCCAAGGCGCGGCCCATCGCCGCCGCGATCTCATTGGGTGAAAGTAGTTCGGGGCCAGTCGGGCGATAGGTCTTCCCGGCATGGGTTCCCGGATCGATCAGCGCGGCCGCCGCAACGCTCGCGATGTCGTCGTTTGACGGAGGCGCATTCTTCTTCGTGTCGCCATCCCCGAGCGGCATGGTGAAAAGACCAAGATGAGCGGCCATATCCAGAACCATCAAGTAGTTGTCTGCAAACCAGCCAGGGTTGACTGATGTAACGCTCATCTTGGGGGACATCCGGATCAGGATGTCGCCCAAGTAAACCTCGCGCGTAAAAAGCGACGGATGGTCCGCAGAGGACAGCCATTGGCCAAGTGTCACGACATGCTCCAGCTCCGCTTCAAAGGCGGCCGCTGTGAAGACCGCGTTGAAGTGCAGCCCGTTCGGGGCCGTGGGCGCACATTGGTATGCGCGCTGAACGCCTGTCATCGCCCGGCGCATGTCGCTCAGACAGTACTGATCGCCCTCAAAGATTTCCGCTCCAGCGTTTGCCAGAGCGTCGGCTCTCGCGTCACGGCGACGCACGAAGGCGCGGACTGGATACCCTTGTTCGAGTAGCTGAAACGTCAGGGGCATACCCGTCTTGCCAGCCGCGCTGGTGACGAGAATCTTCGGAAACGTTGGGATTCTGGCTTTGACCATGGCGCAGCTCGTTTAGATTATGATTGTCATCTAAGAGGAAAGATGATATACATCCTCTAAGTGTCAAGACCGTATTTTCAGGAAATTTGCCATGCCCAGAAAATCCCAGGAGGAAAAGGCGCGAAGCCGCGCGCGGATTGTCGAGGTCGCCGCCGCGATGTTCCGGGAAAACGGAATCGCGACGACCGGAGTGGCCGACTTGATGAAGGCCGCCGGCCTGACCCACGGTGGATTCTACCGGCATTTCGCTTCCAAGGACGATCTGGTCGCCGCCGCAATTTCGCATTCGGTTTCGACGGCGCTGGCGGAACTGAGAGGGGCGGAAGAACCAGGAGCCAGGGCGAAAGCCCTCAAGCGATATATCGACCGATATCTGTCGGAGGAGCACGTGGGAAACCCGCGCGACGGCTGCCCGCTGGCCGCGCTCGGTCCGGAAGCACCCCGTTCCTCGCCGCAAGTGTCAAAGGCCCTCGATGAAGGGAGCGCTGAAGCCGTCCGCGTTCTTGCTGCGGCGATGGATGGCAGGCGCGAGGCGGCTTCGTCATTGATGGCGACGCTTCTCGGCTCCGTGGTCATGGCCCGAATGGCCAGTTCACATCAGTGTCGCAAGCGCATCTTATTGGACGGCCAGAGGGCTGCTCTGGGCATTGTGGAAAGCGGGTAGCGGTCGGAATCGAGGGCGTTGGCTACCGCAAACAGCAACTATCACGGATGCGCCTCTCGCAGCGCGTTTCAACAATTGAGTCGCCGCCCGCCCGGCCCAGCAATCCACTCGGCGGCATCTCATGAGTGACGTGACCTGATCCTGCAAGCCGGGGGCCGGGGGAGAAGCAGGCGTCGGAAGAGCTTATGAGGGTAATGTTGTGTGCCAAACACACAATTGCTTCCCGGTCGAGCAAATCGCCGAGCAGGCTGCCCTTCTGAATTGAGCGAGGTGCAGTCGGAATACGCGGATTCATGTCGCGCCTTTTCGCTTGATCCCAAGCGTCTTGATGCGGGAGGCAAGTGTGGTGGGCTTCATCCCAAGCAACTCCGCCGCGCCGTCCGCGCCGAAGATTCTGCCGCCGGATTGTTGCAACGCAGCAGCAATGCTTTCGCGCTCCTGGCGCTTGAGTTCATCGCGGGTCATGAGTCTTGTCGGCTCGATCGACATCGCTCTGGACTGTGGCAAGTCGCTCGAAACGGTCGATGCGAACTCGAATCGCAATGGTCCGCCTTGTGAAAGAATGACGGCGCGTTCGACGGCATTCTGGAGTTCGCGGACGTTGCCGGGCCAGTCGTGGTCGGTCAGTTGGGCCATCGTTCCCTGCATCACTCGCGGGGCGGGGCGATTCATCCGGCGGGCGTATTGGTTTACGAAATGTGCGGCCAAGTGCGGGATGTCGTCGCGTCGCTCACGCAGGGGCGGGATTTCAACGGGGAAAACGCTCAACCGGTAAAACAAGTCCTGGCGAAAGCGGCCGGCCTCAATCTCCTTCTTCAAGTCGCGATTGGTCGCGGCGATGATGCGAACGCTGATTTTGCGGGTGCGCGTGTCGCCGACGCGTTCGATTTCCTGCTCCTGCAACACGCGCAGCAGCTTCGCCTGCATTGCGAGGGGGACTTCGCCGATCTCGTCCAGGAAGAGCGTGCCGCCATCAGCAAGTTCGAAGCGGCCCGGCTTGTCCTTCAGCGCCCCGGTGAACGAGCCTTTCACATGGCCGAAGAATTCACTCTCGAACAAAGTCTCGGGCACAGCACCACAGTTGATTTTGATCAGCGCGCGGTCTTTGCGCGGGCTGTGGTCATGGATGGCACGGGCGACCAGTTCCTTGCCCGTGCCGCTCTCTCCGGTCACCAGCACCGTGGCCTCGGTTGCGGCGACGAGTTGGATTTGCTGCATTACCTTCCGCAGACCCGGGCTGCTTCCGATGATGTCGCCTACGCCCAGCGCGGAACTTACTTCCTCACGCAGGTAGGTGTTCTCCTCCTCCAAACGCGCTTTCAGAAATTCAATTTCCTCGAAGGCCCGCGCGTTCGCGATGCTCACGGCAGCGTGGTCAGCAAAGACGCGTAACCAGTCAAAATCGGATGGGCCGAGGACGCCAGCATCGAAGATGGCAAGCACGCCGAGCACTTCGCCGCGAAAGACGAGCGGTTGCGCTGCGAACGTTTTGACGCCTTCGCGCTTCATCCAATCAGGGTCGGCTATCCATTCCTCATCGCCGCGCAAATCGGGGAGCAGCAACGGCTCACCCGTCTTGCCCACACGCCCGATTTTGCGGACGCCGAGTGGAAAGCGACGGAACGCACCGTCCAAGCGCGAGTAATTCTCTGTCTTGCCGCGCGGATTCCCCGCGCTTGCGACAAGGTGCAGGCAGCGCGTCTGGTCCGGGCACTCGGAGCGGAAGCGACACGTCTCACAGATGTCGCCGGGCTCGATCAGCCAGATGCGCGCGAGGACGAGGTTTGGGCATTCCGCTATCCCACGCACCACCGCATGCAACAGTTCGGAAAGCGAACGGTTCTGCGCCATGGAAACCATGACTTGAGGGAGGTTCGTGCAGTTCACGCGGGAAAACTACGAAACTTCGGCGCGATCCGCAACGAGAGTTCGTAATCT
>JAKEEH010000198.1 GCA_022616725.1 Limisphaerales bacterium | reverse complement strand
TTCGGCGCAGTCCCGCCGCAAAACAGAGCGGATGCCAACAAGACGGTTATAAGGACGTAACTGCGGGAGGTGCGTCCGGCTTCGCCCGCGCGTTGCCAAAGCTGGTGACTCTCGGCTTCGGCGAGGCGGGCGTCTTCGAGCAGGCGCGGCTTATAGAGATTGGTCACAAACGGGTGCGGAGGCGCGTTTGCGTTCTCGAATGGCTGGGTTGCCATCCACGCCTCGAAGGCCGTTTTGGCTTCACCGCGAAACCGATCGGCATAGAAGCGCGAGAGCGTTTCATTGGAGCTGGCACGAGCGTTGATGTGCTGGCTGAATAACAGCACGTCCAGGAGGGCCATCTGGTAGGATTGGAGCTGGTCGGCGGCCGCCCGCCGGCCGGACGCGGCCGACAGGTTCGTGTTTCGTTGCGAGACGCCGCCCCAAGTGGCGGCCTGGAACGAACACCAAGCTGTTCCGACAGTGGCCAAAGAGAGCAGCACCAAGCCGACCGGCTCAAGCAGGGGGTGCTTTGGCGCTGTATTTGCCGGCGCCGACGATCCACATTTTGCGATTGTGTGCCCAGGTGCTTCGGAAGTTCCGTGCGTCAATGTTTCAGTGTTTTGGTTTGGGTCCAGTGTTTCAGTGGCGCCAGCTCAGACGTTGTCTCCTTCGGTCGAGCTACCTCGTACGGACACAGGACCTTTCTCGCCCCATTTCCAGCCGAGGACGAAGGGATGGTCTTCCCCGCGCTCGTTGATATATCGACGATGCTCGATCAGGACGTTGCGAATCGTTTGTTTGGCGTAAGCGGCGCGGGAGCCGAGGTGCGGCAAGCGATCAATGACGTCCTGGACGAGGTGAAAACGATCCATCTGGTTCAAAACGACCATATCGAATGGCGTCGTGGTGGTGCCTTCCTCCTTGTAACCGCGCACGTGAATGTTTTTGTGGTTCGTGCGACGATACGTGAGCCGGTGGATGAGCCAAGGATAGCCGTGGAAGGCGAAGACGACTGGTTTGTCCTTCGTGAATAACGTGTCGAAGTCGAGATCACTCAGGCCGTGCGGATGTTCGCTCTGCGGCTGAAGCTTCATCAGGTTGACCACGTTGATAACGCGCACTTTGAGCTCCGGCAGGTACCGGCGAAGGAGGTCCACGGCGGCGAGGGTCTCGAGCGTGGGCACATCACCGCAACAGGCCATGACCACGTCGGGCTCGCTGCCTTTGTCGTTACTGGCCCACTCCCAGATGCTGGCGCCGGCCGTGCAATGCTTGATGGCCTCGTCCATGGTCAGCCAGACGGGCGCGGGTTGCTTTCCGGCCACGACCACATTGATGTAATTACGGCTGCGCAGGCAATGGTCAGTGACCGAGAGCAGGCAGTTGGCATCGGGCGGGAGGTAAACGCGCACGACCTCGGCCTTTTTGTTGACGACATGATCGATGAAGCCCGGATCCTGATGAGAGAAGCCGTTGTGGTCCTGACGCCAGACGTGTGAACTGAGGAGATAGTTCAGCGAGGCGATGGGACGACGCCACGGGATGTGATTACAGACCTTCAACCACTTCGCGTGCTGGTTAAACATCGAGTCGATGATGTGAATGAACGCCTCGTAGCAAGAGAAGAAGCCGTGGCGACCCGTGAGAAGATAACCTTCGAGCCAGCCCTGGCACTGATGCTCGCTTAACATCTCCATGACCCGCCCATCGGAGGCGAGGTGATCGTCGTAGGGAAACTTCTCCGCCATCCAGGCGCGGTTGGTCACTTCGAGCGCGTCCTGCCAACGGTTGGAGTTATTCTCATCGGGGCTGAACAGACGGAAGTTCTTGCTCTGCATGTTGAGCTTCATCACATCGCGGAGGAATTTGCCCATCATGCGGGTGGCCTCGGCGTTCACCGCGCCGGGTCTCTTCACTTCAACCGCATACTTGCGGAAGTCGGGCATGCGAAGGTCGCGCAGCAGCAGGCCGCCATTGCCATGCGGATTGGCGCTCATCCGGCGCTCGCCTTTGGGCGCGATGTCCGCTATCTCCGGTTTGAGATGGCCGTTGGCATCGAACAGTTCCTCTGGCCGGTAGCTCTTCATCCACTTTTCGAGGATTTTGATGTGCTCCGGTTTCTCGTGCATCTCGCCCATGGGGACCTGATGCGAACGCCACGAATCCTCAGCACGTTTGCCGTCGATTTCCTTGGGGCAAGTCCAGCCTTTGGGCGAACGCAGAATGATCATGGGCCAGCGGGGACGCGCGACGCTTCCATTGCCGCCACCGGCGCGCGCGCGAGTTTGAATTCGTTGAATCTCGGTGATCGCTTCATCCAGCGCCGCCGCCATCAACTGGTGCATCGTGTTTGGCTCGCTGCCTTCGACAAAAATCGGCGTGTAACCGTAGCCGCGGAAAAGCTGATCCAATTCCTCGTGAGTGATGCGCGCCAGGACGCATGGGTTGGCAATTTTGTATCCATTCAAATGCAGAATCGGCAGTACTGCACCGTCCGTCGCCGGACTGAGGAACTTATTGGAATGCCAGCTCGTCGCCAGCGGACCGGTCTCTGCTTCGCCATCGCCGACAACCGCGGTCACGATCAAGTCCGGATTATCAAATGCCGCTCCATAGGCGTGACTGATGGCATAACCCAGTTCGCCGCCCTCGTGAATGGAGCCGGGGGTTTCCGGCGCGACGTGACTTGGAATGCCGCCCGGAAACGAGAACTGCTTGAACAGCTTCTTCATCCCCTCCTCGTCCTGGGAAATGTTCGGGTAGGTCTCACTGTAGGACCCTTCGAGCCACGTGTTCGCGACGATGCCCGGCCCTCCATGTCCGGGGCCGATGATGTAAATCATATTCAGGTCGCGCTCCTTGATGAGACGATTGAGATGCACGTAGATGAAGTTTAATCCGGGGGTTGTGCCCCAATGGCCGACCAGGCGCGGCTTGACGTGCTCTTTTTTCAAGGGCTGTTTGAGGAGCGGATTGTCGTAAAGGTAGGTTTGTCCGACGGAGAGATAATTGGCCGCGCGCCACCATGCGTCCATTTTGCGCAGGAGACCGGCGTCGAGCGGGCCATTCCTCGATGCGGGCGCGCGCTGGGGCATGGTGAGGTCTTTTGCGGCGGTGCCGCCGATTCGACTGCGGGATTTTGTGAGGGTCTTGCTCATAACGTTTATGATTGGTGGTTTTACGATTTATGATTTTACTATTATGATTTTTCTACTTAGGATGTCGGTTCCTTGCTTTCTCAGGCCGCAATCAGGCTCTCCACTTTGGTGCGGGCGAATTGTTCGAGCTTGCGAGTGTCGGCATTGAACTTGCGGATGCCCTCGCTCAACTTGTCGCTGGCCATGGCATCTTCGTTGTGCATCCAGCGAAACATCTTCTCGTCGAGGTGAAGTTTCTCCTCGGCGGAGGCGCGCGCAGTTTCGGCGCTGAGACATCGCTTGACCTCTCCCTGTGTCTTTTCCATCTGCGCGAGCAAATCGGGACTGATCGTCAGCAAGTCGCACCCGGCAAGGCGGACGATTTGATCCACTTTGCGGAAGCTCGCGCCCATGACCTGGGTCTGGTAACCGAATTTCTTGAAGTAGTTGTAAATGCGCGTGACCGAAGCGATTCCCGGATCCTGATCGGCAGGGATTTCCGTTCCGCGTTCTTTACGGTGCCAATCGTAAATGCGTCCCACAAACGGTGAGATCAAGGTGATGCTCGCCTCGGCGCACGCGACAGCCTGGGCAAAACTGAACAAGAGGGTGAGATTGCAGTGAATGCCGTCGCGTTCGAGTTGCTCCGCAGCGCGAATACCTTCCCAGGTGCTGGCCGTTTTGATAAGCACACGTTCGCGGTCGATGCCCGCGGCCTCGTACAACGCGATGAGCCGCTGGGCCTTTTCGATCGTGCCCTTCGTGTCGAAGCTGAGCGCGGCATCCACTTCGGTCGAAACGCGGCCCGGAACAATCTTGAGGATTTCGCAGCCGAAATTGACCATCAGCTTGTCCATGCCCGCCTCGCGACGGGCCGCGCGTTCGCCGGGCGATTTCAACGCATACTGAATGGCATCATCGAGCAGTTCAGCATAATCCGGTTTCTGTGCCGCCTGATAGATGAGCGACGGATTGGTCGTTGCGTCCTGCGGCTTGTATTGGTTGATGGCGTCAATGTCACCGGTGTCAGCGACGACGACCGTGTGGCGCTTCAATGATTCGAGGAGATTCATGTTGTGCCTTTCATGTTGAGTTACTGTCAGACTCGGACAAAAGTAGTTTTGCTGGGATCATCAGCGATCGTCTCGCGCGCGCGGCGATTCGCGGCCAAATGCTCCAAGAGCAGAAAGATCGTCTCCGTTGATTCCGCGGCGCCAATTGCGGTGGCGATTTGTTCAGCCGTCTGCGGAGTCGTCGAAAGAGCGGCGAACACTTTCCCCTGCAACGCGAGAATGGAAGCCGCGGCTTTCTTGCCCGCCTCAACACCCGGCTGGTGGTAGGCATTGATTCCCAGAAGGCTGGCATAGAGACCGACAGTGCGCTCGAAGAGGGCGATTAAGGCGCCAACGGTTCGCGATTCGACACGCGGGATCGTGATGGTGATCGATTCGCGCTCGTTTTCGAAGAGGGCTTCGCGCGTCCCGAGGAGAAAACCGTGCAGGTAATCGCCCGCCGTGACACCGGGTTCAACTTCCAACGCTGAACCGCCTGATTCGAGCACGCGGATAAAGAGCGCAAAAAAGTTGGGCACGCCTTCGCGCAACTGTTGGACGTAAGCGTGTTGATCAGTGGACCCTTTGTTTCCATAAACGGTCAAGCCCTGGTCAACGCGCTTGCCCTGGAGGTCCAGGCGTTTTCCGATAGACTCCATGATTAATTGTTGAAGGTACCGGCTGAACAGGAGCAACCGGTCCTTGTAGGGCAGCACCACCATGTCCTTTTGTCCCTTGCCCCCGGTGGCGTGGTACCAGATCAAGGCCAGGAGTGCGCTGGGATTGCGCCGCACGTCGTGCTGGCGGGTGGCATCGTCACAGGCGGCGGCGCCCGCGAGCAAGCCATCGATGTCCAGCCCCTGCAAAGCGGCCGGGAGCAAACCGACGGCAGAGAGTTCGCTAGTGCGGCCGCCAATCCAGTCGAACATCGGGAAACGCCCGAGCCAGTTCTCTCCGATTGCCGTCTTGTCCATTTGCGAACCCGGCATCGCGATCGCGACGGCGTGGCGCGTGAACTCCAGGCCGGCCGACTTGTAAGCCTGGGCGAGCAGCAACATGCCGTTACGGGTTTCCGGCGTGCCGCCACTCTTTGAAGTGACAATGCAAAGGGTTTCGCCAAGCGTGCCCTCCAGTGCTTGCAGCGTTCGCGCGATGCCGTCCGGGTCAGTGTTATCCACAAAATCAACACGCATTCGGTCCGTTGCGGGATTTCCGAGAGCATCGGCGACAAACATCGGACCGAGCGCGGAGCCGCCAATGCCAATCACAAGCACGCGGGTGAAGTGTGGCACCGTGGGCGGGCGGATACTACCGGAATGCACGCTGGCCGCGAATGCTTTGACATCGGCAATCGTCTTTTGAAGCTCCGCCGTGATCTCGGGTTTGGGAGCGAGTTGAGGGGCACGCAACCAATAATGGCCAACCATCCGTTTCTCATCCGGGTTGGCGATTGCGCCGCGTTCCAAAGCATCCATGGCGTCAAACGCGCGTTGCATCGCTGAGGCCATTCGCTCGAGGAATCCCTCATCAAAACGCATTCGGCTGACGTCCAGCGTCATGCCGAGGGCCGGGACGCGGCAGAGATGTTGTCGATGCCGTTTCCAGAGGTCGGCTGCTGTCATTGCGATTTCTCCTTTCGTTGCTCTCGGGCAAGGCGGACCTGCTCCCTGGCGGCTTCGACGATGCGCTCCGGAGTAAAGCCAAATTTCGTTTGCAATTCTTTCAGGGGCGCGGACGCTCCGAAGGTGTTCATGCCAATCATATCCCCGCTGCTGCCGACGTATCGTTCCCAACCAAACTCTGAGGCCTGCTCAACGGACACGCGAGCTTTTACGCCTGAGGGCAGCACGTCCTCACGATATTCCGGGTGTTCTCGGCAATGATGCTCAAAGACTTCCCACGATGGCATGCTGACCACTCGCGCCTGAATATTGTCGGCCTGGAGTCGTTCACGCGCAGCGAGACAGAGCGAGACCTCGCTGCCGGTCGCCAGCAACAATACGTCAGGCTGTCCGTTGCCTGCTTCGGCGAGCACGTAGGCGCCGCGAGCGACACCCTCGGCGGATGCGTATTTGCTTCGATCAATTATCGGCAGCGCCTGCCGCGAGAGAATCAGCGCCACGGGCTTGTGCCGGTATTGCATGATTATGCGCCAGACTTCGACTACTTCGTTGGCATCGGCGGGGCGGAATGTGATTAAACCGGGGATGGCGCGGAGCGAGGCGAGGTGTTCGACCGGTTGGTGGGTTGGCCCGTCTTCGCCGACGCCGATCGAGTCGTGCGTGAAGATGTGGATGACCGGGATTTCCATCAACGCGCTCAAGCGCAACGCCGGTCGCGCGTAGTCGCTGAAGATCAGGAAGCCCGAGCCGTACGGACGAAGTTTCGACACCGACAAGCCATTGAGGATCGCGCCCATGGCATGCTCGCGGATGCCAAAGTGAAGATTGCGGCCAGCCGGATTGTCGGCGCTCAGGTCGCCAGCGTTTCCGAATGTCAGGCGCGTCTTGCAGGATGGTGCGAGGTCAGCCGAGCCGCCGATAAGCCAGGGCACGTTGCGAGCGATGGCGTTCAGCACCTGGCCGGAGGCTTCGCGCGTGGCGAGGCCCTTGGCGCTGGGAGGGAACGTGGGCAGGTCGCGATCCCATCCGTCGGGCAACTCGCGCCGCAGCATGCGCCAGCCCTGCTCGGCCAGTTCAGGGTACACACAGCGATACCGCTCGAACATCTCGAGCCATTCATCGCGCAACTTGGCGCCGCGCGCCCCGATGCCGGCCTGGAAATGTTCACGGACGCCGTCGGGCACGAGAAACTCGGCATCCTCGGGCCAGGCGTAATTTCGCTTGGTGGCCCGGATTTCATCCTTGCCCAGCGGTTCGCCATGGGCGGCGCTAGTGTCCTGTTTGGTCGGCGCGCCGTAAGCAATGTGGCTATCCACAATGATCAACGTAGGGCGATCGTGCGTGTTCTGGAACGTGGTGAACGCGCGTGACAGCAGGTCCAGATCGTTAGCATCACTGACGCGCAGGACGTTCCAGCCGTAGCCGAGGAAGCGCGTGGCGACGTCTTCCGTGAACGCCAGCGCGGTACTGCCTTCGATGGTGATTTTGTTGTTATCGTAAATCCAGCACAGGTTCGAGAGCTTGAGATGGCCGGCCAGCGACGCCGCTTCGCCCGAGATGCCTTCCATCATGCAACCGTCGCCGCACAAGGCATAGACCTTGTGTTCGAACAAGTCGAAGTTGGGACGGCTGAAGTGCGCGGTCTTCCAGCGGGCGGCGATGGCCATGCCCACGGTCATAGCGACACCCTGCCCGAGAGGACCCGTCGTCGCCTCGACGCCGGAGGTCCACCGGTACTCGGGATGGCCCGGGCAGCGGCTGCCGAGTTGACGGAATTTTTTCAGGTCGTCGAGCGGCACGGACAGGTGGCCCAGTGTTTCATACTTGGGATTCACCGCTTTTACGCCCGACAGGTGCAGCAACGAATACAACAATGTCGAGGCGTGCCCGACCGACAACACGAAGCGGTCGCGGTTGGGCCAGATCGGGTGCTCGGGATCGAACCGCAGGAAGCGCTGCCATAGACAATACGCCACCGGTGCCAGCGCCATGGGTGTACCGGGATGGCCGGAGTTGGCTTGCTCAACCGCATCCATGCACAAGGTGCGGATGGTGTTGATGCACAACTGATCCAACGAAGCTTGCGCAAGCCTGTCGGACGCTTTAGTTGAAGGTGCGCCATCCTTGGGGTCTGTTCGCGTCATTACTGGTGCTTCGACGTTCATACTGATACCTCGCTGAATTGGCGGGAATCTGCGTTTCCTTTTCCTCCGGGGGCCAGGGCATCCGCCACGATCTGCCGGGCCTCCGCCACGATCGCGTCCAGGTGCGATTGGCTGGTGAAACTTTCGGCGTAGATTTTGTAAATGTTTTCGGTGCCCGAAGGCCGCGCGGCGAACCAACCGTTGGCAGTCACGACCTTCAAACCGCCGATGGGCTCGTTGTTGGCGGGGGCGCGCGTCAGTTTCGCAACGATGGGCTCGCCAGCCATGTTGCTGGCTTTGATCGATTCGGGGGAAAGCTTCTGCAAACGGGCTTTCTCTTCGGGCGAGGCCGGCGCATCGATGCGCGTGTAGTACGGAGTGCCGAACGCCGCTGTGAGTTCCTGAAAATGCACGCCGGGGTCCTTACCAGAGCGCGCGGTGATCTCCGCGGCCAGCAATGCCAAAATGATTCCATCCTTGTCGGTCGTCCAAACGGTCCCGTCACGGCGGAGGAAGCTGGCCCCGGCACTTTCTTCGCCGCCGAAGCAGATAGACCCATCGAACAATCCCGGAGCAAACCATTTGAAGCCCACGGGCACTTCCGCCAGCCGACGGCCGAGGTGCTTCACCACGCGGTCAATCATGTTGCTGCTGACGAGCGTCTTGCCAACGGCCGCTGATTCGGGCCAGGCGGGGCGATTGCCCAGGAGGTAATGAATCGCCACGGCGAGGAAATGATTGGGATTCATCAAGCCCGCCGAGGGCGTGACAATGCCGTGCCGGTCGGCGTCCGGATCGTTGGCGAACGCCACGGCATACTGACTCTTAAGCGTGAGAAGGCTGCCCATGGCGTAGGGGCTGGAACAATCCATGCGGATTCTTCCGTCGTGATCCAGCGTCATGAAGCGGAACGTCGGATCGATGCGGGGGTTAGTCACGGTGAGGTTCAAGCCATAGGTATCTTTGATTTTAGCCCAGTAAGGCGCCGCCGCGCCGCCCAGAGGGTCCACGCCCAGCGGGGGATCAGCCGCCCGGATGACATCCATGTCGATAACAAGGCGCAAATCACTCACGTAGGCCGGAACGAAATCTTCCTGGTGCGTGCCAGCCGCTTTGATAGCTGTCGCGAACGGCACGCGCTTCACGCCTCGATTGTCGTTCCGCAACAATTCGTTGGCTCGCTCCTGGATCCATTTGGTTATGGTCGTTTCGGCTGGGCCTCCGTTGGGCGGGTTATACTTGAAGCCGCCGTCCTCCGGCGGATTGTGCGAGGGCGTAACGACGATACCGTCGGCCAAACCCTGTTTCCGCCCACGGTTGTGGACTAGAATAGCTCGCGAAATCACCGGCGTTGGCGTCACGCCGTCGTCACGTTGAATGACTGTTTCCACCTGGTTTGCCGCCAGGACCTCCAGAGCGGTGCGTTGCGCGGGGGCGGACAGCGCGTGAGTGTCCTTGCCCATGAAAAGCGACCCGGTGATATCGTGGCTGCGACGGTAGTCACAGATGGCTTGCGCGATAGCGAAGATGTGGGCCTCGGTAAACGTCCCCCGCAGCGACGAACCGCGGTGGCCGCTGGTGCCGAAGCTGACGAGCTGGTTCGTATCGCTCAAGTCGGGCCGGCGCTCGTAGTACTCCCGTTCGAGTCGCGCGACATCGATCAGGAGTTCCGGTGGAGCCGCCTTGCCTGCCATTGGATGAAGCGCCATGAAGCCTCCTTAATCATTGAGATCAGTTGAGAGTTGAGGGTTGAGAGTTGAGAGTCTTTCAACTCTCAACTCAGAACTCTCAATTCCGCCGGGCCGCACGTCATTCCACAGTCGGATCACCGGTTCATTTTTGTCGTGGTCGTAGCCCAAAACGCTGAGCGTGGTGGTGCTGAGCAGAAAGAGGCGGCCGCAGGACGCGTCCAGGCCGAGCCAACGGGCGGCAAACACCCGCATGAAATGGCCGCTGGAAAACAGCAGCACATCGCCATCGAGCGCGCGCAAGCGGCCAATGACGCGGTCTGCCCTGGCTCCGACTTCGGCCACCGATTCTCCGTTCGGACAACCATCGCGAAATATTCTCCAACCGGGGGATCGCTGGACAACCTCGTCCCTCGTGAGGCCTTCATAATCGCCATAGTTCCATTCGACAAGATCCGGTTCGACCCGGGCGGCGTTGCTGAATCCGGCGAGTTCACAAGTGCGTTTGGCCCGTTGGAGCGGACTGGTAAAAATGTTCGGGTAGATTCGGCCGCGCAGATATTGGCCAAAGTGACGAGCCTGACGCTCGCCGCGCGGGGTGAGAGGAATGTCAGTCAGCCCCGTGTGCTGGCGCGATTCCGTCCAGGCGGTCTCACCATGGCGAATCACGTGAATCTCTGGAAGCAATTGGCTCATCGCAGCGCCTTTTCTCCAGCAGTTTGGAAATTCTTTCTCTTTCCCGCGTAGCGCTGTTCAATTGCCTTCACCTTCTCCAGGCGCCGCTGGTGTCGATCCTCACAACTGTATTGCGCGTCTAGGAATGCGCGCACCAGTTCGAGGGCAACGGATTCGCCGATAACACGCCCGCCCATCACCAGCACATTCATGTCGTCGTGCTCGACGCCTTGATGTGCCGAGTAGTGGTCGTGGCAGAGGCCAGCGCGCACGCCCGGGATTTTGTTTGCCGCCACGGAGGCGCCGACTCCACTCCCGCAGACGAGAATGCCCCGATCAGCCTTTCCGTCCCGGACCGCGAGACCGACTGCCTCGGCAAAGTCGGGATAGTCCACTGGCGCGGTGCTCCGCGTGCCGCAGTCAAGCACTTCGTGCTTTAATTCCGCGAGCAAGGCCTTGACGCGCTCCTTCAATTCGAAGCCCGCATGGTCTGCACCCAACGCAACTTTCATTCTTCCCTTCCCCCCTGCGGCACTGAGCCTCGTTTCGTCATTAGTTATTCGATCGTTACTGCTGAGCCGCCCTGGCTTCCCTTGCCATATCTCCCGCGCGCGGCGGTTAGCCTGTTTATCCTGAGCGAGAAAAGCAGCCGAGAGTACTGTCAGAATTAACAGGCGCGGCAAGCTGAATCAGGTCCCCATGGACACGTTCATCGGCGCCGTCCCCCGCGAGCGGGTCGGGCCGGGCGCGACTTCTGGGCGCGCATTTGCGCGAGTGAGCGTGCATAATATTCCCGCTCGAGGTCTGCCACTTCCTGAGCCCGCACCCGATCGCCCATGTCGGGCACGCGGTCGCCTCGGTCCTGGAGATTTCCTGCTCCCGCACCGCGTGCGGCCATGGGCCGATACACATCACCGCCAGGTCCAGATTGCACGCCGCCGAGAGCTGCGCGATGGCCTTCGACAGTCCCCTGCGTTGGTGCAAAGAAACTCCACCCACCACTGGCCTCGCGGCGATACCAGCCGCCGCTTTTGCGGAGATAGACATTTCCGTCCGGCGACGCGTAGAGGTCGCGTCCGCCACCTGGCGACTGCCGTATCGTCGTGAGTAGTTGCGCGCCGCGCGGCATTTCTCCCGGCCGCACGGTCGTTCGCGGACGAGCGTAGGGATTTACGGCAAGCGTGTTTGCAGGCAGCGGTAGCTCCGCCGGGTGCTTCGAACCTTTGAATCTACCGTACAGCGCAGGGTGGCCGGAGAAACTTATTCCTGCCTGCGCCGCCCTCGAAGCAGTGCGGTCCGACCGGTCGTGGTGCGTCACGCCGTTGCGTCCCTGCCAGCGCTCATAGATGTTTTCCAGGATCGCGCCGCGCAGTCCTCCCGGCTCATTCCACCAGGGCCGCCAGAGCCACCATTGATACCACGGGACGTAAACCCAGCTGTAGCCCCAAGTCCAACCCCAGCCGTAGTAATCGTCATCGTAATAGGGTTCGTAATCCCAGCCCGTGCCATAGACGACTGTTCCGTCATCTTCGAAAACCCCCTGATACCCAGCCGTGTAGCCGACCTCCACTTCCTCATCATTCGCCTGGTACACGCGCGCAAAGGTCGCGTAGTACACTGGCGAACTCGGCGGGATACTGTAGATCTCGTCGGGCACTTCCGTCGCCACTTGCCATGGACCGGTCGGCGACGTGGCCACGAACCACACGCCATTATCCAACGCGTAGTAATTTTCTCCTGTCCGAATCACTGGCAACTGGGCGTTGATCGCGTAGCTCATCTGCGTGCCCTCAATGTTCTTGAACTTTGGCTCGCCGTCGTAAGTGAGTTGGATGGTTGCCTGACGCCGATTCACTGTTGCCGTCGTCGGCACCGAATTCGCCAGCACTGCCAGCTCGGCCTGCGGCGTCCCGGGCACCGATGCCAGAGCGATGGCTTGTGGACTGCCGGGAGGAATGCGCGCGAAGTCCGGAGGCAAATCGCGCGGGGCCACGTATGTCCAAGGGCCGTAGAGCGATTTGGTTTTGAACCAGCGCCCCGACATCAGCAGGTATATTTCGCTGTTCTTGCGGTCGAGGAAGAGGAGGTTGTCCGAATCCGCGACATACTGAAGTCCCGTTCCCGAAATTGGCCGATAGTCTGGCAGGCCGGAGGTCATGAGCAGTTCGGCGGGTGTTGTGCTCACAATGATTCGTGGCGTTGACAGGTCGCTGTTCGCGGAGGACTCATTGGTGGATGCAGGCGCCAGCGCGGCGACTTCCGCGGGCGGATCCTTGGCTGGGCCCCATGGACCTTTGATCATAGCGGCGGCAAACCACTGGCCCGCGCCATGCAAGTAGAACCTTGCCTGTGCTTTGTCGTGGACGAGCAACACGGGCGTGTTGATCACACGCTCAAGCGCGGTGCCCGGGACAGGACGCAGCACGGGCTCACCGTCGATGAGAATGAGCACAGAGCGATTGGTGACCCAGATGATTTGCGGCGGCTCGTGCTTTAGTCCGCTCGCACCTTGACGCGCCGCAGCCTGAATGAAACCGAGCGCGGTCACGAGATAATCGAGCGAAACCGTGCGCGCGCCTGCTGGCAGAACGCGGCGAACAATCGAGAGCGCGTTGCTGCCTTTGTCGGTCGCCGTGGGAAAATTGCCCTTCGTAATTTCAAGCCGATTCAGCGTCACAATCCGATTGGAACGATCAACGCTCCCTTGTGCTTCGAACCAGACCACGCCCAACAGATCGGTTTTAGCTTTAGCGGGCTTTACCTCGACGGCAGCGCGCGCAGTGAAGGAATTGCTCGTCCAACGCTCGACTTGTGGCAGGTGCAACGTAACGGTATGTCCGTTCGTGGAACGAACGCGCGGCCAGGGTGAATCCTCATCGATAGGAATTGGCGCTGCGGACAAGTTCAGCGCGAGCACGAAACCGGCAGCTGCGGAAAGGCGCATACAAGACACCTTGCGGATAAAATTGACCTCAAAATTCATGGCGCCCTCAAAGGTCGCAATTCCAGTTGTCCTTTGCGCGCGAAGTTGATGGACTCGCCGAGGACCCGCAGGGCCTCCTGCGGCGCGTGGAAGCCCGAGGAATTTTCCGCCTCAATGAAATCAAGGTAAAACTGCGCTTTGCGCTGGAAGCTCTGCGCTGCCGTAATCTGCGCCGCCGGCGCGTTGGCCGCGCGTGCGACTTTCAACTCGCCGATCAATTCTACGAGCGCGTTCATCGCGAGGTCACGCATCCGGTGCGTGCGTTCCTGGATGGCTTCAACTCGGCTCTTCAATTCCGACTCCGGCCACTTGTGGCACGTCTGACAGGCATGATTGATGTTCAGCAAAGGACTGCGCACATGATGGTCGCTGATTTTAAGCGCGCCCTCGCGTTTGTAGGGCATATGACAATCGGCGCACGCCACGCCGGAGCGTGCATGGATACCCTGGTTCCACAGCTCGAATTCCGGATGCTGCGCCTTGAGTGTCGGCGCACCCGTCTCCGCGTGTGACCAATCCTTAAATTCCGTTGCGTCGTAGTAGGCCAGGATTTGCTCGACCTTCAACCCGTTGGCCCATGGATAGACCAGTCGCTTCTCCGGCCCTTTGAAGTAATATTCCACATGACATTGGCCGCAGACGAAGCTGCGCATTTCCTGTCGCGTGGTGTCGCGGTTGACGTCGTAGTCCTTTACGCCCGTGGCGGCTTTGAGCGCGCGCATCCCTTCGATGAAGCCGGGCCGCGTTACGCGGAGCTGCATCGTCGTTGGCTCATGGCAATCGATGCAGGCCACCGGATGAGTAACGAGCTTGCGCGCCTCAGCGAAAGCCGTCTGATTAAACTTCTCGAAACCTTTCAGGAGATCGCCATCGCCCACTTTTCTATAGGGGACAAAGATCGAAGCGTGGCAATGCAGACACGTGCCGGGTTGCTTTGCCGCCTGTTGGCGCTCCGTGTAGGTCTGGTCATCGAGCATAAAGGCGTGCCCGCGCTCTTCGCGAAAATCCTTCGCGAAAGCGTAGCCCGCCCACATCATCTTCAAACGCGGGTCCTCCTCGATGCGTGATTGCGCGACCACCGAGCGCGGATCGGCCTGAGTCGGTGTGCGCGGCTCGGCTTCGCTTCCGCCGAAACGCGTGCGTTGCTGGTCCACGGTGCGGCGATAGCCATCGTATTGCATCGGAAAATTCTTGCCCCAAATAGCCGGATCCTCGATCTCCTCGCTGAGTTCCACGACGCGAAAGAAGGGATTCCGCGCCTCTTGCTTCCGTTGAAATATCGAGACGAGCAGGAACATGCCGCCCACCGCTCCCACGGCGGCGACAAGCACCAGCACAGCGAAGACAGCCAGCGGCCGTTCGCGATAAAAGTTCAACAGGCGATCTTTGAAGGTAAGGCTGCTCATAACTTTGTCACTTCGGGTGGCCCACACTGGCATGACAGCGAATGCAGGACACGGTTGCGCTGGATGTCCTCGTAGCCTCGATATCGTGAACGATGTCCTGATGACATTTGCGACAGGCGCCTTCGGTGACACCCCGGCTGCGTTCTTTCATCTGGATTGGTTCATGAAATTTGTCTGTCGTAAATGCGAGTGAATGAAAAAATCCGTGATCGGCTTTCGTGAAGTACTTGGGAACAAATCCAGGCGGCGTATGACAGTCATTGCAGGTGGCCACCGCGCGATGGCTGGACTTGATCCAGCCATCGAGATGGTCCTGCATGATGTGGCAGTTGGCGCAGGCTTTAGGATCGTTGCTGAGATACGACGCGCCCTTGGCGTAACTGAACGTGTAACCGCCGATGCCCACCGCAACCCCGACGGCGAGCGCCATGACGACTCCGAGCAGCACCGTTACTTTGTTCGGCGGTTTGACCGAGCCATCCGGGCCTTTCGTGTTCATGGTCCTCCGTTTCGACCGAACGCCTTCGTCAGTCGCCCAAGTTTTCGCGTCACGTGAGCGAGGTTCATCGACGGCAAACGCCAGCTCCAGTTTCCCGCCATTGTCCCCGGCATGTTCATGCGGGCGCGCTGGTTGAGCCCGAGCACATCCTGCATCGGAAAGAGAACGACGTTGGCGGGCGAAGCCATCACGACCCGAATCGCGTTGGTATGAATCGCTTCCCGATCTTCGCCGAGGTGGCTGAGCGCCCGTTGCTCCTGTGCCGCGGGCAATTCTTTGAACCAGCCGACAATGGTGTTGTTGTCGTGATTTCCTGTGTAGGCGACACAAAGACGCGTGTAGTTATGCGGCAAATGCTCGGCTGAATCCGGCTCGGCGCCAAAACCAAATTGCAGGATACGCATCGGCGCGAGACCAAAGGCATCGCGCAAACGAACGTCCGCCGCAGTCACATGACCAAGGTCTTCGGCAATCATTGGCTTGCGGCCCAGCTTGCCTTCGACAGCCTTCAGGAGTTTTGCGCCCGGCGATTTGACCCAACGTCCTGCCCGCGCATTCGCGGCCTGTGCGGGAATCGACCAGGTGCGCGTGAACCCAAGAAAATGGTCTATGCGCACCGCGTCGTAGAGCTCGAACATCCGGGCGAATCGCCGCACCCACCAGGAAAAGTCCGTTCTCTCGTGCGCTGGCCAGTCATACTGCGGATGCCCCCAGTGCTGCCCGCGACGATTGAATCGATCTGGGGGATAGCCTGAGACGCGCCGAGCCCGGCCGCGCCGATCGAGCTGAAAAAGTTCCGAATGGCTCCAGACGTCCGCACTGTCGTGCGCGACAAAGATGGGAAGGTCGCCAATGAGCCTGATGCCACGTCGGTGCGCGTGCTCTCGGAGTTCGCGCCACTGGCGATTGAACTCAAACTGCACGAAGCGCTGGCCGGCGACTTCGCGCGCGAGCCGTTCGCGCGCCGCCCGCAAAGTAGATGGCTTGCGCACCCGAATGTCGTCGTCCCATTCAGTCCAGGGTTTGCCGCCGGAAACGCGGCGCAACGCCATGAACAACGCGTAATCATCCAGCCAGTCGGAGTTCGCTTCGCAGAATTGCCGAAAGCTGCGACTGAGTTCACCACGACGGCGCTGAAAGTTGGCGAATCCCTCACGCAAGCGCGCCTCACGAAATTTCAAAGTCGCTGAAAAATTGACGTGGTGTGCGGAAAGCCCGCGGGCGGGCCGGAGGTCGCGCCGGGCAAGAAGGCCGCAGCGGGCGAGACCCTGGAGCGACACAAGCCACGGACTGCCAGCAAAAGCCGACGGGGAGTCGTAAGGTGAAAACGCTGGCCCCCGCCCCGGCGGCCCAATTGGCAGCGTCTGCCACCAAGTTTGTCCGGCATCGGCGAGAAACTCGACAAAATCATGCGCTGCCGAACCGAGATCCCCGCTGCCGTGCGGGCCGGGCAACGACGTGATGTGCATCAGAATGCCGCTGGAGCGGCGGTGAAAATCGAAGAGCGGCTTCCGCGTTTGGCGCGCGATCATTTCACTTTCGCTCTCGGCGCAGCACCACCACGGAACGACTGCGCACCGGATAGCTGGCAGACTCCAGTTTGGTCTCATCGCCCGGCTGCAGGATGTCATTCGGGCTGGGTTGGGCGGTGTCCACCACGCGACGCCATTCCAAAGGCCCGCCTTCCTGCACGGTGAAGTTGTGGTCTTCCCAATGGCCGTTGATCATCACGTAAAGATCGTCGTCCCCGACGGACGCGCCGCGCAGCGCATAAGCCAGACGCCGGGATTCGGGTCCCAGGTCCACCGGCCCAGCCGCTCCGTACCATTTCACGTCCTCGCGCCAGAAAGTGGGCCGGCCAATGGAGGGATGGGCTTTGCGAAACGCAATCATGAGCTTGAAGAAACGGAACACATCGGCGAATTGCTCGCGCCGACTCCAGTCAAGCCACGTGATCTCGTTGTCCTGGTTGTAGGGATTGTTGTTTCCGCGCTGCGTGTTTAGAAACTCGTCCCCAGCCACAATCATGGGAATGCCATTCGATAGCAGGAGCAGCGCGCAAAAATTCTTCGCCTGTTGCCGGCGCAGCGCCAGCACGGCTTCGGGCGCGTTGGCTTCGCCTTCCCAGCCGCAATTCCAACTCAGGTTATTGTCGCAGCCATCGGCATTGTTGTGGCCATTGGCTTCGTTGTGTTTCGCGTCGTACGCCAGCAGGTCGTGGAGACAGAAGCCGTCGTGCGCGGTGACAAGATTGACGCTTTGATGCGGTCGGCGCGTGTCCTGCAAGCCATCCGGAAACAGATCGTCGCTGCCGTAGAGGCGCTGCATCAGCGCGCCCACCTTCCCGCGCTCGCCCTTCACAAAGGCGCGCACGTCAT
>JAKEEH010000197.1 GCA_022616725.1 Limisphaerales bacterium | reverse complement strand
TCGCCCCACGATTCATCGATAATCGCATGGTCTTTGATAGTAAAATCCACGCCCAAATCTCCCCACGACTCTCCGCCAGACCAGGAAACCGTGAACGTCCTTTCGGTGGCAAAGTCCTGCACGTCCACGCAGCATGACTCTCCGTCATCGAGCTTCGAGGCGCCCCACCCGCTCAAACCCTTCTGCAACCTCGTCCTCATCTCTGGCTTCAGCGATTCCAGCGTGTCCAGGATCGAATCAAGCTCCGCCTTCGTCGGCAGAGTCAATGCCGGATCGAATGAACAGAACTTGGCGCCTCGATACGTGAACTCCCACCAGCCGTGCTCGCGGTCGAACGCAATCCCAATACCCTCAACGGTAATCTTTGGGTTCGGCTTCGGTGTCTTTGAGAAGAGTCCCATATTCAGCCTAATGATCCGGCTTCACTGTTAAATCCTTGATACGGTTCACCCAGTTTCCTGGAAGACTTCTCAGACCTCGTCAAGAGTTTTTTGAAACTTTTTTGGCACTCACTGGCACTCATAGGCACGGATAGGCACTCATAGGCATATTAAAACGCCCCTCCTCGCCCCAACCGCCAAAAACCATGGTATAATAGGAGCGTGAAGAATTGGAGTATTATATTATGCAAAACCGGTCTCAACAGTCTCGGCTTTCCGGCAGAAGTGGACAAAACTGGACATTTGTGGACGAAAACAGGGGAGGGTATCCACTTTTGCCTGCCCCCTTCAACCGGTCACCCTTCAACCCTTCAACTAGCCCGAAACTGACCAGAATTGACCGAAATTGACCGAAAATGCCAGGGGCACCGCACAATCGATCCCAGACGAAACGACGCACGGGCGATGGGGAGCGCGACCGCCTCGGTCGCTCCGGTCGGCGTCCCGCCGACGGGCTAACCGCACCACGCAGTAAGCCAATCGGTGGCCACGTGAGGCCACTCAAGCGCGCCTTTGTTGTTATTCCGAATCCAAAATGGGACAAAATGGAACGATTTCCAACACCCTGCATAGCTGGATCGTTGCGCCACAACAACTTACAACGACAGGTTTCCAGATTGTCCCATTTTTCAAATCGAAGAGGTGCCATGAAACTGATACAAAAGTGATACAAAACTGCTACCACAAATGGGGGTGGGTGTGTCACTTCGGCCACTTCAATGCATCGCCCTTTTCAACTCTTCAACCACTGTTCACAATGCTGTACAAAATTGTACAAAACTGTACGATTTCACAAAAACTCGACGGCTCGATCGCGCTGTACCAAGGACTTACGACGATTTGCGGTGCAGGCGTACAGTTTTCTCCAAGACCGAGCCCAGCAGGAATTTTAACTCTTTTAGCTATTTCACTTTTTTAACCTTTGCCGGATGCTTCGATTCAACGGTTCAACGATCCAATTCAACGATCTCCTCTGAAATCCAACTCGCATAATCCCCAGAACCTCGCCGGCCTGCGGGAAACCTCCAGGATGGCCGATGAAACGCCGCCACCACCCAGGCGCAAATGGGTCTTCCGGCTCATCGCGCTCTCCCTGCCGGTGCTGTTCGTTGCTGCGCTGGAGGTCCTGCTGCGAGCCGCCGGCTACGGGTATCCCACAAATTTCACCCTGAAACGAACCCATGCGGGCCGCGAAGTGCGCGTAGATAACCAGGAGTTTGCCCGTCGTTATTTTCCCCGGGGGCTGGAGCGCGGGCCGCATCCGTTTCTGTTCCCCGCCGAGAAACCCGCCAATACCACCCGCATCTTTGTCCTGGGGGAATCCGCCGCCATGGGCGATCCCGATCCAGCTTACGGCTTCGCGCGCACGCTCGAAGTGCTCCTGAGGGCTCGGTATCCTGGCCGGAACTTCGAAGTCATCAATGCGGGCGTCACCGCCATCAATTCCCACGTGATTGGCAATATCGCCGCGGACCTTGCGCCATATCAGGGCGACATTTGGATCGTTTATGCCGGCAACAATGAAGTCATCGGCCCGTTCGGCGGCGGAACGGTGTTTGGCATGCAGACGCCCCATCTGCAATTCGTCCGCGCCACTATCGCCCTCAAAAGTTTGCGGGTCGTGCAACTCATGGACGAACTGTGGCTTCGCCTCGGCAAAACGCGTCCAGCGACATGGGAAGGCATGGAGATGTTCCTCCAGCAACAGGTCGCAGCCGACGATCCGCGCATGCCGGCGGTGTACCGCCATTTCGAGGCCAACCTGAATGATATTCTCCAAATCGCCCGGAAAGCCCGCGCAACTGTTCTCTTGAGCACCATCGCCAGCAACCTGAAAGACTGTCCCCCGTTCGCTTCCGGACACGCACAAGGTTTCACCCGCACGAACGAATGGGCGAAGCTCTATGAGGCGGGCGCCGCGCGCCAACAGGAACACGACCACGCCGGCGCGTTGCAGCACTTGCAGCAGGCCGCCGCCCTCGACGGCCGCCACGCGGCATTGCAGTTTCGCATCGCGCGCAGCCAACTCGCCCTCGGCCGGACCAACGAAGCGGCGAAAACGTTCACCCGCGCGCGCGACCTGGACACGCTGCGCTTTCGCGCGGATGAACGTCTCAATGAAATCATTCGCTCGACAGCGAATCGTGACAGCAAACTTGTCAAGCTGATCGACATCGCAGATTCGGTCAATCGCGCCAGCCCGCACGGCATCGCCGGGGACGAATTCTTTTTCGAGCACGTTCATTTGAATTTCGAAGGCAATTACCTGGCGGCGCGCACCTTTGCCGAAGCAATCGCGAAACTGCTCACGGATACGGCCGGTACGCCGCCACCGCTGGGTCTTGAAGAGTGCGCGCGCCGCCTCGCCTTTACAGATTGGGACCGCCTCGAACTGAACGCCGAAATGCTCAGGCGCCTGCAACAGCCCCCGTTCACCCATCAGATCGGGCACTCCGAACGCCTCGCCGCATGGGAAAAATCGCGCGCGGACCTGCAGGCGCGCTGGCAGCCGGGCGCTTTCCAGCCGGCCATTGACACTTACACTCAGGCGCTCGCGACACGGCCCGGCGATTGGCTGTTGCACGAAAAATTCGCCGAACTCCTTCAAAACGTTGGCGAACCTCAACAAGCCGCCGAACAATGGCGCAAAGTCATCGACCTGATGCCACATTATCCAGCCGGTTATTACTCCCTCGCCAACGCGCTGGACGGCCTGGGCCGGTCCGCCGAAGCGATCGACTATTTCGCTGCCGCCCTCCGCGCCAAGCCGGATTCGGTCGAGGCTCGCAATGGGCTCGGCCTCGCCTTGGCGGCGCTGGGCCGGCGAGCCGAAGCGCTGGATCAATATCGCAACGCGCTCGAGGCGAAGCCCGATTTCGCCGAAGCTCGGGTCAATTTTGCGCAATTGCTGGCGGAGCAGGGCGACGTGGCACAAGCCCGCGCACAGTATGAGCTCGCCTTGCGCTATAACTCGAACAGCGCCGCCGCGCACATCAACCTTGGTAAGCTCCTCGCCCAGGAGAAGAAAACGGACGAAGCGATCCGCCACTATCGCGAAGCCCTGCGTATAAACCCCGCGAACGCTGTCGCCCATTACAACCTCGGCAACGCTCTGGCCGCTCAGGACCATCCCGACGCATGGCGGCACTTCGAACTGGCTGTCAAGTACAATCCATCCTTTGCCGAAGCCCGCTACAACCTTGGCCTGCACTTCGCCCGCCAAGGGCGAAACAATGACGCCCTGACCCAATTCGCCGAAGCCGCGCGCCTCAAACCCGGCTTCGTCGAGGCCCACCTGAACTATGGCGTGGCTCTGGCCAAAAATCGCCAGTTAAGCGAAGCCATCGAGCAGTTTCAGATCGTCCTGCGGCACGACCCGCAAAACGCCGCTGCAAAACAAATGCTTGACAATGCGCTTAGGCTGCGACCGCCCTGAGCAACGGGCGACCGCGAGCCGTCTCCGTCGCTCTCATCGGCATCTCGCCGATCTCTCCCACTTACGAAGAAAACTTTATGTTTAATAAGAATTGGGTCTTTGTCGATAACCCACTTTGGAGGGCGTGCAAGCGGCCAGTTGTATTTGCCGGCGCCCCACCAAATATATGAAAAAACTGGTCTCTTTGCTCGTGTTGGTTGGCTTGATCGTTGGCGTCACCCTGGCGGTGCGCCATCTTCCCTGGTGGGCGCTCGTGTTGCTGTTCGTTGCGCTCGTTTGGGGCGGCAAATGGCTCGTGGGCCGTTTTCTGAAGAAACTCATCCTGACACCGTTCAAAATGAAGGGCGCGGTGCTGCACGACGCGACCGTGCGCGTCCATTCGGTCGTGCCGACCGTCGCGCCGACTCGAAGTTCCGACGACGACGAGGCCGACAGAACTCCTTCGGAGCCGCGGCGTTACTTCACTGCTGAAGTGACGATCGAACCGAAGGAGGCCACCGGCAACTTCAGCCATTGGGAACCCGGCGAACTCAGGCTCTGCCGCCCGGAGCACACGTTTGATCCAAATGACGAGGACAGCAAAACCGACGACGACGCCTGTGACGTCGTGGAATTATGGGTCGAGCAGGACGGGGTTTTTCAAAAGGACGAAGGACTCAAGTTCCCTGGCCCGCAGAAACTGAAGATGACCCTCGCGGTGGCCGAAGGCGTGCAAGCTTTGAAGTTCCAGTATTACTTCGAAGCATTTGGCCGCGTCGAACTGCCATCCGCGAACGCCACCGCCGCCGCGGCGTAAGCCCGAGGCTTCTCAAGCCTTATCGAGAGACTCCTCGATCCGAGTCCACCTCGCGATTGTAGTCCCGATCCATCAGGATCGGGCTGCGCGACCAGGCCCGCAATTTCTCCACGTCGCTCAACGGCGTGTCAAAGGGCGCGCGCCTCGTGCAAAATCGCGCAAGAGAATGAAGTGGCCTGCAACAGCCCGGGCGTCTGGCGCGCAATCATCACAGAGTCGCAAGGCCGCTTCGCCAGCCTGACAGCCTGATGGGAATGGCATTGTGACCTTCGGGAATCCTCGTCATCACAGTATTTTTCAGGGACGAGGCCGAGCGCGACAGCAGCAGAGGAACGCCTCCACGAGGCTCCGCAGGTTCT
>JAKEEH010000022.1 GCA_022616725.1 Limisphaerales bacterium | reverse complement strand
TAGGCCGTCGTCGGGCTGGTCTGATGCTGGTAAAGGCTCAGCAGGTTGAAGCTGAAAAGCACCGCCAGAAAAGCCGATTCGTCGTGGGCGGGGTCGGTCCCAAGTATTTACATGGCGCATGATAAAGGCGGTTGGCCATATAACTCGATGTCCCCATCGTAAGGGGCTGGGCGATCCATTTCAAAGTCATTGTGGTTTCCGTGCGCAGTCGGCCCAGAATCCAGTGTAGGTATAGCGCGTCGTCGACAATAGTTTGCCTATTCAACAGGAAGTCAGCACCAGCGAATTCGGAAGTGCAAATTACTTGGGACTGACCCGGGACTGGACTGACCCGAGTGGTCTGGCAGCCGGAACACACGCCAGCCAGGACAGCGGGGGTGATTGCAGCGGTTCTCATGCGCAGGTTCGATGGTCACCAACGGCGAAATACACGCCCAGCCCGGCAGCCGGCAGCCGACCAAAACCCTTGTGTCTTCATGACGGCGTGTTTTGCTCATAACATTTTATGTGGCCTAACGCCGAAACTGAGGGACATGCGCGAACGAATGCGTCCGATCGGGTAACTGATATGGTCCGCCCACGTTCGCTCCAGTGAGTTTGTTGGACTGTTTGCCAAGGCGACTCGCCGCCACGTCAGTTTTCATCACATCAGAATAGAAATCTGTAAGTGCCGATCACAATCAACTGCGCCGCAACACCACCGACACACCAGACGCCGATGACCTGTGGTTCCAGTTTGAGCCTCTTGCTGCCTCTCCAGACAAGCCCTAGGAGGACTGAGCAGACGATGATCGCAACCGTGTACTTCCCCAGCCCCAGATTTGCTGAGATCGACGCTTCGTCCTGTTTCGCGAAGCCTCCGAAGAGCAGAGAAAACGCACGGGAGAATAGTGGAAAGAACAGGAACGGGTAAGCATAAACCGTCCCGTATCTCTCAAGGACGATCAAAGCGGCCAAGGCCATCAGAATCGAAAAGCCCGGCCCACCCATGCTCACCGCAGGCGAATGCCATTCCTCGAGATATTGCCCACTGGTTGGCCAAGCGAAGTTCAAACTCATGCTCATTGGATTGCCGAGCAGTGTACCCACCAGCCAATGGCCAAACTCATGAAAGAGGTTGTGAGCAAAGGCTGCTACGAGTAGCAAGAGCATGAGCAGTGTTATGACCTTTCGATCCATCTGTCTCAAAAGATACCGGCATGGCTTCTTCCAGAAAAGGTATCCATTCCAGCTCTTTCTCAAATCGCTTGCGAATTTTGACGATTGGATGATCGATGAAACCCAGCGACGCGCAAAGAATCCGGCAGCCGGGGGCCATCCCGGACACTCCCAGGTCGTTATTCTGCGCGCCAATGATACCGGCCACCATCGTCCCGTGAGCGATGATATCGTAAGTCTCGGTGTGGAAACCGCCATGCGCATAAAAGCCGGGTTTCACATGGGGCGCGAGATCGGGATGAAAGAAGTCGAAGCCCTGGTCAATAATACCGATGGTGACGTTGGTTGATCCCCTTGTCAGTTTCCACGCTTCCAACACACCCAGATGCTCGAAGAGAGAACGTTGCTTCGAAAAGAGTGGATCCTGGGGCACGTCAGACCCTGGCGCAGTTCCTTCTGACAACAGCAGAGCCGCTAAAAAGAGAGCGCAATTCAGCGTTCGCGTCTCACTCTTCATGGTAATGAACTCAGTTCACCGGTAGCGGGCCTCCGGGACTCCCGCACTGCCGGTTGGCGTCGGGGGGCCGCCATTCGGTGCAGCGTCAGTCGGTCCCGGGTCGGTCCCGAGTATTTACACTTACGCATGAAACAGCCGGTTGGCTACGTGAGTCCATGTACCCATCGTAAGGCGCTGGGCGATCCATTTCAAAGTCATTGTGGTTTCCGTGCGCAGTCGGTGAGCCATCCGAATTTTGCGCGGGATCGCCTTTGCGCGTGTTTGTAAATGCGTGGCATTCCACTTTAATCGCGCCAGATCTTGGCTGACAGTGCGCTCGGCTTTGGCTTCTTCGGCTTCTTTGATCTCGTCGCCAGCGATGCACCGGCGAATTCGCGCGAGCCCGCCTCGCCCAAGACGCGGTCAACCCGCAGCCACGCCGGGCGTTGGGAACTGGCGCTGTCTTTTGAAACCCTCAGCCATGTTGGCGGCGTTTTGAGATTTGCGCCAGGGGCGGAATTGGCGTAGAAGTTTTGTTCCCGCAAAGGCGGGTGAGTGATGAAACCGGACGTTGAAATCTACGATACGACCCTGCGCGATGGCAGTCAGGGCGAAGGGATCAATTTCTCGGTCGCGGACAAGCTTCGCATTGCCGAGCGGCTCGACGCTTTCGGTATTCATTACATTGAAGGCGGCTGGCCGGGCTCAAACCCAAAGGACATCGAATTTTTCCAGCAGGCGAAGGAGCGCACTTTCAAGAATGCCAAGTTGGCCGCGTTCAGCATGACTCGCCGCAAAGGCGTTGCGGTCGAAAAAGACGAGCAAATGCGCATGCTGCTCGAGGCCGAGACGCCGGTGATCACGATTGTGGGCAAGACCTGGCTGTTGCACGTCACGGAAGTCTTGCGCGCGACGCCGGAGGAGAACCTGGCGATGATCGGCGACACCATCCGGTTCTTCAAGGACCACGGAAAAGTTGTCTTTTACGACGCGGAACACTCGTTTGACGGCTATAAGAACGAGCCGGATTACGCGCTGGCGGCCTGGCGGACCGCTGAAGAGGCCGGCGCCAATTGCATCGTGCTTTGTGACACCAACGGCGGCTGCCTTCCCGCGGAGATCTCCCGCATCACGACGTTCGCGAGGAGCAAGCTAAAAACCAGCATCGGCATCCATACGCATAACGACATCGGCCTTGGCGTGGCCAACGCGCTGGCGGGAATCGAAGCTGGCGCGACGCAAGTGCAGGGGACCATCAACGGTTACGGCGAACGCACAGGCAATTGCAACCTGACCAGCGTCATCCCGAATCTGCACTTCAAGATGGGTAAAATCGGAGTGCCGGCGAGTTCGCTGGCCAAGCTCAAAGAGCTGTCGCACTACGTTGATGAGATCGCGAACATTCGGCCCGACCCGCGCCAGCCGTGGGTGGGAGCGACGGCGTTCGCGCACAAGGGCGGCATGCACGTGCATGCGGTGGAGCGCGTCGTTCACAGTTATGAACACGTCAACCCGGAAGCCGTGGGCAATCACCGGCGGGTGCTGGTAAGCGACATGTCCGGCCGGACCAACATTCTTGTGAAGGCGCAGGAACTGGGCTTTAAACTCGCGAGCGACACGCCGGAGCTGAAAACGATTCTGGCGCGAATTAAGGAGCTGGAGCACGAAGGTTACGAGTTCGAGGCGGCTGAAGCGTCGCTGGCGCTCCTCATACGCAAAGCGCTTCAGCACCGGGAACCGCCGTTTGTGGTGGATGCGTACCATGTTTCGATGCGCCGGGACGGAACGAGTTCGATTTGTGAAGCGACCATCAAAGTCCGCGTCGGCAATCAGTTGGCGCATACGGTCGCCGATGGCGACGGTCCCGTGAATGCGCTGGACTCGGCATTGCGCTCCGCTCTGGTGCGGTTTTTTCCGCAACTGGCCGATGTGCGGCTGACTGATTACAAAGTCCGCATTCTCGACTCAGCAACCGGAACAGCCGCGAACACGCGGGTGCTCATCGAGTCGAGCGATGGCAAGCATGAATGGGGCACGGTCGGCGCCAGCGAAAACATCATCGACGCCAGCCTGAAAGCCCTCGTCGATAGTATGGAATACCGATTATCGAAAGAGGCTTGACACATATACATTGAGATGTATATTTAGCACCGAATGAAAAAGATACGCTACAAAATACGCGTGGAGCCGCCGGCAGCGCTCAAGGAAAAGGCGGTTGGCCCCAAGGTCATCGGTTCCGAACCGATGGTCCGCACGCAGATTTACCTCAGCCGGCCTGAGCACGAGTTCGTGCAGGCCGAAGCCGCTCGGCGGAACGAGCCGATGGCATCGGTCATTCGCCGGTTCATTGACGAAAAGATGCGTGTGCCCGACCATGCCTGGAGCGACAATCCGCTCCTTCAGCCTCCGGTGGACGATCCTACCTATGTGCATCGCGCTGACGGTGTGGTGAATCACGATCACTACATCTATGGCGGGCCCAAAAAGTATAAGAAGGTCCACGGGAAATGGGCCCCCTTGCCGCCTGAAGAATGACGCTGACGTTTATCGACGCGTCCTTTTGGATCGCACTGCGGGCGCGCACCACGCCAGAGCATGCGGCCGCCGTCGCCATCGGGCGGCGGTTGGCCGCTGAACGCACATTGCTGGCCTGTACGGACCTGGTTTTTGCAGAAGTTCACGCCTACTTTTCCCGCATGGTGGCGCTTCGGGAACAGGTCATTAACGATTTTTGGAACAGCAGCATCGTGCGCTTTCAGGAGGTCGCTTACAATGACAAGACCGCCGCGATAGAATTGCTCCGGCAGCACAGGGATAAGACCTATTCGTACTGCGATGCTGTTTCATTCACGGTAATGCGGCGTCAGAAAATTCGTCGTGTGGCCAGTTTTGACGTACATTTTCGGCAGTTCGGTGAATTCGAGGTCATAAACGAGGCAGAGTAAAACTTGCATGTCTGAACTTTCCAAAGCCTACGAGCCGCAAGCTGTTGAAGAGCGGTGGTACCAGTACTGGATCGAAAACAAATTCTTTGTTGCCGATCCAGAGTCGCCGAAACCGCCTTATTCCATTGTCATTCCTCCGCCGAATGTGACCGGGGTCCTGACGCTCGGACACGTCCTCAACAACACTATCCAGGATATTCTTGCGCGGAAGGCGCGGATGTCGGGCTTTGAGGTGCTCTGGCTGCCGGGAACCGATCACGCCGGGATCGCGACGCAAGCGGTGGTCGAGCGCACGCTGA
Organism: Limisphaerales bacterium; assembly: GCA_022616725.1. Lineage (GTDB taxonomy): Bacteria > Verrucomicrobiota > Verrucomicrobiia > Limisphaerales > JAKEEH01 > JAKEEH01. The sequence continues at coordinate 13,708 of JAKEEH010000022.1, read as the reverse complement.
AGAAGGAAGGCGCGATCAAACATCGTGACGACCTTGGCCGGGAGAAGTTTCTCGAGAAGGTCTGGGAATGGAAGGAGAAGCACGGCGGCATTATCATTCAGCAGCTCAAGAAGCTGGGCTGCTCGTGCGATTGGTCCCGCGAACGGTTCACGATGGAGCCGGAATACTCCAAGTGCGTGACCCGCGTTTTCGTGGATCTTTATAAGAAGGGCTTGATTTACCACGGCAAACGAATGGTCAATTGGGACCCCGTCGCGCGCACCGCTCTCTCCGACGAAGAAGTAATCATGACTGAGGAGCGGGGGCATTTGTGGCATATCAAGTATCCGTTGTTGGAGGATGACGGCACACCATCGGCGACGGAATTCGTGGTCGTTGCCACGACGCGCCCGGAAACGATGCTGGGCGACGAAGCCGTGGCGGTGAATCCGAAGGATGAACGGTATCAAGCCCTCATTGGCCGCAAGCTGTTGCTGCCCCTGCGCAACAAGCCGATTCCGGTGATTGCAGACGAGTTGGTCGATCCGAAGTTCGGCACCGGGTGCGTCAAAGTGACGCCCGCGCATGATCCGGCGGACTACGAAATGGCGGTGCGGCACAATTTACCATTGACGGTTGTGATCGCGCCGGATGGCCGCATGACCGACGAAGCGGGTGAAGATTTCGTGGGACTGGATCGTTTCGCGGCGCGCGAAGCGGTCATTGAGGAATTGAAAGAGCAGAAATTCCTCCTGAAAATCGAAGATTACACACACAACGTCGGCTACAGCGAGCGCAGCCATGTGCCGATTGAACCGTACCTGAGCGAGCAGTGGTTCTTGCGTTACCCGCAGGTGCAGCGCTCGACCGAAGCCGTGACGAAAGGGGAAATCCAGTTTTTCCCGGAACGCTGGGCCAAGACCTACACTCATTGGATGACGAACATCAAAGACTGGTGCATCTCACGCCAGCTTTGGTGGGGGCATCGCATCCCGGTGTGGCGTCAGGGTGATAGGACGCTCTCGATAGCCGACGCAAGGGGAATTGATGTTGAAGGTCTGCTGAACAGATTCACCCAAGATGATGCGAACGGAGTGGTTTATCGGCGGACGCCGACTCGAGAATTTGTTGGAACGTTGGGCGGACCTGTCCACCGATTCCTCCGCGAAGTAGCGATTGCACCTGGACGAGAAGATGTCGTCAGGGCCCTTGAAGAACTCGGGTTCACTCAAGATCCCGACGTGCTCGACACCTGGGCAAGTTCCTGGTTGTGGCCCTTCGCGACGATGGGTTGGCCAGAGACGACACCAACGCTGAAGAAATTTTACCCCACGAGCGTGCTCGTGACGGGACCCGATATTATTTTCTTCTGGGTCGCGCGCATGATCATGGCCGGTTTCGAGTACACGGGCGAAAAACCCTTCGGCCAGGTTTATTTCACCGGGATCATTCGCGACAAACTTGGACGTAAAATGTCCAAAAGCCTGGGCAACTCGCCCGACCCGCTTGATCTCATTTCGAAGTATGGCGCTGACGCCCTGCGCTTCGGAATTATCCGGTCCGCGCCGCTCGGGCAGGACCTTCTTTTCGATGAGCAACACATCGAGCTGGGCCGCAATTTCTGCAACAAACTCTGGAACGCGTGCCGGTTTCGCCAGATGCAAGGCGGCGAAGTGCAGGGCGAGATCGACCCGGCCAAGCTCGGCAGCGATGACAAGTGGATTCTGATCAGGTTGCACGTTGCCATTCGCGAACTGACCGAAGCTCTGAATGAGTACAAATTCAGCGAGGCGGCGCAAACGCTCTACCGGTTTTTCTGGAGCGAATATTGCGACTGGTACGTCGAATCAAGCAAAGCCGTGCTCCAGGGCGGCGACAGCGCGCGCAAACGAAACACGCTGGCGGTGATCGACTTCGTGCTCTCGCACACGCTGCGCCTGTTCCAGCCTTTTCTGCCATTCATCACGGAAGAACTCTGGCACGGCATGGGTTACCACGAAGACATGCCGGAGGGGCAGGGTGGCCGGAGCATCATGTTTGCCCCCTGGCCGAAGCCTTTTGACGGGGATTTCCGCGATTTCTATAGCCTGGACGACTGTTACGTGGATTTTGTCAATCAAAAGCACGAGCTCGTGACCCAGGGCCGCAACCTGCGCCGGGAAGCCAATATTGCATCGAACAAAAAGGTGAGATTCATCTTCAAACCGGCAACGGGCATTCCGCCGCATGACGCCAAGGTCCTGCAATTACTCCTCAGCGCGGACCCGTTGGAGGTCGTTCCCGATTACCAGCCGCCCAAAGGCACGCCAGCGGTTCGGGCCACCTTGGGCGAGCTTTACCTGCCACTGGAAGGGCTGGTCGATCCGGCTGTCGAGAAAACGCGGCTGAGCAAGGAACGGGAGAAAATCCTTCCAGAGATCGACAAGGTACAGTTGAAACTCAACAACCCGGCCTTTGTTCAGAAGGCCCCGGCAGCGGTCTTGCAGGAACATCAGAAGCGGCTGAGCGACTGGCAGGCGAAACTGGATACTGTCGAACGCGCCCTGCGGGACATGGGCGATTGACCGGAGCGAAACCCGAATTCCGAAATCCAGGAGGCCTGAGCCTTCGAAGCTCGACTCAGAGCGTGTGCGACTAAGACACTCAGACCAGCCCGGATTTCGGAAGTCGAATTTCAGTTAGGGTCATTTTCTCTTCGGAAATACTTTGTTAACAGCCTGCATGCGGGTGCGCACCTCAAGTTTTTTGTAGATGTTCCGGGCATGGGTGCGCACGGTTTCGAGGCTGATGCCCAGGATTTCAGCAATTTCCTTGTATAGAAAGCCTTGCGCGAGCCGGGTGAGAATATCCTGCTCGCGCTCACTCAACTGCGGCGGGGCTTCAAACCTGGGCGGGGGCTGTTGAAACGCTTCGACGACTCGCCGCGCAATCTGGCTGCTCATCGGCGAGCCGCCCGCGTGCAGGTCGCGGATGGACCGGGCGAGTTTGCTCGGTGACGTCTTTTTAACCAGGTACCCGGTGGCGCCGGCCTTCAATGACTCGAAAATTCGGTCCGGGTCGTCAAATACCGTGAGCATCATCACCTGCGCGTGGGGCAATCGCTCCTTCAGGCGGGGAATGCAGGCGATGCCTGACATGCCCGGCAAGCCGATATCCATTAAAACTACGTCGGGCTGCTTTTGAGGCAGCCCGACGAGAGCCTCCTCAGCGTTGGGGCACGCTGCCACACAAATAAATCCTGCCGAACTACTGACCATGGACTCCAAGCCGTGGCGGATCTCGGAGTCGTCTTCGACGATTGCGACCCTGATCCGTTGCGGCGCGGGGCCATTGGCGTTCGAATTTTCGGCCACAGCACTGGTTATTACGCCGCAACGGGGAAATTCCGTCAATCACATGAAAGTAGTATGATACATATGTATAGAAAATCACCGTTTCCCGTGGAAAATGCGTGTTGCGCAGCACAGCTTGTGCGGATTTTTATTATTTTCTGAAAAGGTTTGCCGCGCTCGCTTCGAGTTTTTACGGTGGGAGTGTGCCGGTGCAATTTACGATTCTCGGAAGCGGTTCCAGCGGCAACTGCGCCTACCTTGAATGTGATGACACGCGGCTGTTGATCGATGCCGGGCTGAGCGGGCGCCAGATTCGCCAGCGCCTCCTGGCGATCGGGCGCACGCCGGAAAAACTCGACGGTATTCTCATCACGCACGAGCACTCCGACCATATCCAGGGTCTGACCGCGTTGGCGGCAAAGCTGAACATCCCGGTTTACTGCAATCGACTCACGCGCGACGCCATTCATGCCCAGCTCGGGATCGAAGCGCAGTATCGTCTGTTCGAGACCGGTGCAACGATTGAACTTGGGTCCATGGAAATCAATACGTTCGCCGTGCCCCACGACGCCTACGATCCGATTGGCTTCCTCATTCAGTCCGACGGCGCGAAAATCGGTATTTTAACCGATCTCGGGCACGCGACCAAACTCGTGACTGAGCGGGTGCGCGCCGCGAACATCCTCATGCTCGAGACCAATCACGACCTCAAGATGCTGCAGGAGGACACCCGCCGGCCCTGGAGCGTCAAGCAACGGATTGTTAGCCGGCACGGACATTTGTCCAACGACGCCGCGGCCCGGTTCGTCTGCGAAATGGCCTCGGCCGATCTCGAGCACCTTTACCTCGGGCACCTGAGCAGCGATTGCAACCGTCCGGAACTTGCGCAGGAGACAGTGACGCGGGAGTTGCAACGGATTGGGGCGACACATGTGGCGGTTGCCACGGCATCACAGGACCTGCCGTGCGCGACGCTTTTCTACGGTCGGCGAGTGGATCCGCCGAGGCAGTTGGAACCCCTCCGGGAACGGCCACCCCTTTACGGTGATTTCAGCGAACCGCAGTTGCGGTTTTCGCTTTGATCGCAGAAGCGATTCGCCCGTAATGAAATTGCTGGTCATCGGCTCCGGGGGACGGGAACACGCGCTGGTATGGAAATTGGCGCAGTCGCCTCACGCCACCCGGATCTGGTGCGCTCCGGGAAACGGGGGCATCGGCGAAGAAGTTCTGCGCAGCAACGGCAATCCCGTCGAATGCGTTGATATCAAGGCCGAAGACCTGTCGAAACTGCTCTCGTTCGCGCAGCAGGTTCAGCCTGACCTGATAGTGGTCGGCCCGGACAATCCGCTGGCGCTCGGGATTGTTGACCTCTTCGAGAAGGCCGGTCTGCGAATCTGGGGGCCAAACCAGAAAGCGGCGCAGTTCGAGGCTTCGAAGGTGTTTTCGCAGCGATTCATGGAAAGCCATGGCATTCCCACCGCGCGCGGAGGCACGTTTTCGGACGCCCGCAGCGCGAAGAAATTTGCCGAGTCGCTGAATGGCCGCTGCGCTGTGAAGGCGGACGGCCCGGCGCTTGGAAAGGGTGTATTGATCTGTCACGACCTGGGTGATGCCACTCGCGCGATCGACGACATACTGCTGAACCGGGCCTTTGGCGCCGCCGGCGCGGCCATCGTGATCCAGGAATTGCTCGAAGGAACCGAGATTTCGCTGCATGCTATTTGCGATGGCAAGACCGCCCTGCTGTTTCCGACAGCGCAGGACCATAAGCGAGCGCTGGATGGGGACCAGGGTTTGAACACCGGCGGCATGGGTACGATTTCTCCGGCTCCTTTTTTGAGCGATGCAGACATCCAAAGTGTGAGTCGCCAGATTTTTGAGCCCTGGTTGCAGGGGTGCGCCGAGGAGGGCATCACGTTCAAAGGGATTCTGTATCCGGGTGTCATGCTGACCAAACAAGGGCCGAAGGTGCTCGAATTCAACGCCCGTTTTGGCGATCCAGAGGCACAGGTTTACTTGACTCGCCTGAAGAACGACTTGGTGGAAATCCTCCAGGCAAGCATTGACGGCGGGCTTGGCGGTGTGCAATTGCGCTGGAGCACGGATGCGGCAGTGTGCGTAATCATGGCTTCGGAAGGTTATCCGGGGGCGTATTCAAAGGGCAAAGTGATCGATGGTCTCGAAGAGGCGGCGCGGCTGCCGTGTACTAAGATTTTCCATGCCGGCACGCGGAAAAGCGCCGGCAAGTTCCTGACCAGCGGCGGGCGGGTGCTTGGCGTAACGGCGTCGGCGACGACGCTCGTTGCAGCCCGCCATGCGGCATATGCAGCCGTCGAGAAAATTCGGTTCGACGGCGCACACTACAGGCGCGATATTGGCGCCAAGGCACTAATGATGTGCAAACGATGAAATTACGCCGCTTGATCCTTTTTCTCGCCCTTGCCTCCTTCTCCAGCGTCGGCCAAACCGGTGCCGCGACTACGGAAGCGGATTTTGATGAGATTTTTGAGTTGCTGCGCAAGAATCTTGCCGGCGCGACCGCGGCGGAGTTGGAGCGCGCCGCAGTCCGCGGCATGATCAACGAGTTATATCCGCTGGTCAGTGTCGTGACTAACGGTCCGCCAACAGTGAGCACGAACGCCGGTGTGCTGGCAGCGACGCGGATTCTGGAGGGGGCCTACGGGTATTTGCGCGTCGGACAGGTCGCTGCCGGTGTGGACAAAGAATTCGCGGCAGCATTGAAACGGCTTGCCTCGACCAACAAGTTGAAGGGACTGGTTTTGGACCTGCGCTTTGGGGGAGGGCATGATTATGAGGCGGCGATGGCGCTCGCAGATCTTTTCTTTCCCACTCGACGGGCGCTAATCGATTACGGGGAGGGAACAAAGTATGCGTCTGCGAAAACGGACGCGATCTCATTGCCCATGGCGATACTGATAAATCATCAGACGCTGGGCGCCGCGGAGGCGCTGGCGGGCGTGCTGCGCCGTTCTGACGTCGGCCTGTTGATCGGCACCAATACTGCCGGGCAGGCGAACATCAGCCAGGAATTCACCCTGAAGAATGGCCAGCGGCTTCGCATCGCGACGGTGCCGGTAAAGGTTGCCGATGGCCAGGTCATTGGCCGCGCCGGTTTGACTCCCGACATCGCTGTCGAGGTATCTGCCGGCGAGGAGCGAAGTTATCTCGAGGACGCGTATCGGCTGCCGCCGGACCATTTGGCGGTTTCTGGTTTGCTTACCAACCCAATCGCTGGCACAAACCGGCTAACACGCCGCCGCATCAGCGAGGCCGAACTCGTTCGCATGCAACGCGAGGGATTTGATCTCGAGCCGGAAATCATTACCGGGCGGGAAGCAGGCCCGGCGCGCCCACCCGTCATTACGGATCCAGCGCTGGCCCGCGCAATTGACTTGCTTAAGGGCTTGTCTGTCGTGCAGAAGTTCCGTTCGTTCTGATTTCCACATTGACGATTGCGCAGTGCGCTCGCAATTTGAACCTAAAAACCACGAATGAACATCAATTCCCCGGAATCGCGCGCAAGCGCGCCGGATCGAGACGAAGCGGACTGCCTGCCGACGGCTCGCACTCGCGCCGCTGAGTGATGATTATCCATGGGCGTCCATTCGTGTTTGGATTGAATACACGCCGACATAAGGAATGAAAACGGTCCTGTTCGTGTGCACGGGAAATATTTGTCGCAGCCCCATGGCCGAGGGGCTTTTTCGCCATGCCACGAAGGGGCGGAATGATTTTCGCGTCCTTTCTGCAGGGGTGGGCGCCGTGGACGGTTTACCCCCCAGTGAATATGCTGTCCGGGCCCTGCGGGAGCTTGGCATCGACATTTCCAAGCAGCGCAGCCGTATGCTCACCGCCGAACTGGTGAACCAGGCGGACTACATCTTCGGCATGACCCACAGCCACGTCGATGCCATTACTCTGCTCTATCCGCAGGCGGCCGAGAAAACCTTTTTGCTTCGTGAGTTTGACGAAACTCTCGACAGCTATGAAAACGATATTAGTGATCCAATCGGCGGTTCGTACGAGATCTATTTGAATTGCCGTGATCAAATTGAACAAGGAATAGCATCTATGTTGAAATTTGTTGACCAGACCTCGACCCCGCACGCCGTAGAGCGCGGGAGCCCGGCCAAAACAAGCGTTGCCCTGGGCGCCGACCATGGCGGCTACGAAATCAAGGAAAGTATCAAAGAGCATCTGCAGAAACAGGGCATCACCGTCACTGATTTCGGCACCACTTCCCGTGAATCGACCGATTATCCGGACTACGCGCAAGCCGTCGCTCGCAGTGTGGCCGATCATGAGCACGATTTCGGGATCCTGGTCTGCACTTCCGGGGTGGGGATGAGCATAGCCGCAAACAAAGTACCCGGCGCGCGCGCCGCGCTGGTCTGGGACGAAGAGCTGGCCGCGCAATCGCGTCGTCATAATGACGCCAACGTGCTGTGTCTGGCCGGCAAAGGCACCGCTCCCGAAAACGCCCGCAAGATTGTGGACGCATTCCTCTCTTCCGCGTTTGAAGGAGGACGGCACGAACGGCGGGTCGGAAAACTCGAATCGGCCAGCGCCACTTTCGAGCTGCGCCTCCGCAATGTAGATCCCGCCATTTCCTCCGCGGTCGAGGACGAACGTGAGCGCCAGCAGAATAATATCGAGCTGATTGCAAGCGAAAATTTTACGAGTATCGCGGTGATGGAGGCCCAGGGCTCCGTGCTGACGAACAAATACGCCGAAGGCTACCCGAAAAAGCGATGGTATGGCGGATGCGAGAACGTTGATACCGTCGAGCAACTGGCAATCGAGCGAGCGAAGAAGCTCTTCGGCGCCGAGCATGCCAACGTCCAGCCGCACTCGGGCAGCGGTGCGAACATGGCAGTTTACTTCGCCTTCCTGAAACCCGGCGACAAAATGCTCACCATGGACCTGTCCCACGGAGGCCACCTGACGCATGGAAACCGGGCGAACTTCTCGGGCAAGTTCTTTGAGATCGTTCATTACGGCGTCCGCAAAGAGGATGAGCGAATTGATTACGATCAATTGGCGAAAATGGCGCAGGAACACAAACCGAAGATGATCACGGTTGGCGCCAGCGCTTATCCCCGCCTCATCGACTTTGAGCGGATGGGCAAAATCGCTCGCGAGGTCGGCGCTTATTTGCTGGCTGATATCGCGCATATTGCAGGACTCGTCGCCGCCGGCCTGCACCCCAGCCCGATCCCGCACGCCGATTTCGTCACCACGACGACGCACAAGACGCTGCGCGGCCCCCGGGGCGGCCTCATCCTTTGCCCGGAAAAATACGCCAAAGAAATCGATTCGCAGACGTTCCCGGGCATCCAGGGCGGACCGCTGATGCACGTGATTGCGGCGAAGGCCGTTTGCTTTCACGAAGCCTTGCAACCCGAGTTCCAGATGTATCAGCAGCAGATTGTCAGGAACGCCCGCGCGCTGGCCGATGGTTTAAAACGAAACAATTACCGGCTTGTCAGCGGCGGCACCGACAATCATTTGATGCTCGTGGATGTCGGCTCCCGCGGCTTAACGGGCAAGGATTGCCAGATCGCGCTCGACGAGGCGGGAATTACCGTCAATAAAAACACGATTCCGTTCGAGACGCGTTCGCCCTTCCAGGCGAGCGGGGTTCGGTTGGGCACGCCGGCGGTGACGACCCGCGGGATGAAAGAGCCGGAAATGGCCGCCATCGCCGACATGATCAGCGAGGTGCTCCTCGATATAAAGAATGTTGACGCCGCGCGTTCCGTGCGTCAACGTGTTTTGGAGCTTACGGCGCGATTTCCCTTGCCGTATTAACGGAACTGGTTAACCCTGTCCCTATCTCCGACAACCGGTTTGATTAAATCAAGCCCTGGCAAGTCTAAATGAAAGCTGGCAGTTTCCATGGTGAGGCTGCCTTGCTTGCCGCTGAGTTTAAAAGATTTTAACGATTTTAAGTTATGGCGAAAGCACCTGTGAAACGAGCCCCGAGACCGAAAGGCGCGAAAGGCAAAAGTCCTGACATGCCGGAGGCGGGCTTAACGGAAGCACCGCCCGACAACGGCGCAGCCGCTGAATCCGCCGCCGCCGCCCCGGATGCCGCCGAAGCCGTCGAAGCAGCGGCGACCGAAGCACCGGCCGCCGCAGCAGCCCCGGAACGCGAGCCGCGGCCCGACCGCGCTCCGAAGCCGGGAAACGGACCGGCCCAGACGCTGAACATTGCCAAGCTTCAGGCCATGTCCATGACTGAGCTTAATCACATGGCCAAGGACATGGGGATCGAAAACTTCGGAACCATGCGCAAGCATGAGGTCATTTTCCACATCCTCCAGAAGAATGCCGAACGCAGCGGCGTGCTCTTTTCCGAGGGCGTCCTTGAAGTCTTGACCGAAGGCTTCGGTTTCCTCCGCTCCCAAAGCTTCAATTATCTGCCGTGCCCGGAAGACATCTATGTCTCGCCATCGCAAATCCGCCGCTTCGACCTTCAAACCGGCAACCTGATCGCCGGCCAGATTCGGCCGCCAAAGGAAAAGGAGCGGTTTTTTGCCCTCCTCAAGGTCGAAGGGGTGGACGGCGAAGACCCGGACAAGGCCAAGGACAAAACGCACTTCGACAATCTCACGCCGCTGTTCCCGAATAAACGTTACATCCTGGAAACCGCGTCGGACGAACTTTCCACCCGAGTGCTGGATTTGGTCTGCCCCATTGGCAAAGGCACGCGCGGCTTGATCGTCGCCCCGCCGCGCACCGGCAAAACCGTCCTGATGCAAAAGCTGGCCAACGCCATCCTCAGGAACAACCCCGAGGCCTATCTTTTCATCCTCCTCATCGACGAGCGCCCCGAGGAAGTCACCGACATGGAGCGCAGTTGCAAACCGGCCGAAGTCATCAGTTCGACCTTCGACGAACCCCCCGAGCGCCACGTCCAGGTCGCAGAAATGGTCATCGAAAAGGCCAAACGCATGGTCGAGCACAAGCGAGACGTGGTCATCCTGCTCGACTCCATCACGCGCCTGGCTCGCGCCTACAACACCGTCCAGCCGCATTCCGGGAAGATTCTCTCCGGCGGTGTGGACGCGAATGCGCTGCACAAACCCAAGCGCTTCTTCGGCGCGGCCCGCAACATTGAAGAGGGTGGGTCGCTCACGATCATCGCCACGGCCCTCATCGACACCGGCTCCCGCATGGATGAGGTGATCTTCGAAGAGTTCAAGGGCACCGGTAACATGGAAGTGCACCTCGACCGTCATTTGGTTGACCGCCGCATCTTCCCGTCAATCAACATCGAGCTTTCGGGCACGCGCAAAGAGGAATTGCTCTACCACCCGCAGGAATACCAGAAAGTGGTTATCCTGCGGCGCGCCCTCACCGGCGTGCCTCCGGTGGAAGCAATGGAGCTTTTGCTCAACAAGCTCAAGAAGACCAAGAGCAACATCGAGTTCCTGCTTTCAATGGGCGTCGGATGATACGTGGACACGCCGCCCTTCTCGGCGGCCTTTGCTGCTTGCGAACCCACCGAAACGTTCTAAATTCAACCCGTGATCATCGTTCGTTTCCGTGATGCAGAGACGCAGAAGCGCGCGCTGGGGTTCTTGATCGGCCGATTTTCAGGCCACTCATGGGCTACTGGCGAAGTGGCAATTCCGGAGGAAGCGCTCGTTCCAATGGCGCGGGAGGGAATTCCTTTCACGGTTGAGGGTCCTGCAACGCATGAGCGCATACTGTCGCTTCGAGATTCTCTTACCGCTGGCGTTCAATGATGGGCGGGAAGTGCCTCGCCACTTTCTTGCCGACGCAGCGGCCGAGATTCAAGCCCGGTTCGGCGGCGTATCTTGGGAATCTCAAGCAATCGAAGGGATTTGGCGCGCAGGAGGGGTTGAGTATCGCGATCGTCTCAATCGAATATTCGTTGATGCTGAAGATACAGAGGAGAACCGACAATTCTTTGTTGACCTCAAGGCCCGTCTCAAGTCGCGTTTCCAGCAGCTGGAAATCTGGCTCACTGTCCATCCAATCGAAGTTTTGTGATGCGGTGAATCCCGTAGGTAACGGTGTCAAGTTTGTGCAACGGCCTGCGCCTACAATCTGCTTCTCATTTTCCCCATTTAAGTCCACGCTAAAGTCGTGAAGACCGAAGAACAAATCGCGGCATTTCGCCAGTCATACACCGCACTGCGCGGCGAGATCGCGAAGGTGATCGTGGGTCATGACGCGATCGTGGAAGGCACTTTGATCGCGCTCCTCGCCGGAGGGCACGTCCTCTTGGAGGGAGTGCCGGGCCTGGGCAAGACGCTGCTGGTGCGGACCTTGAGCGAGGTCCTGGATCTTTCTTTCAACCGCATTCAGTTCACACCGGACCTGATGCCGGCCGATATTCTCGGGACGAACATTGTCATGGAATCGCCCGGGGGCCGGCGCGAATTTCAGTTCCAGAAGGGGCCAATTTTCGCCCACCTGATCCTGGCAGACGAAATCAACCGCGCCACTCCCAAGACGCAATCCGCGCTCCTGGAAGCCATGCAGGAGCACAGCGTGACCGCCGGCGGCGAGATTCGGCGTTTGTCTGAGCCATTCTTTGTCATGGCGACCCAAAATCCAATTGACCAGGAAGGCACGTACCCGTTGCCGGAAGCGCAATTGGATCGGTTCTTTTTCAAGCTGCTGGTCGGGTACCCAAGCGGCGCCGAATTGACCGAGGTCCTGACCCGAACGACCGAAGGCATCCGGACCGAGGTGGCAAAAACCCTCAATCGCGAACGGTTGCTCGAATTGATGGCGCTCGTGCGGCAGGTGCCCGTCGCTTCGCACGTCAAGGATTACGCCGTCCGGCTTGTCATGGCTTCGCACACGCGAACCGACGCCGCGGTGCCCATTGCCAACCAGTATCTGCGTTTCGGCAGCAGCCCGCGAGGGGCGCAGACGCTGTTGCTGGGTGCCAAAGTGCGCGCGCTCATCCAGGGCCGTTTCAACGCCAGTTACGATGATATTCAAGCGGTTGCGCCCGCCGCGCTGCGGCATCGTTTGATTCTGAATTTCGAGGCCGAAGCCGAAGGAATCACGACCGACCACATTGTCGGGCACATCCTCAAAGAAGTGCCGCGCGACGCCGTGGCCCAGAATGCGTAAGCCCGTGCGGTTCAGATTAAAAATGGGGAGCGCGACCGTCGAATTGAGATGGAGAATGGGGAGCGCGACCGTCCCGGTCGCTCCAGCCGGCGTCCCGCCGGCTGGTTCACTGGCGCCGTATGACGAACCGACTGGTGCGCTCCTTGGGCGAGGATTGAGTTATTTCGGGGAGCGCGGGCGTCCCGCCTGCCATTTTCGGCGTCTCGCCGAAAATCATTCCGCCTAACTTGTGGATGCGCTGCTGACCCCAAAGCTGCTGCGGCAACTCGAACAGTTTCAGTTGCTGGCCCAGCGCCGCGCCAAAAGCGCCGCGCGCGGGGAACGGCGCAGCAGGGCGCGCGGGCAATCCGTCGAATTTGCCGATTACCGCAATTACGTTGCCGGAGACGATTTTCGCTATCTCGATTGGAATCTTTATGGCCGCCTCGAGCGCCTCTTCCTCAAGCTTTACGAAGAGGAGCGAGAACTGCCGGTCCGGATTTTCCTTGATGCAAGCGAGTCCATGACTTTCGGCCAGCCGCCAAAGTTTGATTTTGCGCGCCAGGTCGCGGCTGCAATCGGCTATGTCGCGCTTTGTGGTTTCGACCGCGTGAGCGTAATCCCATTTCCTGATCGACCCGACGAAACCGCCGCGCGCGCAGCGCTGCGGGCCGTGCGCGGCAAAAAATCGGCGCTACAATTCTTTCAGAACCTGTCCCAGCTTCGCGCTGCGGGGTCAGCCAATCTTAACGAGGCTTTGCGCCGTGGAGCCCTGGAGGCCCGGCAAGCCGGCGTGGCGGTCGTGCTGAGTGACTTCCTTGATCCAGCCGGTTACGAGCGAGGGCTGGAATCGTTGGCCGGGCGCGGGTTTCAGGTGAACGCCGTGCAAATTCTTTCGCCGGAGGAGTTGAATCCGGCCACCTATGGCGATTTGAAGCTGGTCGATGCCGAAAGCGGCGCCATCCAGGAAGTGACCTTTGGCCGGTTCCGCCTCAAGGCTTACCAGCAGACGGTGCAGAATTTCTGCCAGCGCATGCGGGAGTTCTGCCAATCGCGCGGCATTCGCTTTTTCAGCGCGAGCTCCGGCACCCCATTGGAACAGTTGCTCCTGCAACAATTGCGTGAGGCGGAGGTGTGGGGATGAGCTTCCTTGCGCCTGCCGCAATCGCCTTCGCGGCCGCGATTCCCGTGGTAATTGTCTTTTATCTCCTCAAACGCAAGCGCGTCATCCATCTGGTTTCCAGCACGTTGCTGTGGCAGAAGTTCCTCGCCGAAAC
>JAKEEH010000196.1 GCA_022616725.1 Limisphaerales bacterium | reverse complement strand
CGCACGCCGCCTACGTTGCCGACCTCCTGCGCCGTGCCGAGCAAGGTGAAATTACAGACGCGCATGCCAGGATGATTAGCGACCTGGAGGCGGAGCTATTCTCCCAGGCGATCAAGCTCGCGCAAGGCAATCAGGCCCGCGCGGCGCGCTGGCTCGGCGTGACTCGTCTCAAAATGCGCGAGCGGCTGATCGCGCTCGGCTTGCACCCGTCATCCGCCGAAAACGCCGCTGACCAGCAATGATTCAAACTCTATGACGAGCATCGGCCGTATTTGGAGAATCAATCAGTGTTTCGGCTTGGTCGCCGTCGGCGTTCTGTCTGCCATCAGCGCTAGTGTGGCTGCGAATCCGAGCAACATCACCGTCTCAGTGAGCGCAGGCCAATTGACGTTATCCTGGCCGGCAGACCAGGGCTGGCGTCTGCAGTGCCAGACAAATGCCCCGGGCGTCGGCCTGAGCGCCAATTGGGTGGACGTTCCCGAACCGGACGCCACTGACCGTCTCGTCGTCACCATGAACCCGGCAAACGGTTCGGTATTTTACCGCGCAGTGTTAATCGCAGAAACTCCGGTCGACGAGGACGTTCTACGGGTCGGGACCATCACCCACTACGCAATTGAGGAAAGCTCTGGTCTGGCCGCCAGCAGGACCTACCCCGGCGTGGTGTGGACCCATAACGATTCCGGAACTCCCTTCGTCTTAAGTTGCATGCGCCGCAGCTTTAGGCGTGGCTGAGCCGACATTTTGCAGCGACCCCGCCGCTGGCTCGAAAATCGCTTTGACCGGCGCGGAGAGACTCCCTAAACTTCCGTTGTTAATTCAACCAAACCAAATAACGCATTATGAATACGATTGTTCCTCTCATTAGCTCTGGTGTGGCGGGTCCGCTGGGCGTTTTGCACCTGCCGCGTCTCTGGCTGAAGGTTTCCCTCGAGCAACGGGCCAAGTTGGCCGCGGGCTATCCCGGCGTCGGCAAAGGCTATGACCAGATGGTCATCGACGCTCTCGGTCTGAACCGCGATGCCGTGGTGAGCTACATCAAAAACAACCAGCCGACCTACCCGCAGTTTGAGGCCTGGATCAAAAGCCAGCCGGGCGTGAAGCTCGACAAACCGACGGTTGAAAAGCTCAACGCTTCGATTCGCGGCTACATTCATGATGATGCCACACGCAAGTCCATTCTCGGCGCCAGCAACATTCCCGATGACGCCAATGCTCCGCGGGACGCTGTCAACCTGAATAACCTCGACGACTGGAAGGAATTCCACGAAGCCGCCCTCAAGTAACGGCGCATCAATGACGAATGACGAATGACTAACGACCGGCCCGTTTAGGATTTCGTCATTCGGATTTAGTCATTCTTTCGGTTCCATGCGCACGCGATAAAACCTTGCCGTGTGAACTTCTGGCAGCGCGTTCGTATAGGTCGTTCTGTCGCTCGTGGCGACGAACGGCTCAAGCAATCGCGTCCAGGCGCTGGCCCCGTCACTTGGGAGGCTGGCGCGCGCTTCGACTGTATATCGCGCGCCGGATACAGATTCCCACGTCAGCGTTACCTCCGTGCCGACCCGGCTGATGCTGGTGATGCGGCTCGGATGTGATGCGGGATCGTCGGGATTGGCGCCAGTTTCCACTTCGGTGGTGTTGAAATAGCTGTCTTCATCACGATCCAATGCAAGACGCGCTCCCGTGCCACGCGGAACCAGTATGGCGGTAAATTCATTGCCAGGCGCGGCGGCCGCAATCACTTCGGCAAGAGTCCGCGCCGTTTCGCCGTTTCGGTCAGACAGGAAATCCTGTGTGATGCGCCGCAGCAGCCAACTGCGCGCCCGGCCTTCCTTGTGTCCGCGCACGATGAGGTCGAGCCGGCTGTTAAGGTCCAGCGCCAGATTGAACATGTCATTCAAGAGCGACGGCGGAGTTGAAGAGGCAAACGTCACTTCGCGCCCGGTCGCAGCAGGCACGTCCTGGCTGAGATTGGGACCGCCTTCAATGTCTGAGCCTGGGAAACAGAGGAAGAAGGCAACCATGTTGGCGATCGACTGATCCGTGGCAAAAGCGGAACCAAATCCATCGATAAGAAACTGCGTCAAGGTCCCGACCCGCCCGTCGTGAAGATAACCAAAACCCGCCCGGCTGTTGGTGCTCGTATGATCCATCCCCACTTTGTCCAGGAGACTGCGTAACTGCGCGATTTTGAATCCTCCTTCCGCGCCCGCGCGTGGAATAACGAAAATCTCGGTTGCGGAAGCCCTGCCACCCCGCGTCAAGCTGTGACAACCGCTGCATTGGGCTGCGAACTGCAGTCGCGCAAGCTGCGGATTTCCCGGTGGCAGCGGCGATGCCGGATCGCCGTTGGTAGGCGGACGGCCATAATGCCCGGGCAACGCCACGGAAGCAGGCAGGCCGTTGGTCAACGTGCGCAAGAAATTCGGCGGAAAGAAAATGGTCGCCAGCATTCCTTTGAATTCCGCCATCTCGTTCGTGCTGAGTTCGACGTCGTTGGCTTGCAAGTCAGTGAAGGTGGGATTGAATTCCTCCAGGTTTTTGCGGTCTCCGCGCCAGTGCAGCGACTGTGCCGTCGGGGACCTCGGGTCACTACCCAGGAACGGCGTAATGATGTCCTGGAACGTCTGTGTGACCATCGGTCCCTTCATCGGGTGAAACTCCTGGTTTTGATTGGCCACCGTGTCGCCTGCGGGATCTCCAAGGTCCCACGCCAAGCGATCAGTGCGACCATCCACATGACACGAGGCGCAGGCGGCAATGCCCAGCCCCGAAGTCTTGCGCGTATCGTAGAGATGCCGCCGGCCTTTGCGGATTATGTCTGGAGTCGGGTCGAACACAGGGACGTTCGTAACCACGACGCCCGCACTGGTGTCCACGACCGAAATGCTGGAAGAGAACCGGTTCCATACATAGACGCGCGCTCGCGCTTCATCGACGGCAATGCCGGTCGGCCCTTCCCCCAGCTCAACGGGCTGTGGGTTGATTCGGCTGCCGTCCTTATCCACGACAATCATATTGCGTGAGCCCATCCCCGTGATGTACGCCCGCGTGCCGTCCGCGCTCCACTCGATCCCGCGCGGGTCGCCCAGCGATGCGGCGCGCTGGTCCTGCGGTAAAGTGCGCGTGGCGTAATCCAGGTGGGGGTTCAAGTCGCGAAGGCGATTGGTGCGTGTCACCGGATCGACAAGCGCGATATTGACGCGCAGGAACACACCATTAAGCACGGGTTCGAAGCGCCGCTCGTTCATTGCGTCGGTGCCGATCACGGCAATTTCGCCCGACATCGGGTTTACGGCGACCCCCATGCAAATATTCATTAGCCTGTGCGCGCAAGTGACTTCCAACGTTGAGGTGTCGATCATCGCCACATCGCGATCCGGCAGGTCCCAGCCCGGCACGCGCCCGGCCTTCGCGGCGTTTGTGCCTGAGATCCATTCCGTCCAGTCGCCGCTGTTGTCGTCCATCCAGCGGCCTGCCCAGTCTTTGCGTACAATCAAACCCACCGGGGGTGGCGCCCGGTTGGCCGGATTCATTGCGGGGACATAGTCTCTGCCTGAATTCGGCGGTGGGTTGATGCCGCCGTGAGGCCCGGTCGGATCATCTACGGGCCCTGGCGGCGGCTCGACGGGCAAAAACGTGAGACGGCGGCTCAATATCGTTGTGCCGTTGCCCGACTCAAAAATGGCGACGTACACCTTAGTCCCATCGGGGCTTGTCGCCATCGCGCGTGGTCGTTCCCCTTCGATGTTGATGTTCGTGACCACACTTCGGGTCACCGGGTCGACGACGCAAACGGCGTTTGTCCGTGAACACGAAACCCATGCGCGTCGCGGAGCGCCAGCGAACACGAGATCACTTGGCCCAGCCGGCATTTCGACTGTCGCAATGACCGTTCGCTTCGTCACGTCCACGATGCTGATGCTGGATGAAATGTGGTTCACCACCCACGCCTCATTCGAGGACGCGAACCGCACGGCCACCGGATCGAGCCCCACCGGCACGCTTCCCAACACCATGGGAACGCCCTCCGAAACATCAAATAGTTCGAGACGACTATCGGGCAAATTGCAGAGTGCGAGTGTCTGGCCGTCAGGCCCCAGGGCGATCGGGTGGACTGGCGCAGTCTCGAAATTCACGAAATTGGTAGTGGTTGCGGCTGAGGCGACACAAGCCGCGGTGGCGAGCGCCAGCGTAACCAGGCGCCCTCCGACTGAGCGTCGCGTTGAAGCCATGGGTCGAGCTAAGCATTCCCGCGGCGGCCTGGATGTCAAATCTTAAAAGTCGGGCGATTGCGTGGCGAATTGTCACATAATTGTAACTTGCCCTCCTTTTCCCCGTAACTTGCCTGCCCAAAATTGGGCTTCGTAACCAAAGGGAAACATATAATTCAAGGTATGAAACGACAAAGAAGAGCCGGCGTGGCGACGCTGGCCGTGAGCATCATCGTCTGTTCAAACATAGCCTCGCATCTCCACGGGCAAACTTCAGATCCCGCGCTGAACGCGCTGGTGAAAAAGGGGATTCTAACCGAACAGGAGGCAAAGGACGCGCTGGCAGCAGCCGAGGCGGAATTCAAAAAGAAAGTGGGGCCCGAATTGCGGACCAGTTGGAAGGAGGGGCTAAGCTTCCAATCGGCGGGCGGCCTTTTCAAAGGCAAACTGGGCGGCCGCGTGCAGTTGGACATCGCCAGCTTTTCCGAGGATGACGACGTGGAGGCGCGGTTTGGCGATATCCCAGCCGCCGTTGAGTTTCGGCGGGTGCGTTTGTCGCTCGAAGGAGAAATCGGGACCGCTTTGCCGGTCATATTCAAAACCGAATACGATTTCGCGACATCCGAGACGGAGTTTAAGGATGTATTTGTTGGCATCGATAAAATCCCTTTCGTCGGCCGCATTCAGGCCGGGCATTTCAAGGAACCGATCGGCTTGGAGGTCTTGACCAGCAGCCGCTTTCTTACCTTTCTCGAGCGGGCGACTCCGATGGAAGCGTTTGTGCCGGAGCGCAATATCGGCGTCATGGCATCCGGCTCCCAATTGGATGAGCACCTGACGTATGCGGCGGGTGTCTTCACGGACACGGGCAGTTCGGGCAAGATTGTTTCTTCCATCGATAGCAATTACCGGCTTTCGGCCCGTGTCACCGGCTTGCCTTGGTACGACGAGGCGAGCAAAGGGGCCCGGTTGCTGCACCTCGGCCTGAGCGGCAGTTATATTGATCCCGGCGACGCTGGGACGAGATTCCGCGCTCGGCCTGAAGCGCACCTGGCGCCGCGGTTCGTCGATACTGGCACGAATGCGCCGTTCTTCCTCGGCGCGGACCATCAACAGTTGGGAGGCGCCGAAGCCGCACTTGTGCTCGGTCCATTCTCGGCACAAGCAGAGTACGTCCGTACGTGGGTCAACTCCCCCGGCGTGTCCGCGGCATTTGATGGGTTTTACGTGTTCGCGAGTTGGTTCATTACCGGGGAGCACCGGAATTATCGCCGGTCGAACGGGACTTTCGACCGAATCGTGCCCAACAATAGCTTCACCGACGGCGGGCTCGGGGCGTGGGAGGTGGCGCTGCGTTACTCGTACCTTGATTTGAACGACGAGGGCGTCAACGGCGGGCGCTTAAACGACATCACGGGTGGAGTCAACTGGTATCTCAATTCCAATTCAAAGATCCAGGTCAACTATGTCAATGCGATGGTTGATCGCGGAACGACCGACGGCACAGCACATGTCTTTCAGGGCCGCTTCGCCGTGGACTTCTGAAGACAGAATGCAGAATTCTGCACTCTGCACTCCCCGCTGACCACGAAGGAATCCGAAGCTCGAACGACGAATTTCGGGCTTCGGGATTGGGGCTTTCTTCGGAATTCGCAATTTGTGCTTCGGATTTCCAGTGATCAGTGATTGGCCACTTATCTCACTAATTACACACCAATCACCACTCACCACTCTGTCACCCTCCTGTCACAGAATCGTTTCTCAATCGTTGGTAGAATGCCGAAATTGCGCTGGTATTCTAAAGGGGAAACAGAACAACCAAATCCAAACGAAAAAGACATGAGAACTGAAAACGTCCTGACTCACTGGAGGT
>JAKEEH010000195.1 GCA_022616725.1 Limisphaerales bacterium | reverse complement strand
TTGCATGGCGAGAGTCAGGCCCACACTGAAAGCCGTCAAGCTGGCCATGGGCAGGGCTTCCACGCCGATACGAATCATCTGTTGCAAGAGGTGATTCAACTTGAATGATTGCGCTCTGCGTCGGCCGGCAAACAACCAGTAGAGAATGCTGAAATTGAGGTGGAGATAGCTCTTCACAGAGGATTCTGTTCCGAGGGGGCTTGTTCAAGCGCCTGCAGCGCCTCATCAATGCTCGAATGGATGGGGAATATTTCGCTGAACCGGACGAGGTAGAATAGACTTTGCACTCGGCCGGTCAGTCCGGCCAGCGCGAGTCGACCTCCGAAACTTTGCGCATGTTGATAATATTCCATCAGCGTGGCCAGGCCGGAGGAATCGATGCGACTGACCTCGGTGAAATCCAGCAGCAGCGCGGGAGTCCGCGCGCAAGCCTTCATCCGCAACAGCCGGCGAAGCTTCGGCGAATGACGGAGATCGATCGCGCCGCTTAACTTCAGCGTCACAACACCGTCAACGTTGCATTCCTTCCAGCGAAAACCCAAAGGCCCTGAAGCCGCGGCAAGGATTTCAAAGTGACGGCGTGGACGCCCGCCGGGCCAGACGCGTCGTTCCCGGCGTGCGCACCGCCCACTGGCCAGCGGTCGTTGCGATTTCGACACTCCGCTTCGTGCACAGGCAAAGAGCGGGATCCAGGTTTGCCACCATCGCCATCTTTCCGAGAAATTCATGGCTGAGGTTTGTTATGTTCCGCAGCCGCCTGTGCCGACTTGGGAAGCCAGCGTTCATCCAGGCGCTCCTGTTCGGCAACGTCCTCCATTCGGCGGCCCGCGCCGGCTTCGAAGGCTTCCCAGATTCGGGTCAGAAGCAGCGGATGCCAGTATTCCAGCTTCCGCACGCCACGGCTTTCGATGCGCTCCAGACTGTTGCGATGCCCGATGGCCAATTCCACCCAAAGGGTTTTCGTGTTGCCCCACAGGCCGTCGAGATTCTTCTGAGGTATCCGAGCCAGCGGGTTCGGAGGATGAGTCGCCGGGTCAAACGGGTTGTGAGCTTTCAGGTAATTCGCTTCATGCGCTCTGCCATCCTGCTCCAGACGTTTGATGATGGCCTCGTATTTTCGCTGGCGCCGCGAGTCCATCTTCTTCTGGTTGGCGACGCGCTGCATGGGCTTTTTGGAGAGTGATTCCCAACAGAAATAGGGAAGCGTCACCCAGCCGACCCAAGGAATGCCCTTGACGTATTCCGCTGGGCGCAAGTCACGGCCTTCGTTGTACTCTAAACCCGTTCGGCTGCCGGAGATCAGGGTGATGGCGAACGGCACGACGGCTTTCCCGTACCAGGGACGTTCGCCCCGTGCCGCCTCCTTGACCGTGACCGGCTGCGGCAAAGGGCCGGTCCAACTCCCGTTTTTGTCGATCGCCAAATGCGCGCAGCCGGTCGAAAAAATAGCGATTAGCGCCGCTGGGCCCAGAATTGAATTCAGCCGTAACCAGGTTTTCATATTCATTTTCCTTTTTAATTGAGACTCCCGTCAACGGCCTTATTCCGTCTACGGAGGGGCGACGGAGGCGCTTTGCGCCGCCCATCCTGCACCGCTTCGATCGTTTGACCCATCGAGTCACCGAATTATTCCGCCGCGGAATATCGGAAGGCGGTATCATCGAAACGCTCGCCCGAAAAACTTTGTAAGGATTGCGCCACGCAAACGAAGAACCAGCAGAACTTGAAAGCCGGGCGTGCTGAAGCTGGCGCCAACAGGTGCGATGGCGCGGCTCGTTGGCGCGCGCCACGGATTGCCTGCGTGTCAGGCAACGAACTAAACAACATGCGGTCGGAAACGACACCACAAAAGACTGCACTGGTGCTCTGCGGCGGCGGGATCCTGGGCGCGATGGAGGTGGGTTTCTACAAGGCGCTGGTCGAACTGGGCGTGAAGATCGACCTCGTGGTGGGCACCTCCATCGGCGCGCTCAATGGCGCGCTGATCGCCGCCGGGGTTGAGCCTGAGGCGTTGGCGCGCTTGTGGCGACAGGCGCGCATGAGGGATTTCTTCACGTTCGACTGGTCGCTGTTGTGGAGAGGCTGGCGGGCTGAAAGTCTTTTCTCCAATCGACGCTTTCGTCGGTATCTGGAAACCCACCTGCCGGTTCGAAGGTTTGAACGACTAGGCCGGCCACTGATCATCACCGCCACTGACGTTGAAACCGGCCTGACGGTGGAATTGGGTCCCGCGGAGGGCGACCTGGTGTCAGCGGTGCTGGCCAGCGCAGCTTTGCCTGGGCTGTTTCCGCCGGTTCGGATTGATGGCCGCGACTCGATCGACGGTGGCGTTTCAGCCAATTGCGCGCTGGATGTTGCGCTCGCACACGGGGCCACGACGATTCTTGCGATGGAGTGTCGCTGCGGTTCGAAGGGCACTCCGCGAACTCGGGGATTCCTCGCGCGTATCCGCCACGCATTTGGTTTGGCTCTCGAAGCCAAATATCGCGCCGACGTGGATCGTTACAGTGATCGAGCTTCGCTCATCCTCGTACCACCGAACGTCGCCGAAGGCGTGCGCTGCAGTGATCTGCGAGATGCGGGCAAGCTGATTGAGGCAGCATATCAAGCCGCCAAAGCGCAGCTTGAGGTTAATTCGGCCGGCTCGGCAATCCGGCGTCCGATCTTCAGGCGCCCCGCTGACAGCTCAGTGCTCAAAGGTATGCGGCAGGGATGTGAGCTTTGATGTCACCGGTACGGCAATGCGCTTTGGCGTCAACTGTGCAACCCACTGTTTTCGTGAACCGCATCCCACCGCAGAGGAACCCCAGGAGAGGGCGCCGGACTCCTTGCTTTTTGATTCCGCCGCCACGCCGGAATTTTTTATCGTCCTGCGGCTTCACATCTGTTGACGGGCGCAGTGCGGTAATCCGGCACTGACGGCGGCAGGAACTTAAAGAACGCGAGGCAGAAAACTGAGAATCGATGAAAAGGTTATGGCGAAAAAGCGAATACAAAGCGCAAATGGACCGGCCACTTCACCGAAACGAATCGAAGTGGAGTTTGTTTACGAATCCAACGAGGCAAAGGAGGTGCATGTGGCCGGTGATTTCAACAACTGGAGTTCACACAGCCTGCCCATGCACAAGGACGGAGAGCACCGCTGGCAGGTGCGAGTGCCTCTTGCTCCGGGTCGCTACGAATACCGGTACATCGTGGACGGCGATTGGCAAAACGACCCCTATGCCTGCGGCTTCTGTTTGAATGACTTTGGTTCGTGCAACTGTGTCGTAGAGGTCTCAACGCAGACAGGGCACGCGCCTGAATCGGTTCCGGAACCTCAGAGGCGGTCTGACAGTCCCGCAGGCGCGGGAGAAGATACTCACCAAGACGTTTATGCAAACAAATGCCCTGCCATCAATTGAAGTGGAGGATTTCACGCTGGGAGAACGGCCCTCTGTCACCGTTCTGGTGGTTTACCAAGATGACACCAGTCGCGAAAGGGCCATGTGCGCTGACGCGCATCTGGTTCAGAGCTTGGGCGAATCGATCGACCTGCGGTTTTCGTGGTGGAAGTTGAGGTCCTTCTTCCACCCGAGAATCATACAACTGGCAACCGAGGCGCTCAGGAAGGCCGACATTGTCCTGTTCTCAATCTCCCTCGGAGGAGAGCTGCCACTGGTTGTCAGGGCGTGGATCGAAGCGGAACTGACCGATAGAGACTGTTATCAATGCGGGCTGCTTGCGCTGCTTGAAACCGGCGCTGGGACCCCACAGCAGCTCTCTTCAGCCCGGTTATTTCTGAGTGAGGTGGCCCGGAACGCCGGGTTGGAATTTCTCTCGTCGGCACCAGAGGCAACATGTGCTGGAACGACGAGCAGAGCAAGATGGCAGGACCATCCCCAATCGTCCGGGTTGGTCCCGAGTGAGATCGGTTCCTGTGATTGCGTGGTCGAGGTTGTCTGACAATGTCCCAACGTCGCCCCTCTTGTGAACGACCCAACGGTATTCCTGATTCAGCACGGCTACGTGGTTATCTTTGCCTGGGTATTTCTCGATCAGATCGGCCTGCCTCTGCCGTCTTTGCCGATTCTGCTGGCGGCCGGAGCGATGGCAGGCGCGGGTAAGCTGAGCTTCCCTGGTGTAACAAGCTTAGCGGCACTGGCTGCTTTTCTGTGTGACACTATTTGGTTTGAAGCAGGGCGCCATCGTGGCGGATCGGTGCTCAAGCTGGTGTGCCGAGCATCGCTGGAGCCGGACAGTTGCGTCCGTCGGACCAAAGACATGTTTGCCCGGTATGGGAATTGGCCGCTGTTAGTATCGAAATTCGTGCCTGGACTCAACGCCGTCGCGTCTCCATTGGCCGGCATGAGTGGCATGCGTCGATTCCACTTCTTGGCATGGAACGCTCTTGGATCGGCGTTGTTTGCGGGTGTTCTCGTCGGACTTGGTCATCTGTTCAGTCGTCAGTTGGAGCAGGTTTCGGCGCTGGCTTCGCGATCGGGAAGCTGGCTGCTGGCAGGATCCGGGGCTGCCTTTGGCCTGTATCTCTTTGTCAAGTACGTCCGGCGGCTGTGCTTCCTTCGCATGCTGCGCGTTGGCCGCATCAGCCCCGAGGAACTGAAGCAGAGGCTCGATGCTGGCGAAGATGTCGTCATTGTCGATTTGCGTCACCCTCTGGATTCCAAAGCCGATCCGCGGACGCTCCCCCGGGCGATCCGGCTCGACCCCGAGGAGCTTCAGTGGCGTCATCACGAAATTCCGCGTGATCGAGAGATCGTTATGTACTGCACCTGTCCCGACGAACGCACGAGTGCGCGCGTGGCGCTGCTCCTCAAACGGTATGGCATTCACCGCGTTCGGCCGTTAACGGGTGGCTTCAATGCCTGGGCGGGCAAAGGTTTCCTCTTGGCTTCAGAGAAGCGCGCGAAGCAAGCAGATCCCGACTTGTCGCTGAAGGAATATTCGGCCCAGCCGGAAGCCGTAGCAGTGAATGGCGCAAGCGAAATACGCGACGTGGAAGCTGGCCGGGCGAGCGGGGGAAATCGCTTCACGGCTGCTGACGATGACGGTATTGTCCGTAGCGATGGTTGATGATGCGATGGATCCTGCTTTGCCCACAGATTCGCCGGTGGAGGGCGCACCAGCTTTGGGCGCCGGGCTGTCCGATCCCGGCCAGTGGGTCGAGTTGCACGGCAACTACCTTTTCCGATACGCGCTCATCCGCGTACGCAACGAAACCGTGGCGGAAGACCTCGTGCAGGACACGTTGCTGGCAGCATTTCAGGGCAAAGACCGCTTCTCCGGCCAATCCACAGAGCGCAGTTGGCTGACCGGCATCCTCAAGCACAAGGTGCTCGATTACTTTCGCCGCCAAGCCCGCGAGCGCACTATCATGGAGGACGCTTCAATGCCCGAAGAGCTGGAGGGACGCTTCGATGACTTGGGCCTGTGGAAACACGAGCCGGAATCCGGCCCAACGGATTGGGGCGCAGACGCCGCCGGGCTCATGCAACGCAAGGAATTCATGGCGGCGCTCAAGCAGTGCATATCCAAACTGCCGCCACGCTGCGCAGATGCGTTCGTGTTGCGCGAGATGGAAGCGACCGATTCCGACCGCATCCAGGAAATGCTCGGCGTGAGTCCCTCCAACTTCTGGGTGCTGTTGCATCGTGCGCGGATGCAACTACGGCTCTGTCTGGAGCAAAACTGGCTGAAACACTGACCGGAGACAAATCGCCATGCCTTTGAATCCTCTCCAGAAAGCCAATTACGCGATGATGCGTCTCATGATCCGCGTGATGCCGTCGTGCCGGGACATCTCCCAACTCATCTCCGCCGGCATGGATCGCAATCTGCCGTTGCGAAAGCGCCTGTCCATCCGGTTGCATGTGAGCATGTGCAAGTTCTGTCGGCGCTACGAAAAGCAGTTGCACCTCTTGCGTGAGGGCGTCGGTCACTACGCCGATCCCGAAGTGAATGCTGTCGAGAAATCACTCTCGCCCGCAGCCAAGGAGAAACTCGAAAAAGCCTTGGCGGACGAGGCGAAGTAGCGAGACAGAAACTCAGCTTTTCTTCCGCGCCGATTTCTTTGCGATCGGGTTGTAAGCAAGCGCCAGTTCCAACCAAAACGCCAGGTTCTTGTCTGAATTCAACCCTTCAAGCTCCACGAAAACGAATCCACGCATGGGACGCCCGGTAAAATCCATCGGTCGGCAACCCTTGCGAGTCAATGCGTCGTCGTAAGCCTCCGGGCCGATACGCGCCATGAGCCGGTTTTTCTCGACGCCCACACACATCTTACCCTTCACCATGAAGCACAACCCACCCATCATGCGCTTCGCCTCATGCTTGATGCGCTTCGCGTCGAAGAACTGGCGGACGCGATTTTCGAGGAGCGGGTCGTAAGCCATAAATGAATTCAAGAATTCTGCGTTCGTCAGTGCGCGATGTCTGAATCAGTCCTTCGGCTTTCGTTTGACTCCGAGCGTCTTGATGCGTGAGGCCAGCGTCGTGGGTTTCATGCCGAGCAGTTCGGCCGCGCCGCCGGGACCGGCGATACGCCAGTCGGTCTTCTCCAGCGCGGCGAGGAGGTTCTCGCGTTCGCGGCGGCGCATTTCGATTTCGGGAATAACGTCGAGGGTGCCGGCGTTTGCCGGACTGGTGGAACTGACAGGCGCGGCCGCGGGTCCGCTCACCGTGACCTTCGGCAAGTCGAAGTAAAGTTCGCCGCGGCGGGAGAGGATGACGGCACGTTCAATGACGTTTTGGAGTTCGCGGATGTTGCCGGGCCAGTCGTAGCTTTGGAGTTGCATCACGCCGGCTTGAGTGAAGCGCGGGAGCGGCTTGCCGAGGCGTTTGGCGGCGGCGGGCAGGAATTGCGACGCGAGCGCGGCGATGTCTTCTTTGCGGTCGCGCAGCGGCGCGACTTCGATGGGGAAGACGTACAAGCGGTAGAAGAGGTCCTGGCGGAAACGGCCGGCGGCGACTTCGGCTTTGAGGTCGCGGTTGGT
>JAKEEH010000194.1 GCA_022616725.1 Limisphaerales bacterium | reverse complement strand
GCGCGGCGAGATGTATCGTCCCTACCGGCAAATTTGCTGGGGCTTCCTGACGCTTGTGCTGCGCACGCAACGCGACCCAGCGGATGTGACCCGTGCCGTTCGCGCCGAACTCGACCGGCTCGACAAAGACCTGCCGCTGGAACGCGTGCAAACTATGACGCACCTCGCCGCCGCCAACCTCGCCCAACGGCGGCTCTCCGTGCATTTGCTCGGGGGATTCGCCGGCGGCGCGCTGCTGCTTTCCGCACTGGGTCTTTATGGCGTGCTCGCCTGCATGGTGACACAGCGCACCCGTGAGATCGGCATTCGCATGGCGCTGGGAGCGCAGCGACATGCCGTGCTCGGCCTGGTGATCGGCCAGGGAATGCGCCTGGCGGGTGTGGGTGTCGCACTCGGGCTCATCGGAGCTCTTGCATTGACCCGCGTGCTGCAGCGGCTGCTCTACGAAATCAAACCGACTGATCCGTTGACCTTCATCACATTTCATTCGTGCTCGCAATCGTAGCCTTGTTCGCCTGCTGGCTGCCCGCACGGCGCGCGACCAAAGTTGATCCCATGGTGGCCTTGCGTTATGAATGATCTACGCTTTGCTTTGTGCCATTGCTAAAGAACCCTGGCTTCACCGCTGTCGCCGCGCTCACGCTCGCGCTGGGCTTGGCTAGAGCCGTCGCGGCGGTCGAAAGCCTTTCCCTCCACCCGCCTTTTTCAATTCAACAGCAGGACAACACCGCATGGCTCGTCAGGCCCAATGGCGAGCGGTTCTTTTCTCTCGGCGTCTGCTGCGTCAACACAGGCGCTTCCCGCAAGGAATTCGATTCTGCCAACCCCGGGTACGCTGCCTGGCGGCATTACGCCGATTCGAACCTGTGGGCCAATGCCACCCTGAGGCGGCTCAAGGGCTGGGGCTTCACCACCATTGGTGGATGGAGCGATTTCCAGCCTTTGCGACACAGCCCAGAGGCCGATGTTGCCTTCGCGCCCGTGCTGCATATCGGATCGACCGCTGGTGCGCCGTGGTGGGATATGTGGGACCCGAAGATCGTCGATCGCATGGATGCAGTCGCGCGCGAGCAGATCCTGCCCCTGCGCGATGACCCGCGCGTGATCGGCTATTACAGCGACAACGAGATCGGCTGGTGGAATGCGATCCTTTTCAAGATGACCCTGGAACAGGCTCCCGCCAGCGGACAACGCCAACGGCTCATCGAATTACTCCGGCAGACTTACCGGACCAATTGGACTGAACTGCTGCGAGATTTCGAGCCTGCTCCCGGTGTGGAGGACTGGGAGACATTTGGCCGGCATGGCGTGCTCTACTTGCGTCCGGGCGGCGACGGCATCCGTGTCGAGCGGCGGTTTCTCGGGCTGTTGGCGGAGCGCTACTACTCTCTGGTCCATGCTATTATCCGGAAATATGACCGCCGGGCCTTGATTCTGGGGGACCGTTACCAGTCATTCTATTATCCGGAAGTGGCCCGCGCCTGCTCGCGGTATGTGGACGCCGTTTCGAGCAATCTCAACGCGAGTTGGAACGACGGGCTCTTCACGCGGTTTTACGTGGATACACTTCACCGGTTGACGGGAAAGCCAGTGCTCATCGGCGAGTTCTACCTCGCCGCCCGCGAAAACCGCAGCGGCAACAAAAACAATCGCGGTGTTTATCCGGTCGCGGCGACGCAGAAGGAACGCGCCGTGGGATTTCGCAATACCCTCCAGAGCCTGGTAAAAATCCCCTGCGTGATCGGCGCTGACTGGTTTCAATACTACGACCAACCGACTCACGGCCGCTACGATGGTGAAAATTTCAACTTCGGCCTGGTGGACATCCATGACCGTCCTTACGAAGCACTCACGACGACCGCGTCTGCGCTCGACTTAGCCAACCTCAAAAAGCAGCCTGCGCGCGCGCGACCGGACGCTTCGCAAGGCGTGCCGCCCGCGCCGCGCGAGCCGCTTGAACATTTTGAGCCGACAGTGGCGCTCAAGCGCTGGGACCGGGAGCGAGGATTCGTCAACCCGGTCTCGGAATTTCCGCTGGCCGACCTTTACGTGTGCTGGGACAAGAAAGCGGTTTATCTCGGGCTCTACGCGCAGGACGTCGTGGAAGACGTTTTCTATAAAGACAAAACTGTGCGCGCAAGCGATCGCGCCGAATGGAGCGTCTCCATCAGCGGCTTTGCCAAGCCGATTCGCGTGCGCATCGGAGCGGGATTAGAGCCGATTGTCGATGAACCCGCGGTTCGCGTCATGAACATCTCGGGCATCAACGGAAACTTTCGGAACATCGCGTGCATGGAACTGCCCGCGAAACTTTTCGGCAGAGACCAGTTCAAACGAGGTGGCGCGATCGAATTCGGCTCAGTTCTGCTAACCCATTGCCGCGCTTACCGCGTGGAGTGGAAGGGGAGATTCACCTTGCGCGGCAACTAGCGGCGAACCGATTCAACAATTCGACAATCACGAACCCATCAACAGTCTCACCTCCGCCTTCCGGAAGATTGGCGACGCGCCACCGCCAGCGCGAGAAGTGAAATCAGCCTTTTCATTTCGATCGCTCCGGTTTTCCATCCCGACCGCAACTTCTTGAGCGCCTCGCTTTGAATCTGCCGTATGCATTCACATTTCGGAATCTTCCGTAACGAATGAGGCTTTCGTTTGCGGCACGGGCTTTATTACTACCTGGCACGGGTTATATTTGAAAAGGGAGCGGTTAGTTTTTGTTGTTTCCTGACCGCGAACGGTCCCGTGAAGACGAACAACGACAGCGGGGCTGACCTATTAGTCCACGCGCTCCTGCGTGGACTTATCTCATTGGTTTGGAACATTGCTGGGTCACAGTAAGATTGTGACCTTCTTCGCCCGGCGTCTCGCTGATGGAATGCGCCGTGCTTGGGAAATCTGCCGGCGAACCCTTTTGTCGAGTATCACTCGCGGCCAAAGCGCGACGCGCGGATCTATTCGTTGCGCATGGCCGGTCACGATGACTGCGCGCCGTGGTATTGACCTCACCACGTGAGGATCAGCAACGAAACCGCCTGTCGCGGCAAGTTGAACGCGAGGCTCACGCGTCCATTCTCGGTGCGCACAGTTTTGGGCGGCTCGAGTGCAGCAAGTCGGCCGGCCTTTTCAAGCGAGACGTACTGTTCAGCGGTCGGTTGTTGCGGCAAACCCATCTTCGTCCATGCGGCGAACGCATTGCTGTGCTCGTGATCGATTCGGAAATGATCGAGGCTCGCCGCGGTGAAATTGACGCCTTCGAGCGTGAGATCAATCGCGGCGGCATCACCGGCGACATCATCGTCGTGGTAATGCCACACCAGCACGCAGAGCTTGTTTTTGTCGAGGCTCGCCAAGGCGGCTACATCAGGTCTCCCGCGTACTCCCTCCCTTAACATGGTCTCGAGTGTGGCAGCGCTATCGCTGCTCGCCGCGATTCGTTGGCCCGTCATTCGGCTGAACATACGAAATACGTTGAGCACGGGCTTGTCGATGCCGTTGCTGGCAAGAGTGCGGAAGCCGGCGAAGTAGGGCTGGTCCTCAAATTCAAAGGCCCACGTCAGCGCGCCCTCAAGGTTCACACCATGCTTCTCGGCGAGGTCGTGCTTGCGCGCGAAACTTGTCGCCGTGTAGCTGGAGTACATGGTGCCATTGCGATAGGCCAGTTGCGGCCCCTGGCAAGCCGCGCAACCTTCGGGATCGGATTCGCCGATCACAATCGGTTTGCCTTTGAGTTCGGGATAGGAACCGATGATCCGAAAGCCATCATCGATCGTGCGTAGGTGATTGGCGATGCCCATGCGCACATGGCCGTTGGTGTAAACCGGCGCCCCCTTTGCGTGGAACGCAACAAAGTCCAATGGAGTGCCGATCTTTCCAGTCGCGTGATTCGTGCCGCGCAGACAGTGCTCCAGGAACGCGCGCATGAATCTGCCGCCGCTGCCGGCTGTATCCGGCCCGCCGACCTTTGCACTCGGCAGCGCACGCCGCACCGCGTCAATGGCGTAGTCGTGAAGCTTGCGAAATTCTTCGGGCGTGCCACGCCAATATCCGATGTTCGGCTCGTTCCAAACCTCCCAGTACCAGGTCTCCACTTCGGCGCGGCCATATTTCTCAACGCAGTGTTTGACCCACTGAAACACGAGCTCAGCCCATTTGTTGTAGTCCTTCGGGGGATAAGCCCAGCCAGTGTAAATCTCTTCGTACCGGGCGCGTGGCGTCCACTGGTGCTGATACGGCTCGGGCTTGACCGAAAGGTCCTTCGGCATGAAACCAATCTGCGCATAAGGCCGCACTCTGCATTCCAGGTAGGTATCGAAAACGCGATCGAGAATCGTCCAGTCATAAATTGGCTGTCCCTGAGCATTCTCGCGATAAGCGCCCGTCGAACCCCATTTCAGTGCCGGCGTGCCGTCTCCAGACGTGAGCAGGTTGTGAGTGCGAAAATACACCTGCTTCGGCGTCAGTTCGCCCAACTCGCTCAAAAGCTTTTTGCCGTGCTTCATGTAGGCATAATTCGGCTCGTCGGCACCAAAGAAGCGCCAAATAGGCTTGAGTTCGCCCGTAGTCTTGCTCGCTTCAACACGAATTGAGACGGGGAAAGAATCGGCCCCCATCACAGCGCACGAGAGCAGGATAAGCAGGGACATCGTTCTCATAAGCGTTTCGCGCAGTTTCACTGTTGTTCGACCGTAACTCTCTCGCCTCGAAACTCAATCTGCCTTGGTCGCGCATTACTGCCGATCAGTTCGACCATGAAGTCACGTGTTCCACTCGGCCATTTCGTGCCGCGATCCAGCGTGAGTTGGCGAGCGGAATCATCCCAAGTGAAATTAATGAAAATCACCTTCGGGTCAGACCCGTCGCGATAGCCAAGGGTTTGGCCGTCGTCGTCGTACAGCGTGAAGGCGCCGTTCGCGCCGGGGAAGACGCGGAGTGCCGTGGGTTCGGTGACGGGTTGAGCAGTGTATTGGCGAACCGGGTCGAGCGGAATGATAGCGCCCGCCCGTGCGTAGAGTGGCAGAGTCATAAGGTCAACAGGACGTTCGATCCAGCGTTTGCCTTGGAGCCTTTCGCCATTCCACCAGTCGTACCACAGTCCTTCGGGCAAATAGAGACGGCGAGACTTTGCGCCTTTTTCAACGACCGGCGCGACGAGCAAATCGCGACCCCACAGATACTGGTTCCCAAGTTTCACCCCTTCGGCGTCGTCGGGGTAGTGCAACCACAACGCGCGCATCATGGGCATGCCAGTGTCACATGCCTCACGAGTTAAAGTGTAATTATACGGTAAGAGCCGGTAGCGCAGTTCGAGGTATTTGCGGCAAATCGGTTCCACCTCTGGATTGTGCAGTTCGGCGGGATCGACATTCCGATTGTTTTCGATCGGGCCGTACTCCCCGGTGTTCCACCACCAGGGCAAGCGCAACTTCCAAGTACGTCCATGCGATCGGAACAAGGGACAGAACGCAGAGAATTGAAACCAACGCGCGTACAGCTCCCCTGTGAGTTCACGCGTGGGATAGAACCCGCCCGTATCGCTGCCCCAGAATGGCGTGAGACTCAGGCCGTGGTTCAGTCCGACCGACACGTGCGCGGCAAGCGTTTCCCACTTGCTGTCGGTGTCGCCCGACCAAATCCAGCCGCTGTAACGCTGCGCGCCCGCGTAGCCAGTGCGATGCAAACTCCACGGGCGAACCCCCGGCCGATCCAGGAGCGGTCCTTCGTGGTAACAACGATGCCGCGCAAGCCGAGCCTCAACAGGCAATTCATCCCCATCATCCGGCCACCAGCCGTCCACACCCAGGGCAAACGTATCCCGATGGCGCGCCCAGTAATTTCGGATGTGTGAGCGCGAATCGTTGCTCTCCGTCATAGACGCGCCAAAAAGATTCCGCGGCGTGCGGTTCACGTGCAGGACGACTTTAAAGTTCTCGTCGTGGAGCGCTTTGATACTCGCCGGCACGAACGCATTCGTGTTGAAGGATACCGACCCGTGTCCGGCGTTCCAGCCGTTCGTGCAATAGCCGGTGCCAAGGTAAATCAAAGCGTCACACGGCAGCTTTTTTTCGCGGAACGTGCGCGCAATTTGCAGCGGCTCGTCCGGCCCGGCGAGGGTGCGATGAGATTGAAAATAGCCGAGCGCCCATTTTGGAGGCATCGCCGGGTGTCCGGTGAGTCGAATATACTCGGCAAGAGCATCGGCCGGTCGCCGAACGTCGATCAAAAAGAAGTCCAGGGCGCCATTTGTTTTGGCAATGAATCGCCCCTCCTCGCGCAAATCCAAACGGCCCTCGGGCGTGTGGAAGAACAGCGCCCAACCTTCAGTGCCGATGAGGAAGGGCGAAGGCACCACCGATCCGAGCACGGCTCGGTTCCACCCGCCCCAACTTGCCTCCATTGGGTACAGTGCTCCCCGTCGATCGAATTGCTGTGCGCCTTCCCCGAGCCCAAACACGGGCGCTTCGGTTCGAAACGTAACTGCCTCGTTGGTGCCGTCCTCGAACGTGAGTTCCTGCACCACTTGTCCATTGCCACGGCGCACGGAGACCACGAGTCCCGACGCGGGTCGGGGTTGAATGGTGACGCGCAGTTGGCCGACTCGAACCTCCATTTCGGTTTCTAACTCTCGAGTGCGTAGTTTTTCGACGGACCGAAAAGAAACCAGGACGGTGGAGGGACTGGGCGGGCGTGGGTTGCCGCGTCCGTCGAAAGGAGAAAGTTGGATGCGCACGGTCCGTTCACTGACTTCGCTGATGGTGAGTTGGCCAATGCGTTTAGCGAGTTCGGCGGCCTGGGTGCCGAGGATTGACGAAAGAAAGAAAAAGCCGAACCTGAAACTCCAACTCGAAATGGCTGACGTCATTGGTTCGAGTCGGTCTTGAGGTCTCCTGACGCCTCGGGGTCGATCGGACGAAGCACCGGCCAGCCGTCAGTGCCCCAGGCGAGCGGTCGAATGGCGAGCTTCGAAGCGCCGCGATCCATGCCGTCGTAAAAGTGCGCACTGAACCAGAATCTCCTTTCTTCCGCGAAGATTCCAGCGTGGCCCGGCCCAATAAATGCGCCGTCGGTTCCCAGGAGCAGCGTGCCGCCACCGTAGGCGAGATCTGTGCCTTCTTTATCGAGGTAGGGCCCCGTGATGTCGCTGCTGCGCCCAATGCGGATGTTGTAGGTGCTGTTCGTGCCACGACAACAGCGGTCCCAATTCACGAACAGGTAGAAGAAGCGGTCACGATAATAGATGAAGGGCGCTTCGATAGCGTTGGTAAACGCGATTGAATATACAGGCGAATTGGACCGGGGCTTGCCAGACGCGGCATCAAGTTGGACGAGTTTAATCCCGCTCCAAAACGAGCCAAACGAAAGCCAAAGGTCGCCGTCCGGGGTCTTTGCCACTGCGGGATCGATGGCATTGAAGTTATTGGTCCGCCTCGACTCGATAACAATGCCGTGGTCAGTCCAGCCATAAACCGGGTCGGCCGGATCCAGCGTCGAATTCGACGCCGGCCCAATGGCGGAAATGTTCTGACCAAACTTCGAAACGGAGTAATAGAGCCAGTAACGGTTCGCATGCTGGACGATGTCTGGCGCCCAGAAGTAACCACGGTGGCCGGCGACGACATTGGTGGTCCATGGCGGGGGGGTGGTGAACACGCGTGGCCCGCGCTCCCAATGCACCAGATCCTTTGATCGCCACGAACTCACACCGGGCCCGGTTGCGAACAACCAATAGTCGTTCCTACATTTTACAATGGTGGACGGATCATGCAGCCGCACGTCTCGCTTGCCGTGGCGTTCCAGCAATGCGCTGTCTGCCGATGACGCCCCGCCTGTTGCCGCGGAGATCGAGAGAAACAGGACGAGCAGACTCGACTTCGCCCTTCCAAACAGGATTTGTCGGGCATTCACGGCTTGAAGCGCCAGTCCGCGTGGCCGCGGTAAGCCATTGTCTCTTCGATGAGCGTGTAGAGATCAGGGTCGTAATCCTTTAACGCTTCCCGTGACCCGATCGGATGCGGCGCATCGACAGGCGCGGCGTCCTGGGACGGCACCGAACCAGGCAACCACGCCGCAAGTCCAGTAAGTGACGAGATCGTGCGCCGCCGCTGTCCCTTTCCATTTGCCGGCGGCGGCTGCCTTTTCGTAAGTGCCCTTTAGTGCTTCATCAAAGCGCACGTCGAGTCGCTTGACGCGCAACTCATACTGCTGCACGGCGCGACCGCGGTTCTCCCAGTTCGGATCCACCGGACGCCTCGCCGTGACTTCATACATCGCGCGGGCAAAAAGGCGGATGACGCCCCCGAGGCTCTCTTCGCCGGTCACCAGCAGCTTCAGTTCCGGTGTGTAATCAAGCGTCCGGGCCAGGAGATCAACGCGCTTTTGACCCTTGAGTTCGGGAAGGTCCGCAAGTCTTTCACTGCGGCCGAGAACGACCAGCTTCACGCCGTTGGCGATAAGCGCTTTCAAAACATCGTGACGATACGCGAACATTTTGCGAATCGTGTCGTTGGCCTTGAGCAAAGCGGCATCGCTCGCGCCACGCCCTACGATGGGAAACTCACGCGCCCACGTGAACTTCGTGTAGTAAGGGTCGATCTTAAACCGTTCCGGAGGAGAAATAACGTTCGGAAGCTTGTGCAAAAACACGTAACGCCAGTCCTGTTCCGGAGTGAGATTGAAGGTCGTGCGCACAAGTTCGTAGCTCTGCGGATCGTAGGCCTTTAGTTGCTCGCGCGTGCCGATTGGTCCGTGATTCCAGTTATTAACGCGATTGCAATCGAAGTAGGATTGCGCGATTTCGGCCCAGAATTCGCCCGCGTTTGAGCCCGCGTAGGTGTTCTTCCAAAGCCCCTTTTCGATTGCTTTGCGGTAGGCCGCATTCCTTCGTTCAGTCCAGGTTGGATCAATCGAGCGCAACGTGCCATCAATAGTGTGACAGAATTCGTGCACGCCGATGCTCTCGTCGTCATAGCGATCGATCGGCAGACTCAGAAGATTTTCTTCGCCAAAACTCGTGGGCCGTCCACCGGTCCCACGAACGCGCTCATTTTGATATGCGGGATTTGGGTGGTTTCGATACTCGGGCATGTCTGTGTAAACCTGGTCCTTGCCGATGATGATCAAGTACATGCGATTGCTGACCATGGCTTCCAGGATGTCCGGGCGCCCGGCGAGCATGTGGGTCACGATTGAATACGTGCGCTGCAGGGCCTGGTCAGCGACTTCGCCCGCCGCGACGACCGGCATGCCTTTGACGTCAATGTACTTTTTGTAGAATGCACGCGCTGCCTCGCGGTCATTTTCGCGGACGAGTTGGAAAAACGATTCCGGTGGCGCCGTCACCGGCGGAGCCTCGCCGCGGTCGCTGGTTTGCGCGGTGGTCGTGGTCAGGAGAGAGATCGAAACTACAATGGCGGCAAGCGGTTTCATTGCCCACCGGAAGGAATGGATTGTGTGAGTTTCCCGGCCGGGTCGGGAACATTTCGGTCGGATGGTTCAACGCCAAGCAGATGGCGAACGAAAAAGTCCTGGCGCCGCCGCTCGCCGTAAGCACCGATGGCATGGCCTAGTCCCGGAATGACAAGCAGATCGAAATCTTTGTTGGCTTTGATGAGCGCGTCGGCGAAGCGCAGTGTCGATTCGGGGGGTACATTGGTATCCAACTCGCCCACGATCAGCATGAGCTTGCCGCGCAAGCGATGAGCGTTATCGATGTTCGAACATTCCGAGTACTGTGGACCTACCGGGTAGCCCATCCATTGTTCGTTCCACGACGCCTTATCCATGCGATTGTCGTGGCACCCACACGACGCGACTGCCGCTTTGTATAAGTCCGGATGGAAAAGGACTGCGCCTGCCGCGTTTTGTCCTCCCGCCGAATGGCCGTGAATGCCGACACGCGTAAGATCATAGTACGGGTATTTCGCGGCAGCGGCGCGGTGCCAAAGAATGCGGTCCGGGAAGCCAGCATCCTTGAGATTCTTCCAGCACACGTCGTGAAACGCCTTGGAGCGGTTAGCGGTGCCCATGCCGTCCATTTGCACCACGATGAAGCCAAGGTCCGTCAGTGACGAAAACCGACGCGAAGAACTAAAGCTCTTGGGCACAAACGAGCCTTGCGGGCCGGCGTAGATTTGCTCGATCACAGGGTATTTCTTTTTTGGATCGAAATCCGGTGGCCGGCAAATGATGCCCCAGATATCTGTGGTGCCATCGCGACCTTTGGCGACGAAGACCTCAGGCGGCTTCCAGCCATTCGCTTCCAATTCGGAAATGTCGGCCTCTTCAAGCTTGCACACCAAGCGGCCGTCCAGCGAGCGGCGCAATTCATTCACGGGCGGCAAATCCACCCGCGACCAGGTATCGATCAGGTATTTGCGGTCGGGTGAGAAGTCAATGGTGTGAGTACCGTTGCCCTCGGTGAGCGCGACCAACCCCGTGCCGTCGAAGTTGACGCGATAGTAATGCACAAAATATCGGTCCTGCTGCGGATTTTTGCCGCTGGCGCGAAACCAGATCTGGCGTTGTTCCTCGTCGATGCGCTCGATGCCGCGGACAACGTAATCACCTTTGGTGATTTGCGTTTTGATGCAGCCTTCTCTCGTGTCAACGAGATACAGATGGCGCCAGCCATCGCGTTCCGAGACGTAGATAAGTTCGTCGCTCTTCTCGAGCCAGTTTACGAGACTGAGCCCAAGGTTTTCGGTATGGGCCGTCCAGATAAACGTGTCGCTTTTTTCGTCGATGATGTTGCGCACATTGCCGCTGTGTGAATCGATTTCAATTACGCGCAACCGCTGATGGCCTCGATCGGTCTGCTGGTACATGAGGCGCCGTCCATCTCTGGCCCAATGCAGGCGTGGCCGCAGCCATTCGTGCTCAAACCGATCCACTTCGGGTTTAATCTGCTTTTGACTCGCAACGTCGAACAAATTGATCTCGTAAGCGGTGAATTTGTCACCGGGCAATGCGTAGGGGCGCGTCTGAAGTTTGGCGCGGCCTCCGGCTTTCGGGGACGACTCGATCAGATACACCTCTTTACGCTCGCCGGGCTCGACACGGAATGTGACGAGCGTTTTCGAATCGGGCGACCATGCACATCTGCCGTAGGCGAGGCCTTCTTTGCCATCGCGGCTCAATTGCAGCTCGCTGGCATCGTCCTTTGAACGAAGAAAGACGTTGTGATCTTTGATCAAAGCCGTCCACTTGCCATCCGGGGACGTATCTGAATTTCGATCCGCAGACTCGGTGCTGCGCGGCCGCCGGCGTGGCGGGTTCGGTGAGTCGTCGGGTTCGGCCACAACGTCGAATTTGTCCTCGCTTTTCGAACACTCGTAGGAAGCCAGGTCGCACTTCCAGGCGGTGTCCTCCACTTTGAAGAGGACCGCCTTTGTCTCGCTGTCGAACTGAATCAGAGTGAACGGCAAGCGGTCGCCGTTGTAGTTGGTAGTGCCAACAGCTTTGGACAAGCCTGCGGCGAGCCGGGCGTGATCAAACGCGAGCTCGCGCACGCCGCCTTCTGCATCGACCAGGATGAATTCCCGTGCTCCACCGGGCAGGTTGTTTCGATACCAGAAGCGGGTGTTGTTCTGGAACCAATGCGGGACAATGCGCGCCTTGTAAACGCGATTGCGTTGCAGATCGCGTTGGGCACGTTGCGTCTGCTGAGCCTCGGCAAACGGCAGCCCACACCCGAGAAGCGCGAAGAGTAACAACGTGCGGACATTCATGCGTGATTCAGCGTTGAGGGCTCGACGGAACTCGCCCCTCCGAAGAGCGCCCCTCTGGAGAATGAGGTTGCGCCAGGTACTCGAGCAGAGATTTCAGATCGTCGGGCGGCAGCGATTCGAAGCCCGTCGGCATGATCGAAAGCTGAGATGCCTCCAGTGAAGCGATATCTTTGCGTTGGATGACGTGCTTCTGCGCGGTGGTATCAAGAACCTCCACCGAGGTTTGACTTTCAGCGTCGAGCCTGCCGGAGAACGTTTCGCCATCTTTGGTCGTGACGTTCCAGAGCCGATAATTCGCTTCAACGGATCGGTTCGGGTCGAGAATCTCCAGCAGAACGTCCGCGCGGTCGCGCGAGTTGATGCCGGTGAGGTCCGGGCCGACCTTGCCGCCTTCTCCGTTGACGACGTGGCACACCGCGCAGCTCGCAGTGAATACTTCCTTGCCGCGGGCTGGATCGCCTTTCTCTTTGGCGAGGGGCAGGAGCTTCTTGACGATCTCCTCGCGATCCGTGGAAATGGCTGTGCTCGTGATCTCGGCCAGGCGTTCGGCGCGGCGAGCCACCGCGCGATTGGGGTTCTGTTTCAATTGCGACCAATGCTCCGGAGCGAGGTCGGTCTTATGAATTCGTTCGCGCTGGACCGCTTCCAGCAGCGCCATGGCCCATTCGGAGCGGCGCATCAGCACGGCGATGGCACCGCGGCGCACGGCGGGAGTGAGCTTCGCCCAATGCTCGGTGATAATCTGTCCAGTGCGGTCGTTGCGGCTCTCACCCAGAGCGTTGATCAAGCCGCTCGCCAGGGCCGGGGGCGTGAGCAGGGTCACTTGCTTCAAGATGGTTTCGACTACTTGAGGCTTGTCCTGCAAACCTACGAGCCGCTTGGCGGCCGCAGCGCGTTGCGGGTCGGCGAGCGAGGCGTCGGCGATTTGTTT
This sequence comes from Limisphaerales bacterium, assembly GCA_022616725.1. Taxonomy (GTDB): domain Bacteria; phylum Verrucomicrobiota; class Verrucomicrobiia; order Limisphaerales; family JAKEEH01; genus JAKEEH01. Next base: position 42,974 of record JAKEEH010000194.1, on the reverse strand, counting down.
GTTCAACGTGTCGAGAATCGAAGTGATGCTCGTGCCGAAGAGCTCCGGCTGTCCCCAGCGTTGCGCCAGGGCCAGCAGCCGATCGCGCGCGGATTCCGGCAGCGCCTGCATGAGGCTTTCCAAAGTTTGCTTCTGGGATTGATCGAGCGTGGGCGACTTGTCTTCGGGCCAGCCGGTCATCAGCCCGTCGAGGATCGCAACCGTCAGTGACGGTGAGGCGCCCTTAAGTGCTGCGAGCGTCCCGACGATGCTATCGACAGGACCGCGTTGCGCGTAATGCGTCGTCACAATGCGCACGACGCGGCCGATTTCGCCCGGCAATTCGGAACCGGGCGCTGAGGTCAGTTCCACGTCGTCGAACCACGCGCTGCCGGTCGCGCGGCCCCAGCCGCCGAACAGACAATTGATCGTCACCTCGGTCATCTGCCCGGAGTTGAAGTTCAGCGACACCTGCGTCCAGTCGTTGTCGCCCGTGAGCGCCTTGGTCGCGCCGCGAACCGGGTCCTGAAGTTCGTGCACGTTGAACATCGCGCCATGAGCGCGTCCGATTTTCTGCGCGTTCTCCGTCTTGATCCAGCCGCTAAGCCGATAATCGGTGCGCGGCTTGACGGGCACACGCACAGCCCAACTCACGTCGCCCCCTTGCTGCGACGAAATCTTCACACTACGATTTCCGGACCGTCCGAAATCCGCGACAGTCAGTTCACCACGGCCGCTGTGGGTCGTCGTTCGCCAACCGCGGGGCTTGCCGTCGCTCACCTCTTCAAACGAGGCGTTGGGAATCAGGTTGGCCGGGGACGATGCGCCGGTAGCGGAGGTTAAGACCGTGGGCTTGAAGCTCGCCAAAGCGGCTCTCAAGAATCCGGCATCGTTTCGCGCAGCGGCGCTCGTCGCTGCGTCTGGAATCCATCGATCCTCAGAGTTGCGAGGCTCCTGGAGTGCGGCGAGCACCGCTGCTGCTGCGGCGTCGGAGGGCGGCAGTTCGGAAAACGCGAGTAGCGCGGCTTTGCGCACCAGCGCGTCCTCGTCCTCCAGAAGTTTGCCGCCGAGGATCGCGGCCAATGACTTTTCATCCCTGGGAAGCACATCGAGAGCCGCCCGCCGGACCCCGGCGGAAGGATGCTTCAGAGCGGCTGTCGCTGTTTCAACTGCGCGTTCATCCAAACCCTCCAGCGCGCCAAGTCCGTGCAGGGCCCAGAGCGCGTGACTGACCGCGGGACGCAACCCGATTTCATCAACGGTGGTATTGCGCGCCAACTCGCATAACGCAGGAACGACATCTTTATCGCCCCGCGTCACGAGCAGGCGTTGTGCGTGCATCCGCCAGAGCATGTTCTCATTTTTCAGCGCCGCAACGAGTTGTTGCGGCGTTGCCTGATCGAGGCGCAATGATTGCGACGGTGTGGCTTTGTTGTACGCGATACGATAAATGCGACCATGAGTCTTGTCGCGCAACGGAGTCTCGTACGCCGCCCCGCGGCCCGTGCGAAAACCCCGCGGCGTCGGGTTGTGCTGAATAATGTAGTTATACCAGTCACTCAGCCACAGCGCGCCATCGGGTCCGACTTCCGCGACGACGGGCGAGATCCATTCATCGTCGCTTGCGGCGAAGTTCCGTCCATTGTGCGCGATGAAATCCGTGCCGCGCGCCTCAAGATGAAACTTGCCCAGCAAGTGGCCGGTCGGTTCCGCGACGAACTGCACGCGGTTCCAATACTCCTTCGGGAAATTGCGCGCCGTGTAAATCGCGCTCCCGGAACCGGCCGTGTAGCGGCCATGGAAATCGACCTGGCGCACGTGTTCGGTGAGCGGGTAGAAGCGCTGGCTGTCGGCAATCGTCTCCAGCCGGCTCGCCGACCATCCGTTGACGGCCTCGTAATAGCGGTTCGCGATCGGCATATACATGCTGGCGTTGCCGTTCGCAGTGGAGCCCAAAATAATGTTGTCCTCAGTGATGCCGAGACCCCACGTGTTGTTGTTGCTCGAACGCACAAATTCAAGCGCGGAGCCGTCTGGCTTGAAGCGGAAAATGCCCTGACCAAACCGAATCTGTTTTCCACCGACAGTGCCGCGGAAGCCCGAATAGCCGACGGTGCCCCAAATCCAATTATCGAACCCATATCGCAAATTGCTCGCGGTCGCGTGCGTGTCGCCCATGCCCCAGCCTGAAAAAAGCACGCGCCTTTCGTCCGCCTTGTCGTCGCCGTTCGTGTCCTGGAAGAACTCCGTCTTCCCGGAATGGATGACGATCACTCCCGGCGACCCTTCGTAGGAGTTGGCAAAAACGAAACCAGTCGGAATACTCAACTGCTCGACGAACACAGTAAACTTGTCCGCGCGGCCGTCGCTATCAGTGTCCTCGCAAATCTTCAGACGGTCGCGTCCCTCGCCTTCCGGCTTCAGTTCGTTGGGATAGTCCACCGTCTCTGCAATCCACAACCGCCCGCGCTCGTCCCAGGCCAGCCAGATCGGCTTCACGACGTCCGGCTCGGCGGCAAACAGGCTCACGTCGAACTCCGGCAACGTGACGAGATGCTTTATCGACTCGGCGGGATCGAGCGCTTTCTGCATGGTGCGAATCGGCTCGCCCTGCGTGCCCCACTGCGCATTCGGCGTGTAGTTCGGCAAAGGCGCGGGTGCTTCGGTGTACTCGAATGACTTCAGGCCGGTGCGCCGCTTGAGTTGGGTTGGCGAATTGACGGATGCCCAGCGGATGCCGTTCTCCACGAGCTTTTGAAACCCGGCGTGCGACCACGTGCGTTGGTCGTGTCCCCACGCCGTGTAAAACACGCGGCCTTTGCCGTGTTCGCGCACCCAGGTGTACGGCTCGGCGCCTTTGTCATCGCGCCGTTCCGCCAGCACGATCCGATTCGTGTTGTGCTTCGTGTGCACATACGTCTCGTCCCAGCTCTCGATCGGAGAGATGCCCTCCATGACAGCGTGGCCCGTGTTGATGACCGTGTCTTTGAACGTGCCCGTGCCGTGGCTTTTGAATTGCCCGCCCACCAACTCGATGTATTTCGGCGAATTCAGAAAACAATACGACGCGCAATGCAACGGCACGAACCCGCCGCCCGCGGACACGAAGTCGAGCAGCGCCTTTTCCTGCTCAGGAGTGATACGGGTGTGATTCGCGTACACAATGAGGCAATCGAACCCGGCCAGTTTGCCTGCGTTCAGGTCTGCTAGGTCGTCTGTATAAACGGCTTCGATCCCTTTCTCCGTGAGCACCGGCTGGATTTGCTTGAACCGGTCCGCTGGCCGGTGATGTCCATCGTCGCCGAGGAAGAGCACGCGCAGTCCGGAAGAGAGCGCCGCTTCGGAAGGATTTGACTGCAGCAATAGCCCGCATACCAAAAGGCAGAGCATCCGCGCCGAGGTGAGGTAGTTCATTGCACAAGTTTTACTCCGATGGGCCGGGCAACACAAGAAACTCGGAGGGCTGTCGAAAGCCATAACCCAATAGCAAAGCCGCACTTTATACGCGGCAACATTGCCAGAACGCACACCCACCTGCGGGAAATGCACATGAGACGCCGAGACCGCCCAATTTCCTTGCCCCCGGAGGCAGACTTCAATTCCGCTATACAGCAGGTTCGGAAAGCCGCGTTACGAGCGACGGTGAATACAGGGACTTGAGCGGACGCCAGCGGACAGGCGGTTCTCCGCTTGAGTTGGATTGGTGCGTTTGCTTTCAATGGATCGATGAGCGGAGATTTCGTCGGAGAACGGTGGTGGGCTGTTCTTTGCCTCGCGTTGATAAGTGTGCCGGTTTTTGGCGCGACGCGATCGAGTGACCCGAACGTCGTCCTCATCCTGGCAGATGACCTGGGGTGGACGGATTTGTCGTGTTACGGCAGCAATTTCTACGAGACGCCGCACATTGACCGACTCGCGCGTGACGGGCTGAAGTTTACTCAGGCGTACTCGGCCTGCACAGTGTGCTCGCCGACGCGCGCGGCGATCCTGACCGGCAAATATCCTGCGCGGCTTCGCGTGACGGATTGGATTCCCGGTCTGCCGCCGGAGAACCCGAAGTTGCTGGTGCCGCCGTGGACGAAGTATTTGCCGCTCGAGGAAATCACAATTGCGCGAGTACTTCGGTCCGCTGGCTACGTCAGCGCGAGCCTGGGAAAGTGGCATCTCGGCGGCGAGGAGTATTATCCTGACAAGCACGGGTTCGACTTTAACGTGGCGGGCAGCGCCGCACCCGCGCCGCCGAATTATTTCGCGCCGTACAAGATCGCCACTCTCCCGGATGGTCCGCCGGGCGAATACCTGACCGACCGGATGGGCGAGGAAGCAGCGCGGTTCATCGAGCAGCACCGTGAGAAGCCGTTCTTTCTTTACATGCCGCTCTTTGCAGTGCACACGCCGATCCGAGGGAAGGAAGCGCTTGTGAAAAAATATCGCGCCAAACGGCGTGCGGGGCAGAGACAGACGAATGCGGTTTACGCGGCCATGATCGAGAGCATGGATGATTCGGTGGGGCTCATTCGCGGCAAACTCGACGAACTCAATCTGAGCGATCGCACCATCGTGGTGTTCGCTTCGGACAACGGCGGGCGGGTGCCGACGACTTCGAACCATCCGCTGCGCGTGGGAAAGGGTTCGTGCTACGAAGGAGGCGTGCGTGTGCCGTTAATCGTTTATTGGCCGGGCGTGACGAAGGCCGGAACCGTGTGCGACGTTCCGGTGATCAGCATGGATTTGTATCCGACAATTCTGGAAATGACGGGCCAGGCCGATGCTGCGAGGAAAGGCATGGACGGCGTTAGTCTCGTGCCATTGTTGCGCAACGCGGGCGCTCTGAAGCGGGAGGCCTTGTTCTGGCACTATCCGCACTACCAGCATTATCAACTTGGCGGGACCACTCCGTACGGTGCGATTCGCGCCAACGATTACAAGCTCATCGAGTTCTTTGATGACATGCGCGTGGAGCTTTACAATTTGCGCGAGGACATTGGCGAGCAGCGCAATCTGGCGGCCGGGATGCCAGCGAAAGTCGAGGAACTGCGGACGCGACTGCATGCGTGGCGGAAGGACGTGGGTGCGCAAATGCCATCGCGAAATTCAAACTACGATCGCTCAAAGCCTGAGCACGATCCGGCGAATAGAACGAGGCAAGAGGGGCGCAATCAATAGTCGTTTACGCGGGGGGGGCGCTCAAATCGGCAATCGCTTTTGGCGGCGAAGCCGTCCAAGCTATCCGCTCCGCAATGGTAACGAGCAAGCAGAAGCGCAACGGTCAATCAGCGTCGCGGTCACGCGCCCGATGGATTGTCGCAGTGAGTTTGGTTTTGGCTTTGAGTGCGGGGTTGGCATTGTGGCGGGGGAGCAAGTCGTCGCCCGCGGAGCGGCGCGTTGGGGACAATGCGCCCCACCGAGCCGCGGATGCAACTCCAGCAGAGCAGGAGCGGTCACTGCGGGCGGGGCAACTACGAACTGTCGAGGAACTCGTTGCGATGCTTCCGGAAAGCGACGACGCGGTTTACCTCTTGGGGTTGGTGCACAACGAGCAGGGCAACACGGAGGCCGCCATCAAATTCTGGCAGCGCTCCCTTGAATTGGATCCCAGCCGTGCCGATGCGAATGACAGCCTGGGCCACGCGCTTCTGCTGCGCGACGAATACCAAAGGGCTGAGGGATACTTTCGCAAAGCCCTCGCAATTGATCCGACTCTCGCCACGGCCAATGCGCGCCTGGCCAGCGCATTGATTCATCAGGGCAAGATGCGCGAAGCGGCAACGATTTTGGAGAAAGCGCAGTCGCTGAACGCCGATGGCCATCGGCTTCTTGGCGAGGTTTATCAACATTTGGAGGAATTCGAAAAGGCCAAAGCTAGTTACACGAAGGCGATCGCACTCAACGCAGACTTGACCGAAGCCCACTACGGCTTATCGAAGGCGCTGAACCGGCTGGGAGAACGGGAGCAAGCGAATAACCATTTCCAAACCTTTTCAGCTCTCCGCGATCGCGCTGATCAACGGGGCCGCGACGTGCGAGCCAATTACGACACCATGGCGATCACGAAGAAGAGCGTCGCCCAAACACATACCGACGTGGGCCGGGTGTATATGAAGACGGGCCGGATTCGTGAAGCCGAAGGGCTGTGGCTGAAGGCGGCAGAGTTGGATCCGACAAACACTTTGTGCCGCCTGCAATTGGCCGTCATGTATCAGCAAACCGGCAAGTCCCGCGAAGCGCTCAAATGTTACGAACAGGTCGCGTCCGTTGATCCCGCCGACGCGCTCGTGCAACTCAATCTGGGGCGCGTCTGCGTGAAGTTAAACGAGTTCGAGCGCGCCGAGCAGGCGTTCGCGCAAGCCGTCCGCCTCGCTCCCGAGCAACCCGAGGCGCACAGCGGTCTCGCGGAATTGTATTTGCAAACGCGACGCAATCTCCGGAAAGCAGTAGAGCTGGCGGAGACGGCGGTGAAACTCGCGCCCGAAGCGAAGTACTATGCGCTCCTCGGGCAGGCGTACGCGATGAGCAACGATCGGGCAGGCGCGCTGGCGGCGTTCAATCGCGCCATCGAACTCAGACCGGATGATCGGCAGTACGCGGAAATGCGGAAGAAACTGGTGGAAATGAAGTGAAGGCCCGTGACCAATGACAAAGCCCGAATGACTAAATCCGAAAAAAGCCCCAATGACGAAATTCGAAGTTCGATTTTCGAGCTTCGTCATCCTCTAGGCATTCGGCATTCGGCATTCGGCATTCATCATTGGATATTGGTCGTTCCCTGTGCCTTGATCATTAGCCATTGGTCATTGGGTGCAAGCCCCATCCAACTTCGCGATGTCACCCGCGAAACAGGGATCACGTTTGTCCACACCGATGGGAGTTCGGGACAGCGTTACATCGTCGAGACCGTCGCCTCGGGCCTTGCGCTTTTCGATTACGACAACGACGGCGACGTGGACATCTATTTTCTCAACGGGGCTCCACTTCGTGGCGTGCTGGCGACGCGCCCCGCCGCGCCGCGCAATTCTCTTTGGCGCAATGATGGCAATTGGAAATTCACGGACGTGACAGACCGCAGCGGCCTTGCTGACACCAACTATAGTCTCGGCGTTGCTACCGCCGATTACGATAACGACGGCGACCAGGACGTGTACATCAGCAATTTCGGACCGAACAAACTCTATCGCAACAACGGCGACGGAACTTTCACCGACGTGACAAGGGCCGCCGGCGTCGCAGATGGGGACAGGAAAATCGGCGCGGGTGTCGCGTTCCTGGATATAGACCATGACGGCGACCTCGATTTGTTCGCTGCCCATTATGTGGATTTCACGTACGAGAATCATCGCACCGTCAGGTTCAATGGGCATCCCGCTTACGCCGGACCGCTCGATTACCGTCCGACGCCGTTTTCACTCTTCCGCAATAATGGGAATGGCACGTTCGCCGACATCAGCGCCGAGTCCGGCGTCGGCAAACACAAGGGCGCCGGCATGGGTGTCATGTGTTTCGATGTGGAATCCGACGGTGACACGGACATCTTTGTCGCGAACGACAAAACCGGCAATTCGCTGCTGCTCAACGACGGCAAGGGGAACTTCAAGGAAAACGCAGGCCTTGCGGGTGTCGCCTACGACGTCGCGGGGCGCGCCCAGGGCAGCATGGGCGTGGAATGCGCCGACATCGATAATGACGGTCTGCTCGACCTGTTCGTTACCACCTACCAGCAGGAACTGGCCACGCTGTTTCGAAACGCGGGAAAAGGCTTGTTCGACGACGCGACGGCGCAGACGAGGGCGGGCGAACGAACCCTACGTTACGTGAAGTGGGGCGTCGGAGTCGTCGATTTTGATAACGACGGGCACCGGGACGTCCTCATCGCCTCCGGGCACTTGCACGATAATGTTCACCTCTTCGATAACACCACACTCTACGAATGTCCTGGCGTCGTGCTCCGCAATACTGGAGCCAAAAGTGGGCCGATGTTCATTAATGTCTCCGACAAATCTGGTGACGGCCCGCTGCTCAAACGCAGCGCCCGCGGTGCCACATTCGATGATCTGGACAACGACGGCGATATCGACGTGGTCATCCTGAATTCTCGCAGAGAACCGACGATTCTCCGCAACGAGTCGGCACGCGGCAACTGGTTGCAAGTGCGATTGGTCGGAACGCGCTCCAACAGCGACGCTATTGGCGCCCGCATTAGACTGTTCGCTGGCGATTTGACCCTCGTCGATGAAGTCCACAGTGGCCGGGGCTATCAGAGCGATTATGGCCGCCGCCTGCATTTTGGCCTTGGAACCCGCGACAAGATTGATCGCGTGGAAGTCCAATGGCCTGCCGGAGGCAAGGACGTGATTGCGCATCCTCCCGCGAATCGCTTGCTCACCATCACCGAAACATCGACCCCGGATTGACGATTGACGAAGGAGAAAGTGAGAAGGTGTGAAAGTGAGCAGGTGAGAAAATGAGTGGTGCACACTTTCCCACTTTCTCACTTTCACACCTGCCCCAGTGTGCATTCTGAATATCCGCAAGTGCGAACGCAGAATTGTTTCCGGCGCCACGTTCGCGGTTTACTATGTATAATCAAAGTGATTTGTTGCTCTCGTTCCGCTCTGGTGTCGTGGCAGGCTCTCAACCTGGTTGTCATCGCGATCACCTCGGCCGCCGCACCTACCGCGCCCTCCGAGGCCCTCGGTCCCAGTTCGCGACGCACTGGTCTCGCCATTTCCGAGGTCATGTACCACCCGCGCGAGATTCCGGGTTCGAGCCTTGAATACATCGAAATCTTCAATGGGCAGGAATATTTCGAGGATCTCAGCGGCTTCCACCTCGATGGAGATGTTCATTACACGTTCCCACCTGGAACGATCTTGCAGAGTAACGCTTTCCTCGTCGTAGCGCGCGATCCCGCGGCGATCCAGAATCACTACGGCATCAGCGGCGTGCTCGGCCCCTGGCGCAGGCAGACCAACGTTATGGGCGGGGCCACCAACGTCTCGACCGAAAACCTGCCCAACAGCCGAGGCACTGTTCGATTGGAAAATGAGCTGGGCGCTCACCTGCTTCAAGTTGAGTACGACAGCGAAAACGACTGGCCCGTCGCCGCGGACGGCGCTGGACATTCCCTCGTTTTGGCGCGCCCGAGCCATGGTGAACGCAGCGTCAAAGCATGGGCCGCCAGCGCGCGGATCGGCGGCTCTCCCGGACAAGCCGAACCGCCCGTGACCGACCCCCAGTCAGCTATAGTGATCAACGAATTCCTCGCCAATACCGACGACCCGCAGGTCGATTATGTAGAATTGTTCAATGCCAGCATCCAGGCCGTGGACCTCAGCGGTTGCTGGTTGAGCGATGATTTCGACACGAACAAGTTTCGAATTCCCGATGGCACCATCGTCCCGGCGCGCGGATTTGTTGCATATACTCAAACTGAACTTGGCTTCAACCTGAGCTCCGACGGCGAGGAAATTTTCCTCGTGAATTCAAATCGCACTCGCGTCTTCGACGGCGTTCGTTTCGGACCACAAGCCAATGGCGTCGCGCGCGGGCGTTATCCCGACGGCTCGCCGGCCTGGTCGGAGTTGAGCTCGCCAAGCTTCCTTTCCAGCAATCCGCTGCCCCTTCGCGGCGATATCATTATCAACGAAATCATGTATCACCCGATCTCCGGCAGCGACGACGACGAATACGTCGAACTCTACAATCGCGGCACCGCTCCGGTCGATCTCGGCTCCTGGCGCTTCATTGACGGCGTCGATTTCGCGATCCCGCCCAACACAATCATTAACCCGGGCGGTTATCTCGTCGTCGCAAAGAACCGCACCAACCTCCTCGCTCGCTACCCAGCCGTCCCCGCGCATTCCGTCGTGGGTGATTACGACGGCCAACTCAGCAACGCCGGCGAGCGGCTGGCGCTTGCCATGCCCGATTACTCCTTCCAAACCAACGGTCCGAGCATTACAACCAACGCCTCCTATATCCTCGTCAGCGAAGTTACCTGGCACGACGGCGGGCGCTGGGGGCAATGGAGCGATGGCGGCGGCAGTTCCCTTGAACTGATCGATCCGCGGTCCGACATTCGTCTCGCCGCCAACTGGGGTGACAGCGATGAGACCGCCAAGGCGCCTTGGACCCTCATCGAACGCACCGGCCCCATCGCTCTTGGCATGACCCTGGGCAGCGGCACGCCCAACCGCTGCGAGCTCTTTATCGAAGGCCCGGGCGAATGCCTCATCGATGACGTTGAAGTCCGCAGCAATGGCGGCACCAACCGCGTTTTGAACCCGGGCTTCGAATCCGGCCCTTCAGGCTGGGCCTTCCAGGGAACTCACGCGCGCACCTCCGTGCAAACCTCTGGAGCCTTCGCCGGCAATCAGTGTCTCCACCTGCGTGCCGTCGAACGGGGCGACTCCGGTCCCAATCGCGTTCGCACCCCTGTCGCCGCCATGCCCACCGGCGGCACCAACCAGGCAACCTTGCGCGCCCGCGTCCGCTGGCTGCGCGGCGACCCGAATTTCCTCATGCGCATTCGCGGACAATGGATCGAATGCGCCGCTAAAATGGTTCTCCCGGGCAATCTTGGCACCCCCGGCGCCGCCAACAGTCGCTGGCTCCCCAACAACGCTTCGGCGATTTACGATGTCATCCACACCCCAGCCCTTCCGGCAGCCGGACAGCCGGTCCTCGTCACCGCGCGTGTCAGTGATCCAGACCCTTTGTCCAGCGTCACTCTGCGTCATCGTCTCGACCCGGCCACAAACCTGATGGACATCCCCATGCGCGATGATGGGACAGCCGGCGACGCCCTCGCGGGGGACGAAATTTATTCGGCGAGGATTCCCGGCTACGCCGCCGCCACGATGGTCGCCTTCCATATTAGCGCCCGCGACAGCCACCCTTTGCCCGCCACCAGCCTCTTTCCCTCCTTGGCCCCCGCCCGCGAATGCCTCGTGCGTTTTGGCCAAACCACCCGCCCGGGAACAATCGCTACCTACCACCTCTGGGTCACCCAATCGAACATCAACTACTGGACGACCCGGGAAAGAAACAGCAACGAAGGGCTCGACGCCACGTTCGTCTATGCCGATGGCCGCCGCATTATATATAATGCGGAGACGCATTATAGTGGCAGCCCCTGGCACACCGCCAATGGTCCGTACAACGGGCCGCTCGGAAACACTTGCGATTACGAAGTAAACTTTCCGAAGGATGATCTGTTTCTTGGGTCGGCGGCCTTTGTCCTCAACGGCCAAAACCCCGTCTATAGCCCCACCTTTCATCAGGACGTGAGCGCTCAGGCCGAGACGACCGCTTACTGGTTTGGCCGCAAACTCGGCCTTGGCTACAACCACAAGCGCCACATCTTCGTCACGCTTAATGGTCAGCCGCGCGGCATGATCTACTTCGATCACCAACAGCCAAACAACGACATCATCGAGGAATATTTCCCCAACGATCCCAACGGCCGCTTGCACAAGATCGAAGACTGGTTCGAATTCGATGATGCCGGCAACGGCTTTGAGATTATCACATGCACGATGCAAAACTTCGTCGTCGCGGGGCAGAAGCGCCCCGAACGTTACCGTTGGACGTGGCGTCCCCGTGCCGGGACTGAGCCGAACGATTTTGCGGATCTCTTCGCCCTCGTTGACGCCGCCAACGCCCCGGGTCCCGAGCCCTACACCAGCGCCACCGTTGGCCTGATGGATATGCGCACGTGTATGCGCGTCTGGGCTCTTCAACACATGATTGGCAATTGGGACAGCTACGGCTACGAGCGCGGCAAAAACATGTACGCCTACAAGCCCACTCAAGGCCCTTGGAAGCTCCTCTTGTGGGATCTGGACCTCGTTCTCGGCAAGGACAGCCGCGGCACGACCGATCCCTTGTTCAGCACCGCAAACTCCGAACCCGTCGTCGCCCGCATGTACGCTCACCCGCCCTTCGTCCGCGAATTCTGGTGCGCCATGCGCGAACTCGTCGATGGCCCTATGTTGCCCGAAGTCTCTTCGCCTCTGGTCGATGCCCGATTCGCCGCCTTTCGCGCCAACAACGTTCCGGTTGACACTCCCACGGCCATGAAGAACTGGATTGCGGCCCGGCGCGCTTTTATCCTAGGCCAGATTCCAACCACCAACTTCAATGTTCTCACCCCGGCTCTGATCCAAACGACCAACAACTACATCACTTTAACCGGCACGGCCCCGGTCACCGCCAAAGACATCCTCGTTAACGGCGGCGTTTATCCCATCACTTGGACGAGCCCGCTTGCCTGGACAATCCGCGTGCCAGTCGCCGCGGGCACAAATGTGCTCACTGTAACTGCCGTGGATCGGAACGGTAACACGATCTCCAACCGAACGGTCGCGGTCAGTTATAACGGCCCTCTTCCTGATCCCGCCGGCACTGTCGTGATCAGCGAAATCATGTTCAATCCGCCGGCGGAGCAGGCTTCCTTCCTCGAACTCCATAACACACACCCCGCCTTCGCCTTCGACCTTTCGGACTGGCGCGTCAACGGCCTCGGTTACACCTTCCCGCCCGGCGCGACTCTCGCCCCGCGTTCCTACCTGGTCATCGCAAAGAACCGCGGTGAGTTCGCCAAACTCTACGGCGCCACCAGACTCGTCTTCGATCAATTCGACGGCGCCCTCAACAACGAAGGTGAAACGCTCTCTCTACTGCGGCCCGGTTTACAAATCGCCGGTGAAATTCTCGTTGACAAGATCAGGTATGAAGCGCGCGCGCCATGGCCCGCGGCGGCCAATGGGGCAGGCGGCTCCCTGCAATTACTCGACCCGTTTCAGGACAACTCTCGCGTCAGCAACTGGGGCGACGGCAGTGGCTGGAGGTTTTTCTCGGTTTCTGGCATCCCCAGTGAAACCCGTTTCCTTCTTTACCTCAACAGCGCGGGCAATGTGCACATTGACGACATATCGTTGGTTACTGGAACTGTTCCGGCAACGGGCAACAACCTCCTGGCTAATGGCGGCTTCGAATTACCTCTGGCGCCGGACTGGGAAGTTCAAGGAACCAATGGCATCAATTCGACCCAAAGCCCGGCAACGAACCTGACTGGCAATTCCAGCCTCGATCTTCGCTTCACTGCCGCTGGCGGTCAATTCAACTACCTTTACCAGGATATCGCGGGCCTCAACACCAATGCCACCCATACCTTGAGCTTTTGGTATCTCCCATCGAGCAATGCCACCAACCTGGAGGTTCGTCTCGGCGCCTCCCTGCGCGCCACCATCAACGTGCGCGCCCCCGCTGGGACGCTGGCTGTTTTCGCCAGCCCCGGCACAAACTCCTCGCAGCGTGTATCCCTTCCGCCCTATCCCCCGCTCTGGCTCAACGAAGTGCAAACCGCCAACACCACTGGCTTCACGGATGCGCAAGGCGAACGCGAACCATGGCTCGAACTCTACAATTCAGGTGCAACGCCAATTCCCCTCGATGGATTTTATTTGACCGATAATTACCAGAACCTCACCAACTGGGCCTTCCCGCCGGGTGGAACAATTAATCCTGGCCAGTTCAAAATCATCGTTCTCGACGGCGAGCCGGATGAAACCACCGCAGCACAGGAACATACGAGCTTCCGATTGACCTCGGCCAGCGGCTCCGTCGCCCTGACGCGCTTCGCCAACGGTGTGCCGCAGGTGGTTGATTACCTGAACTTCGACAATCTCCCGCCGGACCGCAGTTACGGTTCCTTTCCCGACGGCCAGCTCTTTGATCGCCAGCAATTCTTCGTTCTCACCCCCGGAGCGGCCAACAACGGTTCCGCGCCGCCTACCAGGATCTATATCAACGAGTGGATGGCCGCAAACGATGGTTTCATTCGCGATCCAGCCGACGACGCCGCCGATGACTGGTTCGAGCTCTACAATCCGAATTCCTTCGCGGTCGATCTGGGCGGCCTGTTTCTTACTGATAATCTCACGAACAAATTTCAGTTCGAGATTCCCGACAACGGCCACTTCCGCATTCCTCCGCTAGGCTATCTCCTCGTTTGGGCCGACGGCGAGACTGGCCAGAATTCCACCAACCGCGCCGATCTCCACGTCAACTTCCAACTGCGCCAGGCCGGCGAAGCCATCGGACTGTTCGCTGCCGACGGCGCGCTCATCGACGCCGTGACTTTCGGCGCCCAAACCAACGACATCAGCCAGGGCCGCTACCCAGAAGGCACCGGAGCAGTGTACTTTATGCCCTTGCCCAGCCCCGGAGCCGCCAATCCCAACCCGAACCCCTCCGCGCCTGAGATCCTCAGCATCACCTTGGCGGGTGGCCAGATTTCCCTGATCACCACCTCGATCCCCGGCCGTTCCTATCGCGTTGACTACAAAGACAACCTGGCCTCCGCACCCTGGCAGCAACTCGGCCCCATTCGCGTCGCCGCCAGCCCAACCTTACTCGTTCAGGATCAACTGACCTCGCAGCGATTTTACCGCGTCTTCCTCCTCCCCCCATAACGCCCCTTCGACGCTCTTAAGAAACTCGTTTCCTAAGTGTTAGAATCCCAGCAACTTGCAAACGAATTGCGTTTGGCGGAATCCCGACTCTGTAACGCCCGACGGTAGGGAGCTGATCTTGTGTTGGCTGTTCACCAAGGGCACCTCTGCGTACGCGATCCCGAAACAGCGACGCGGGGTTCCCTAAGCCCGGTCCGCTCGCGTCAGGTCACACGATGAGCATCGCGTCGCCGTAACTGAAGAAGCGATATCGCAGACGAATGGCTTCGGCGTAAGCCCGGAGGACCATATCGCGGCCGCGAGTTTCTCCCGGCGCAGCAAAGGCGCTGACCAGCATCAGCAAGGTGGAGTGAGGCAAGTGAAAATTTGTCAATAAGGCATCCGCGATTTGAAATTGGAACGGAGGAAAAATGAAGATATTTGTCTCGTCGCCATCGGCAACAATTTTTCCCTTGTGCTTTGCGGCAACACTCTCGAGAACGCGCACGGACGTGGTGCCCACGGCAATGACGCGACGACCCTCGGCTTTGGCTGCATTGATGGCGGCGGCCGTTTGGGGCGGAACGTGATAGCGCTCGGAGTGCATGACATGTCTCTCGAGGTGTTCGACCTTAACGGGAGCGAAGGTTCCGAGGCCAACGTGGAGCGTGACGTGGCGAATTTCGACGCCGCGCGCGCGGATCCGGTCAAGGACATTCTCCGAAAAGTGCAAACCGGCGGTGGGCGCGGCGACTGATCCATCCGCGGCGGCGTACAAGGTTTGGTAACGCTCGACGTCGAGCGCAGTATCTTCCTGTTTTCCGCGGCGAATATACGGCGGCAGAGGCGCTTCACCGAGAGCATCCAGCTCGAGGAGAATGTTCGCGGTGCCTGTGAATCGCAGGCGACGATGGCCCTCTTCATTTATGTCAATGACTTTCGCAGAAACGGGCGTGTCCTGCCCGGCACAGTTTCTCAGGACGATCTCGGTCCCGACGCGCGCGCGCTTGCCCGGACGCAGCAGAACCCACCAGTCGTTGTTTCGGTTTTCAGTCAATAACAGGACCTCGAACTCACCACCGGTCTTGCGATTCGCGCCGCGCAAACGCGCGTTTATCACGCGAGAATCATTCAAGACCAACACGTCATCCGGTCGAAGATAATCCACCAGTGTGGGAAATCGTGTGTGGGTGAGCGAACCGGTCGCGCGATTCAAGACCAGAAGGCGCGAGGCGTCACGCATCGGCGCGGGATGCTGGGCAATCAGCTTCTCCGGCAACTCGTAGTCAAAGTCAGCCGTTCGCATCTCCGAACGCTAAATCAAATCACCGCTCTCCGCAGTACTGCTACGGGGGAGGGGCGGGCTCAAACCGCAAGCGAAAGAAGAGCATCCGCGGGCTTTCCAGTTGCACAATCAGTTTGTAAAGCCGCTCGATCTGTTGCTCCCGCTGGCGCAGATTTGCCAGTTCAACTGGCGCTTGTGAGGTCCAGCTTTTCAGATCAAGAGAAGATTCCACAGCGATGTCGTCGCTGTCAGCCGTTCCGGATACAAGCACGTGCAAAAACAGGGCGTCGCTTTCGCGCTCCAGCCAAAGGGGCGGTTGCGGGTCGCGGGTGCGCGGGTCCCGTCCAAGCAGAAATTCTGCCCAATTGTCATAGCCGTCGGTGTCGGGATCGGCGGCCGGGCCGCTGATCGTGACATTCACCCGCTCTGCGGGCGTGAAATATTGGCCCTGCCAATCAAAGTACCGGTCGGGGTTTGGGTCAGCAAATATTGCATTGATAAACGCTAATGCTCCGGGAGCGGTGGAAACCTGCAGGTCAACGCCGCCCTCAATATCCCAAGTCAAATACGTGCCGCTTGCCTGGTTGGTAATCTCACGCACATCCAGCATTTGGTCGGAATCTCTTGCGCGTACCGTAATGCTCGCGGGGTTCGTCCATCCTCCCGCATAATTGTAAACAGAAACACGATGAGAGCGGCCGTCGTTCAGGCTGATTGGAAATTGCAGCATTTCTCCGTACCAAAATGAGAATATGCGACCGATCCCGTCCGGACGTCTCAACGCGCGCGCCAGCCCCGGGTTGCCGTAATCAGTCCATAACTGAGTGCTGACAACACTGACACTTGGCGGGAAATTGCTGAACTTTTGCGTGCCTGGGAGCCAGTAGCCTTCCCGTCCGTACACGCCCCTCCAATCTCCGCCCGTTTGGAAGTCTGTTCCGACAAATCGCGCTTTAGCAGCCGTGGCGAAGCGTACGTTTACGATCACCTCTTGGGAATCCTGTGCCCCGCCCGAACGGCTCACAGCTCTTGCAAACACCCGATGCGTTCCCCCGATTGGAAATGCCCACAGAAATTCGTAGGGCGGATCAGACACCTCGCCGAGCTTGCCCTTGGCCGTGTGAAATTCAACCCGGTCCATGCCGTCAGGTGCCTGTGCCGCAGCCGCTACCAGAATTGTTGCGGGCGTATCGACGTCAAGTGGGCCGGCGGGTTGCACGAGTTCGACCTGCGGCAGAGCGTTTGTAAACGGATCGAGAAACAGACCGCAGACCCGCGGCTGGGATCCAGGAATCGGGTTTGTCAGGCGCAACAGCAAATGCCCGCGGGCGTTCCAGACGAGATAGCGTCCGCTGAGGCCGTTTGTCACGACGCGCGAATCCAGGATTTGCCCGGTAAGGGCGTCGAGAACGGCTAGGTTTTGCTCGTAGTTGCGATCATCGAAAAAGTACAACGCGACCCTGCGCGACTGCCCGTCAGACAGATTCAAATCGTAAACAACGTTCGAATAGGAATACATGAAGGGCCATGCGCGGACAAATTGATCGCGGACTTCGAGATAATCCGCGCTCAAGCCAAATTCCAGCCATGGACTGCCGGTGACGTCATAAGGAAAGCCGGTCGGCCACCAGTTGGTGAGGGGGGGAAGCAAGAAGCCTTCGGTTCCGTATCGCTGCGACCAGTCTCCGCGAGTGGTGACGTCCTCGCCGAGGAAGATGGCTGCGGTACGGGGCAACGCTGCCTCGAACACTATCGGGACAGACTCGCTGAAGCTTCCGAGGCTGTCATACGCCCGGGCGACCGCCGTGTGGGTGCCAACAAGAAGGTTCGTCAGCGTTACCTTGAAAGGAATCTGTCTCGCAACTCCCACGAGCACGCCGTCCAGGTAAAACTCCGTGCGCCCGACGGCGCCGTCGGTATCCGACACCGCGGCCTCCATCTCGAGATCCGCAGGCAAGTTGATCAGTTGGCCGTGGACCGGGCTGGTCAGGTTCACGGCCGGGGGTGCATTGGACAGTTTGTCGAGAAAGACCCCGCTCAGGACAGGACCCGGGCCGACAAGGCCCGTCAAACGCACCGCCACGTTGCCGCGCACGGCGGCCACGAGCCACACGCCGGCACTGAAATTGGAAATGGTGTGCACATTCAAGACGGCCTGTGTTGTTGGATCAATGAACTCCACCGTCTGGACACGTTCGTTGGGCGTGTCCCAATCCAAAAAGTATAGCCCGAGTCGATACAATTCGGTTTCGGGCAGTACGATCGACAGCAAGAAAGTGGTTGACGCGATCCATGCCGCAGCGATACGGCCGCCTGCGTCTTGGGCGGTGGCGAGCGCGCGCGTGTCGTCCGTTGTGGCGGCCCAGGTGTGTGACACGGCATCGGAGATCGAAATAGTGACCGCCGGCGGCAAATTCGTCTTATGATTGACAATGACGCAGCCATCGGCGCCGTAAAGTCCCGGCCAGTTTCCCGCATGGGTTACGTCCTGCCAAAGCACCGCCGCAAGAGCCGGAAGCGGTTGCACCAGAATCGTGAGGGGTTGAGACACCAGCACAGCACCCGCCTCGTCAACGGCTCGAGCGGTGAATTGATGCGCGCCCGACAAAGCATTGCTCAGGGTGATCGAGTGAGGGGCAGAAACAGTTTCACCGATTTGATTTGTTCCATCATAGAATTCCACTCGTGCGAGGGCTCGGCCGGAGTTTTCAACGCTGGCGTGGAGCGGGATATGAGAAGGCTGTTGCATCACAGCAGGCGCCGAACTGGCGAGCGATATTGCCAGCGAGCTCAGGTTGTCGAAGAGGGCGTTGTTAAATCTTGTCCTGCTTCCTGAATTGACTGCGAGCCCTGCGTGGAGCGAATCCGAGACAATGCTGGCGGATCCCAACTCGACCCAATTTATGCGGTCGTCCGAGCGGAATCCCCTGATATCGTTGCCGCGCCGAACCAGGCGCAACCATTGTGGCAAGATAGCAGGTCCGAAAACGTCCAGCACCGGGATAACGTCTGCGACAGGACGCCCCGCCGTAAATACCATACCATCT
This sequence comes from Limisphaerales bacterium, assembly GCA_022616725.1. Lineage (GTDB taxonomy): Bacteria > Verrucomicrobiota > Verrucomicrobiia > Limisphaerales > JAKEEH01 > JAKEEH01. Next base: position 24,210 of record JAKEEH010000194.1, on the reverse strand, counting down.
CCGCGCATCCCGACCATGACAAACGGAGCCGCTGTGCCGACGCTGTCACGCAACATAAGGCCCGCCACCGCCTGGGGATCCCCCAAAGATTGCGAAGTCAGGCGTGCGATAACCTGCGCGGTCGGATAGTCGAATGGCCGGTGAATAAATTGGAACTCGTCAGGGTTACTCTGAATGCTGCGCCCCGTCCCTCCTACGTAAAAGACGCCATTTGAAAGAATACTGCCGCCGGGATGAACCACCTCGCCAAAGGAGGCGTACGACCACGGCGCCGGCGGGATATTCGTGATCCAGTTTGCCACCAACTCAATAGCATCGAAATTGCGCACCGTCGTTGCGATCGGGGGCATCAGACGCGTATCGCCGAGCAGCCGATGATATAAGCGCGACTCGCGCAAGCTGCCCGGCTTAATCACGCCGCCATCTGAAACAATTTCGGCCTCGGCCAGCGGGGTCGTGATTCGCGCATCCCACGGGACAAATCCATGCGCGCCAGGAGCATGGCATGCAGCGCAATTGGCCTGGAAATAAGACCGCGCCCGAAACTCCAGCGGCGCCGTCAAATCGTTTGCTTTGGCAAGCGCCGGCAGCTCCTCGGGATCGGGTGGCAATCGGTCAAAATAGCCTGCCGATGCCAACGCGTGAAGCTGGTTGGTCTGCCCAGCGCCGTGAGCGACCTCGCGGTTGAGTTGCGCCGTATTGAATCCCAGGACTCGATCGCCCCACTTCGAGTGGCAATTCATGCACTCGGCTCGCGAGGGGTATCGCCACGTTTGTTCCCGCAGAATATTGCCTTGATCATCCCAAATCACGAATCGTTCATCATGTCCGTGATCGGCCACCAATGCGGCGTTCGTGCCCGAATCATCCCAGCGGTAGGTCAACCCGTAGAAGCCTTCCTCGCTATTCACAAGCACTCGCGTCTCCAATCGCCGGGCGGATTCGGCTTGCCCGTTCGTGAGCTGCAATTCGAAGTGCTTGATCCAAACTCCCCCCGTTGGAAAAGTCCACGCGCCCGTGGGATTGAAGCCGATTGTCATGCTGGTCTCTGGCAAACAAAACCATCGCTGCTTCGTTGCGTGGTCAGACCAAAACGGCACATTAATATCATATGGAATAATTCCGGCATTGGGCGTGAGCGTGCTCAAATCCGCAAACAGCCCTGTGTCCGCTAACGTACGGGGAACATTGGTGGCGTCCTCGGCAGGCACATAAACCAGCCGGAGCACCGTTCCATCAAAATAATGAACAGCGAGGACGCCGCCGTTGCGAGGATCCTTGCCCAACGCGGTCAGTCCCATGGTCGTATTGAGCAAGTGTTCCACTGTCGCGACCCCATTCTGGCGGTGCAATGCCCAGACGTAGCCGCTGCGAAAGTCAGCAAATACAAAACGCCCCTGCAGCAGCGGAATCTCATCGCCCCGGTACACCACGCCGCCGATGACACAGTCACCGTTGGTCCCGCCGTTCCAACCATGACTGTAAACGTGGAGCGGCGGACGCGGGCTGAACTGGGGCGGTGGCGCGTAACCTGAGTTCCGAAGGCCTTCGAGATACGGCCAGCCGTAATCCCCGCCTGCAACGACAAGATCCACTTCCTCCTGCACTGCCTCTCCCACGTCCACCACATACAGATCGCCCGTGGTCGAATCAAAGGCCATTCCCAACGGGTTTCGAAAACCGGTGGCGAACAGTTCAGTGCGCACTTCGGCTGGGCTCACGGCGCGGCCATGAAACTGGGTCGCGCCGACAAAAGGATTATCCACCGGAATCCAGTAATTCGTGGTGCTCGCTGGATGTGGGTTGGGCGGAAGATTGCCCGGCCGGCCATCGACGTCGATGCGCAGGATTGAACCCTGCAAATCCCGGTCAATCGGCGCCTGATCCTGCGAGTTTGGATCACGATACACCCGCTCCCCAACTGAGACATAAAGATATCCGTCAGGGCCGAAAGCAAGGGCACCGCCATTGTGCAGATCGTGATCGTCGTATTGCGCAAAGATTATGCGTCGTGACCCAAACTGAGCAGTGTTTGGATTCTCGGGGGAAACTTCGAAACGCGCGAGAACATCGTGATAACTATTCTGTGCGCCGGACGTCGAAGTGGTCACTGTGCCGAAGACAAAGAAAAATCGATTCGTGGCAACCCCCGGGTGAAACTCCAGGCCCAACAGTCCCGCGATGGGACTTTTTGCGTCGATCCAGTGAGACAGGTCAAGAAACAGAGACTTCTCGGGCCGGGCCAGATTCGTGATTACATAAATTGCCCCGCTGCGTTCGACGACGAACAGTCGGTTCGTTTCTCCGGGAGGCGATGCCAGCGCAACCGGATCTTTAAACCAAATCCCAGGCAGCGCGTCCACCAAAGCGTAGCCCTGAACAGGAATCCGGCTCGGCAGGCGGATTGTGCTGTTCGAGACGCGGACGATTCCATTCTCATCTGCCGGGCAGCGGATCGAATTGCACCACATTAGCGCGGCGATGATCGCGAACATCCCCCAACTTTGTGCGATCAAACCCGACCCAAAGCACGGAATATTCGGAAGTCCCGAGCGGCAGGAAAAAACGCGACACTCGATGCGTTTCCTAGAGTCCATGAGATAGGTGCCATTATACGAACCGAGGCAGGGTTTTCAATGCTGGAATACAGGGGTACAGGGGCGTGACTCGAGGAAAACTTCGCGCCGGAAAGCGTGGGTCAAAACATCGGGGCGAGTCGGACCTTGGAAACCTGGTGAATAAGCTGTGAATAACTTCCCAGAAAAATCTTCACTAAATCTATTGACGCTTCAGGTAGAAAACGGTAAGAACAGGTAGAAAACGGGCAAGCACGGGGAAGCCCGGAAAAACAAATGCACGATGCCGGACGACGATTCCAAAGAGCTGTGTTTTCACGGCGAGCATCATTACGGGATCGATTCGAGCCGGCGGGTCATGGTGCCAGCAATCTGGCGGCCAGCGGACCCGAATACTGTGTTCCGAGTGGTGCCGTGGCCGGTGAACGTTGAGGAATGCCTGTTGGTGCTCCCGCCGGAGCGCTGGCGCGTCATGATCGAGAAGTTGAAAACGAACCGGTTACAAGACCGGCGGGTGGCGGCGCTGGAGCGCGTGCTGGCGGGAACGTCGGCAGCGCTGACGCTGGACAAGGTTGGGCGGTTATGTTTGCCGGAGAATTTGGCGAAATCGGCGGGGTTGCATGAGAAAGCGGTATTTGTCGGGCGGTTGGACAAGTTCGAGATCTGGAGTCCAGCCCGCCACAAGGTTAGCACGATTCAAGACAAGATTTTGGCAGCCAGCGTGGTGGACGAAATCGACCTATGAGTCTGATGCGATGGCTCGCGGTCGGTCGCAGTCTGAAGAGCGTCGAGGACCGGCGGAGTCCGTACAAGATGACACAGCAGAATTTATTGCCGCGGTTCGGCCAGAAGGTCGGGCCGTGTGTGGAGCAGGGCATGGGGCTGGTGAAGGGCGTGTGGGTTCAGCTTTGGCGATCGCTGTGGTGCTGGGTGGTCGATCCGTGGCGGCCAGTGTGGCGCAAGCTCGCGGGAAAAGTCGAGGCAGGCAAATGGAGACATCCTTTCCGGCGGCGACAGCGTCGTGCCACCCAGGTTGTGCAAACAGAATTGTTGCTCGAAAGCATCCGGGTTGTTCGGAACGATTTGAGCGAGTCGGATTTCAAACTGGCTCCTCCGCTGGCGCGTCCGGCGGCGACGCCGAAGATATGGGGCCGGATCACGTCACGAATTTTCAGGTCAGACCAAAACGTGAGATAGTCATGGACGGTGCCAGAGTTCAGTCACAAACCGGTATTGGTGAAAGAAGTCATCGAGGCGTTGCGGCCGCGCGATGGCGGGCTGTATGTGGATGGCACGGTGGGGTATGGCGGGCACAGTGCGGCAATTCTGGCCGCGAGCGCGCCGACTGGTCGGCTGATTGGATTTGATCGCGACGCGACCACGCTGGAAGCGGCCCGAAGGCGTCTTGCTGAATATGTGGGCCGCTTCGAGTTGCGGCACAAGAATTTTTCGGAACTGGCGGACATAGTGGAGCGCAGCAGTTGTGACGGAGTGCTGCTGGATCTGGGGATAAGCTCGCCCCAAGTGGATGAGGGCGAACGCGGGTTCAGTTTCCAGCGGGAAGGGCCGCTCGACATGAGGATGGATAGCCGCCAGAGGGTGACGGCTGCGGAGTTGGTCAATGGATTGGATGAAAGGGAACTGGCGGAGATTTTCCGTGAGTTTGGGGAAGAGCCGCAGGCGAGACGCTTCGCGCGAGCAATCGCGCGGGAGCGGCAGCAGGCGCGTTTTGAGACCACGACGCAGTTGGCGCGGTTAATTGAACGGTTGTCGTCGCGCCATGGAAAAAAGAGACATCCCGCTACGCGCGTGTTCCAGGCGTTACGGATGGCGGTGAATGATGAAGAACGTTCGCTCCGCAGCGGACTTGCGGCAGCTTGCGCCTGTTTGCGGCCGGTTGGCCGCCTGGTGGTGATCACATTCCAGCCGCTGGAAGATCGAATTGTAAAGGAATTCGGGCGTGAGAAAACGCGTGACTATACCTTCGCGGGAGAAGTGGACGTGCCGGAGTTGCGCGAGCCGGCTGCGGCGGAAATGCGATGGGTGCAGCGGAAGGCCGTGCGACCCTCGGAGGAGGAATTGCGGGAGAATCCGCGGGCCCGGAGCGCACAGTTGCGGGTGCTGGAAAAATTGTAAGTGGCCAGGAATCGCAGAAATGACGAAGTGGCAAACTGGCTCGGGCCGGCATTGAAGGCGAGTCTGATCTGCTTCCTGCTGGGCGGTTCGGCGGTGGGGTACGTGCTGCAAAAGAACAAGCTGCACGAATTAGGCCGGCAGATCGCCCGGCGCGAGATGGTTTTGGAACGCTTGAGATGGGAGAACAAATTGCGGGCGACGCAACTCGCAAACCTGCAGTTGCCGCAGCGCATTGAAGAGCGGGTACGCCGGCAAAACCTTGGGCTGGCGCAGGCGCCATCGGTGCAGATGATCTGGTTGCAGGAACCCTTGCCGGAACCGGCAACGAATGATGCTGCGGCGCTGATCGTCTTTGATGAAGATTTCCGGCGTCTGAATGAGTAATTGCTTTACCGCCGCCTGTGTCGCTGTCGGGTGAGGAACCGATAGGCACGGGCGGTTGGTTTGATTTAAGAGCGTGGTCAAGAACGGACATTTGCGGAGGTTATTCGCGCTGGCGGCGTTTTTGGGTGTTGTGTTTGTGGGGCTGGCGGCGCGGCTGGTGGATCTGCAAGTCTGGCAGCACGAGAAGTACCGCGCGCTGGCGGAACGCATCAACAAGCGGGTTTACTTCCGGGAACCGCGACGCGGGGACATTTTAGATGCCAATGGCAACCCGCTGGCGACCAGCCTGCCGGTGAAACGGGTCTGCGCGGACCCGAGTCTAATGGGGCGGCACCATGCCGATGTGGCGCGCGCGATCGCGCCTTTGCTCGAGTACGAACGGACGGAATTAACTCGGCTGCTCTATCCGTGGCGCACGAACAGTGATGGCACGGTTACAGTCCGGAAATATGTCGATTTGAAGCGCAAGCTGAGTGTCGAACAGTGGCAGCAGGTCACGCAGGCGATGTCAGCAATTGCGTTTAAGTTCGAGGATCGCAAACCCTCGAAGGTCGAGCAGCGATTCTACCGAACGTTGCGCCAAAATGCGGTGTTTACCGTTGACGATCAGCATCGGGTGTATCCAAGCGGGCGGCTGGCGGCGCACGTGCTTGGCTTTGCTCAGGAGATCGAAGGCGAGTTCAACGAGTTGTCCGTCCATGAACTAAGGGGAATCGACGGGATCGAGCGGTGGTTCGACACGCAGCTTGCCGGTATGCGCGGCTGGCGCATTACCGAAACAGATGGCCGCAAACGGGAGATCGTGATCAACCGCGAACAAGACGTTGATGCGCGCCCGGGGCTGAACGTGGTCCTCACGATCGACATGGTCATCCAGAACATTCTTGAAAGCGAGTTGAGCGTGGCTGTGGAGAGGTTTGGACCAAAGAGCGCCTCCGGACTCGTAATCCGGCCTCGCACGGGTGAAATCCTGGCCATGGCAGTGCTTCCCAACTTCGATCCGAACGAACCGGGGAAATCTCCGCAGGACAGCCGCCGCAATCGTATCATCTCAGATGTGTATGAGCCGGGCTCGACGTTCAAAATCGTGACCATTTCAGCCGCGCTGCACGACGGGGTGGTTCGGCTGACCGATGTGATCGACTGCGAAAGCGGACTGTGGCATTACGCCGGCAAACCACTGCACGACCACGGGCATTACGACGCGCTGACCGTGGAAAACGTCATCACGAAATCCTCCAACATCGGCACGGCAAAGATCGGTTTGATGCTTGGGGAAAAGCGGCTTTACGAACACCTCCGTTCCTTCGGGTTTGATGCGCGCACCGGTATCACACTCACGGGCGAGGTCCCAGGAATTCTCGACGATGTCGAGGCGTGGGATAAGCTCAAGATCACGCGCATCCCGATCGGCCAGGGCATCGCTGTTACTCACCTGCAGATGGCGATGGCGATGTGCGCTATCGCCAACAATGGCCGTTTAATGCAGCCGCTGCTGGTAACCCGGCTGGAAACATTTAATGGCGAAACCTTCGCGCAATATCACCCCCGCATGGTCCGCCGTGTGGTCAACGAACGGGCCGCGCGTGAGACCGTGGGCGCGTTGAAGACCGTGGTCACAATGGATGGGACCGCTGCGAAGGCGAGGCTTGAGCATTATTCGGTGGCGGGCAAGACCGGCACGGCGCAGAAGCCCGGCGTTGGCGGATATACAGGCGAATACGTGGCTTCGTTTATCGGGTTCTTCCCCGCGGATGCACCCGAAGTATGCATTTCGATCATGTTCGATGAGCCTGATGCGTCAAGGGGATATTACGGAGGCCAAACGGCCGCGCCAACTTTTCGACAAGTGGCAGAGAAGGTGGCAAATTACCTTAAAATTCGGCCCGACCGTGACGAGGGGCTGAATGAGAGCATGGCGCGAACGCGGGGTGGCGGTCGGGTGCGAACTGCTGCCGTGGAAAAGCCGTGATGGAACTGCGACGACTCCTGGAAAACGTGCCCGTCCTGGGCGTGGAAGGCGCGATGGATCGCGACATTTCGGGAATTACCTACGACTCCCGACGCGTGACCCCGGGGATGCTGTTTGTCGCGATTCCGGGCCAGAAGGCCGACGGCCACGATTTTATTCATAATGCGATTGGTCGAGGCGCTGTTGCCATTCTTTGCGAGCGCAACGGCGGGCTGCCTCAAAAGGCGACGAAGGTTAAAGTGGCGAACGTGCGCGAAGCGCTTGCACGAGTGGCGAGTTCATTTTTTGAACATCCGAGTTCCAATCTCAAAGTCATTGGCGTCACTGGCACCAACGGCAAGACGACGGTTTCGTTTTTGACGAAGGCGATTCTCGAGTCAGCCGGAATCAAGACGGGCTTGATGGGGACGGTGCATTATGAGATCGGCGACCGCGTTATCCCGGCGCAACGCACCACCCCGGAGTCACTCGAAGTGCAGCAAATGATGGCGCAGATGCTGCGGGCCGGCTGCCAGGCGTGTGTCATGGAAGTCAGTTCGCACGCGCTGGAACAGAAACGGATCTTCGGGATCGATTTCGACGTGGCGGTGTTCACGAACCTGACCCGCGATCATCTCGACTTTCACGGAACGATGGAGAGTTACTTTGCCGCCAAGCGCAACCTGTTCCTCTCGCTTGGCCACGGGCAAAAAAAGGCGGCGGCGGTAATTAACATCGACGATGCTTTTGGCGCGCGGCTATCCGGGCTGACCAATGTTGAAGTGGAACTCACCTATGGTCTTCAAAATGCCGCCAGGCTGCGCGCCACCAATATTCAACTGGGGCGTGGGAGTTCGACCTTCGACATCGAAACCTCCGGGCGGTCGTTTGCCTGCCGGGTGCCCCTGATAGGCCGCCACAACATCTATAACGCATTGGCGGCGATTGGGGCGGGCCTTGCGCTAGACATTGATATCACGCACATCCAGGCCGCTTTGAGCGGCCTCGCGCCGGTTCCGGGTCGGCTTGAAATCATCTCCTGCGGCCAGCCGTTCGCCGTGTTTGTGGATTACGCTCACACGGATGATGCGCTGCAGAATGTGCTCACAACCCTTCGTGAAGTCACCAAGGGGCGGGTTCTGGTTGCGTTTGGCTGTGGCGGGAATCGGGACACCGGCAAGCGGGCGAAAATGGGAAAAGTTGCCGCGGAACTGGCGGACTACACGATCATTACGAGCGACAATCCACGAAAAGAATCCCCGGAAAAAATCGCCGCGCAAATCGAGGAAGGCTATCGGCAGGTGCGCGCAGAGGACTACTGCATCGAATTGGATCGCCGCCGCGCCATCCACCGGATCATCGCCGAAGCCAAAGAAAACGATGCCGTGCTGCTCGCGGGCAAGGGCCACGAGACCTACCAGGAATTCGAGGACACGGTTGTGCCATTCGACGATCGCGCGCATGCGCGCGAGGCATTGGAAGGACGGGGATACAAGTGCCCAGAAACCAAGACCGCATAAAGATAAATGCAGAACTCCGACGAGTTTATCGGGGTGCGGACCTTTTTTGAAACACGCGTGCACGAATGAAGTCGTCAGCGTTCCGCATTTTACGCGGCTTCAACACCTTCGGCTTGATCCCACGCGCTAAGTTCGATGAATAATGGAACCACGCTCTCTGGAATTTGTTGCGCAGGCATGCGCCGGCGAGTTGATTGGCGGCGGGCCCGATATCCTGGTAATGCGCGTCAGTACCGATTCGCGAAAAATCTGCGCGGGCGATCTGTTTGTTGCCATTAAAGGGGAACGCTTCGATGGCCATGAGTATATTCGGGAAGTTGCGGCCAAAGGCGCCGCTGCGGCCGTTGTGGAGCGTGGTCGAGTATTTCGATCGGCGTTGCCTGCAATTGCCGTCGCAGACACACGCAAAGCGCTTGGGCTTCTCGCGGCGCGTTACCGAAAGGATTTTCAGATTCGAGTGATAGCGGTCGGTGGGTCGAATGGAAAGACTACGACAAAGGAACTCATTGCGGCGGTCTTGCGCCAGAGATACGAGATCGCGTGGAGTGAGGCGAGTTTCAACAATGACATTGGCGTCCCGCTAACTCTGTTGAGCATCGAGTCAAAGCACGAGGCGGCCGTGGTTGAAGTGGGCACCAACCATCCCGGCGAATTGCCCGCGCTAGTGAAAATCGTTCAGCCGAATCTCGGTGTAATTACCAATATCGGTCGCGAGCACCTTGAACACTTCGGATCGATCGAAGGAGTGATGGAGGAAGAAGGCTGGCTTGCGGAACTTTTACCGGCTTCAGGCACGCTCTTTCTGAACGGCGAGAGCCCGTGGACGGACAAAATTCGCCGACGTGGGGGCGCAAAGTGTGTAACGGTCGGCGTAAATCGCTCAGCCCATTGGCGCGGCGAGTTCATTTCAATGAATGATTCCGGAGTTCGATTTCGCGTCTCAGGTCCGCAGCCCGAGTTCGACGGTGACTATGAGATCGGATTGCTCGGGCGCCATCAGATCGCAAATGCGCTCTTTGCGGTTGCAGTCGGCGCGGAACTAGGCGTTGACCCTGGCGAAGCGCGCGCCGGCCTGGCTGCCGCCAAGCCGGCAAAAATGCGGATGCAGCTTTTTGAGGTTCGGGGTGTGCGGGTGCTGGACGACACCTACAATGCCAACGCCGATTCTACTCTGGCGGCGTTGCAGGTCCTGGCGGACTTGCCGTGCCATGGGCGGCGTATTGCCGTGTTGGGAGACATGGCGGAACTGGGTCCGCACACGGTGGAGGCACATCGGGAAGTGGGGTGTCGCGCTGTGGAACTCGGGGTAAATCAGCTTATTGCTGTAGGAGATTTCGGCCCTGTCACGGTGGAAGCCGCCGTTGCGTCAGGCTTGCAGAACGCGTTTGCCTACCGAGATGTCGCTTCGGCTGCCAACGAGATCCCGTCACTGCTGCGAGGCGGAGACCTGGTCTTGCTAAAAGCCTCCCGTTCCGCCGGCCTGGAGCGAGTCGGAGAGCGCCTGCGCACTGAAGTTTAACGAAACCCTTCGGCTTCAATAAAATCCTCCAGAAACTTCTTTATGAAATCCAAAAAACGTCGCAGGCTCAGCGCGATGACGCCGGAAAGCGTGGACATGAAGAACACCGGCGGGAAGCCGGCACTCGAAGCCCCGGATTTTTTGGTGCGGTTGGTCGGCAGAACTCGCGCCAACGACCTGTGCCGCGACAAGGCGGTCCATCAGCGCCGCGATTAGATGGTCTATTACCTAAGCCAATACCTGTGGAAGCTGGCGCAAAATACTGGATGGGAAGACCCGCTCTCCTTCCTGCGGCTGTTCAAATACATCACAGTCCGCAGCGCTGGGGCTGCTATCACGGCGCTTGCCTTGGGCTGGTGGCTTGGCCCCAAAGTGATCGCGTGGCTCAAGCGCGCCAGGTTTGGGCAGCAGTATGCCGACAAAGCCGAGGAAACCGGTTTTCTGACCCGCAGCGGGCTCAAGCGAGGGACGCCAACAATGGGTGGCATGCTCATTGTCATGATTATGGACGCCACAGCCCTGCTGTGGGCGCAGTGGAACACACTGATGCAGTTGACGCTGCTCTCGGTTTTGGTGCTGGCAGGACTGGGATTTTACGACGATTGGGCGAAGATCACACAGCAAAACAACCGTGGAACGCCGCCAAACGTAAAACTTTGGGTGCAGTTTGCCCTTGCGACCTTTATCGCCCTCTATCTGTGGAAATCGCCAGCAGTCAACAAACTCAAAGTGGTCAGCGAAGTGATGGCCCCGTTTGTGAAGACGCCCGTCGCGGTTGGCGCCGCGGGGATCGTAATTGGATTGATTCTGACGGTGCTAACCATCGTCGGGAGCTCCAATGCTGTGAATCTCACGGACGGCCTGGACGGCCTGGCGATCGGTTGCACGCTGATTGTGTCCTTCGTGTTCGTAGTATTGACGTACATTGCCGGGAACGAGCGCATGGCCAGCTACTTGCAAGTGCCATATGTGCCGGGTGCCGGCGAATTGACAGTATTTTGCGCGGCTATGATCGGGGCCGGGCTGGGCTTTCTCTGGTACAACTGCCACCCGGCCCAGGTCTTTATGGGCGACACCGGGTCGCTGGCGCTCGGCGGTGCGCTCGGTATCATCGCCGTGCTCATTCGCCAGCCGCTCGTGCTCGTGATCGCGGGCGGAGTTTTCGTCCTCGAAGCGGCTTCCGTATTGTTGCAAACGAGCTATTTCAAATACACGAAGCGCCGCACGGGCACTGGCCAGCGAATTTTCCTGATGGCGCCGCTGCACCATCACTTCGAGAAGAAGGGGTGGCACGAATCACAGGTTGTGCTCCGCTTCTATATTCTTGGCATACTCTGCGCCGTGGTGGCGTTGTGCACACTTAAAATTCGATAGTGCTTGCGCTTGAAGACAAAAACGTCCTTGTGCTGGGTCTTGGTGCCAGCGGAAAAGCGGCTTGCGACCTCCTGCTGCGCCGGCGAGCCCGTGTATGGGCGGTCGATGAGGCTGATTCCCAACCATTGCGCCGCGAGGCCGTCGATTTGCGCGCTAAATGCATCGACGTGCAACTTGGGATCGCGCCCCTGCCGAACGTGCGCTTCGATCTCGCCGTTGTCAGCCCGGGCGTGCCGTGGGATAGTGCGGCTCTCAAGGTCGTGGCCGGCCAACACATTCCGATCATTGGTGAGCTTGAGCTCGGTTATCAGAACTCCGTCTGCCTGAACATCGCGATCACCGGCACAAACGGAAAAACCACCACAACCGAATTGGTCGAACGGCTCCTGCGCCAGAATCAGATCAAAACCGTCGCCGCCGGCAATATCGGCACGCCTGTCTGCTCCGTGGCAGAACAGACCAAAGATTTGGATTTTTTGACCCTTGAAGTCAGCTCATTTCAACTCGAGACGATCCAGTTTTTCCGCCCCGCCGTGGCCGTACTGCTCAATATTACACCTGATCACATGGACAGGTACTCGGGAATGGCCGATTACGCCCGCGCCAAGGCGCGCATTTTCATGAACCAGCAGGCCTTCGACTGGGCCATTGTCCAGAGCGAAGCCCTGGCACAGCTTCGGTCCCTGAACGTGCCAATTCCCTCGAAAATCGTCACTTTTAGCGTCAATAACCGCCGAGCGGACATTTACTTCGACCGTGGTCTGCTACAGAGCCGTTTGGAGGGTTGGACAGGCCCATTACTGGACATGGATCATTGCCAGCTGCGTGGCCCACATAATGCTGAGAATCTTATGGCGGCGTTGGCGGTCGGGCGGGTCCTGCGGGTTCCTTTGGAGGGCATGGCGGAATCGCTGAAGTCCTACTCCCCGGCTCCGCACCGTTGTGAACTCGTGGCAGAAGTAAACGGCGTTAAATACATCAACGATTCGAAGTCAACCAACCTGGACTCGTTGCAGAAGGCGCTTCTGACTGTTCCGCAAGGGCGGGCAGGAGAGCCAAATGTTTTGCTCATCGCCGGCGGCAAAGACAAAGCTTTCGAGTATCACGATGTCGGACCATTGCTTTCCCAGCGCGTCAAAGCCGCTTTCCTCATCGGTGAAACGCGCGAGAAACTTCGCGCCGCGTGGAGCTTGTTTACTCCTTGCACGCTCTCAGATTCGCTGTTAGAAGCTGTGCAGAGTGCCGCGCGCGGTGCGGAGAGTGGCGACATTGTATTGCTTTCGCCCGCATGCTCGAGCTTTGACCAGTTTCAAAACTACAAGCATCGGGGTGATGTCTTTCGCCAGGCGGTAAAAGACTTGGAAGTAAACAAACTAACTAAAAACAAATTTGCTCCGGAACCTGAGGCAAGTCCCGGGGCGAATTAATACAACTACCTCAAAATGGACGCTGAGCGCCCGCTAAAAACAAAAATGAATACCACGCCAAATCCACTGATTCCACAGGGGACATTTCTGGAACAAAGGGGCCGGTCTCATATTCGCATCGCAGTTTTCACCATTCTTGCCATCCACGTGGTCTTACTCGGTTCTCTCCTCCTGGCCGGGTGTAAACGCACGACCGACCAGGCCGGCACCGACCAGACCAACGACATTGCCGGATCCTACCCGCCTCCGCCGGTGACTCAACTCCCGCCGCCGGAAACCACGTCTGCGCCTCCCGTGACAGCGGCCACCACTGGCAACGTGGCTCAGCAATTCGTCGGTGCGACGGGCACACCCGCAACAAGCGCGACCCCGTCTTCGCCCGAAGTGTTGCCGGGCGCGATCACCGAACCTGCGCCGCCAACTCCAGCCTCAATGCAAGGCGAGCACGTCGTGCTTAAGGGCGAAAGCTTTTCCACGATTGCAAAGAAATATGGCGTCACCGTGCGCGCCATTTCCGATGCCAATCCGGGCGTCGATTCGACGCGTTTGAAGGTCGGGCAGAAGATTGTCATTCCCGCGAAAATGGCCAGCGTCCCGACGACTCTTGCTAACGGGACCACGGTCACCAACGGCAAGACCTATACGGTCAAATCGGGAGACACTCTGAACGCCATCGCGAAGAAATTCAACTTGACAGTCAGAGAACTGCAGGCCGCCAACAACCTGACTACCACACAAATCAAGGTGGGCCAAAGGTTGAAAATCCCGACCAAAACTGCCGTTGGCGGCAGTGCTCCAGCCCCGGGAACAGCGCCATTGCCTGAGGCGATTCAGTAGGCGAGGCGCCGGGCTTTAGCGTATCCGCATGAAGTGCGGCACGGGAGCGGCACGTCCCGTCCGCAGTTGCCACAGAGCCGCATGAATGCGTACCTCTGACGACCCCAATCGGAATCGCGACATCGGAAGCTGTCCTTGCGCAGTTGAATCGTCGGAGTTCCGCGGTTACTTGGCCTGCATGTTCGTGCTTTTTGGGTTTATGCGACAGTTACTGATCGTTTGAAGTTCATCCCCAGAGTCTTGTTCGTGACAGTAGCTGCTCTGCTTGTCCTGGGCATGGTGATGTTGTTTAGCGCGAGCACGGGCCAGAAGGAAACCAATTATCTGCTCGTGCAACCCATTTGGTGCGGTATTGGCTTAATCGCGTGCTGGCTTGCGATGACGATCGATTATCGCTGGCTCAAGGCTTATCCGTGGGTTCCATGGGCAATTCTCGCGGCGATGTGCCTGCTGCTCGGTCTTGTTCTCGTTCCTGGAATCAAGGTCGTTATCAATGGCGCGAGCCGCTGGCTGAAGGCGGGACCCTTCACGATGCAGCCATCGGAGTTGGCCAAGGTGGCCTTGATCATTGCGCTGGCGCACTACGGCGAGCGTTACCAACGCTACATGCAAAGTTTCTGGCGCGGGACGGTCATTCCCGGCGTAGTCGTTGCAGTTGTCGTTGGTTTGATTTTTGTCGAGCCGGATGTTGGCACTGCCGTCCTCTTGGGGACGGGCTCGTCGATGGTTTTGTTAATTGCTGGGATTCGATGGCGTTACTTTCTTCCCCCCGTTTTGCTCACGCTCATCGGACTGGGCCTGTTTTTGTGGCAGAACCCAATGCGTTCCGAGCGTATTTACTCGTGGCTTCATCTCGAGGAGACCAAGCAGGACAAAGGTATGCAGGCCTATCAGGCCATGGTCGCCCTCGGCTCCGGTGGCCCTACAGGCGTCGGTTTGGGCGATGGCCGCCAAAAGCTTGGCCGCATACCCGAACATCACACTGATTTCATTTTATCCGTTATTGGTGAGGAGCTCGGCCTTTCCGCCACGCTGTTTGTCGTTTTCGCGTATGCCCTCATCGTGATCTGCGGCGTTTACATCGCCTGGAACGCTTGCGACATTTTTGGGATGCTGATCGCGTCAGGTATCACGTTCCTGATCGCGCTGCAGGCTGCGGTCAACGTCGGTGTCGTTACCGGCTCGCTTCCCAATAAAGGTCTTCCGCTGCCATTCATTAGCTACGGCGGCTCCAATCTTGTGGTGATGCTTGCCTGCATAGGTTTGCTGGCAAACATCGCCCGGCGCGCGCGTGAAAGCAAAGCCTCTCCGGCGCGCCTTTTCGGATCCATAGCCTTTTCAAATTCATGAGTGCGCATGGTTCATCCAGACCTTTGGCCTGTATCGCTTGCGGCGGCACAGGGGGACATCTCTTCCCGGGAATGGCGGTCGGCGAAGAATTAATGCGGCGCGGCTGCGACGTGCTGCTGATGGTCTCGCCGAAAGAGGTCGATCAGCAGGCGGTTCGCAACGCTCAGGGGATGGAAGTCACCACGCTGCCGGCCGTCGGCCTGGGCCGCGGCCGATTAATCCAGTTCTGCAATGGGTTCCGTAAATCGCTCGTCCAGTCTCGAAAACTGCTACAGCGCCGCCCGGCACAGGCCGTTCTCGGTATGGGTGGTTTCACCAGCGCTCCGCCCGTGCTCGCGGCGAAAGCCTGCGGGGCCGCCACGTTTCTGCACGAGTCCAACACCATCCCGGGCCGCGCCAACCGATGGCTGTCCCATGTGGTCCATCAGGCCTTCGTTGGGTTTCCTTCCGCCGCAGGCCGGCTTCATCACACAAACGTCTTGAGCACGGGCACGCCCGTACGGCCACAATTTCAACCGTCCGATGCCCAATCCTCTCGTATGGCTCTGGGCCTGAAAGCGGATAAACCGGTGTTATTAATCATGGGTGGAAGCCAGGGCGCTACCGGCATAAACGAATTGGCGCTTCAGGCGCTGCCAATCCTTGGGAACGGGTTTCCTGACCTGCAGTTCCTGCACCTTACCGGTGCCGAAGACCTGGAGCGTGTTCAGGCCGAATATGCGAAGCAGCACAGGGTCAAGGCGGTTGTGCGGCCATTTCTTTCTGAAATGGAGATGGCCCTTGGCGCGGCGACCATTGCCATCAGCCGTGCCGGCGCTTCATCGCTCGCCGAACTGGCGGCGATGCGTGTTCCAGCTATCCTCATCCCTTACCCTGCGGCGACAGACAACCATCAGTTCTATAACGCGCGTGCGCTCACTGATGCGGGTGCGGCGTGGCTTCTCGATCAGGCGAGCGCCACCGGGGAGAAACTCGCCGCAATGGCTTCCAATCTGCTGCGTGATGACAATGCGCGCCAAATGATGTCAGAAGAACTAATCCGCTGGCATTCGCCACAAGCGGCCAGTCTCATTGCAGAGAAAATGTTCTCGCTGATGACCGCGATGGGCCTGTGCCGGCCGGCTGATTCGGACGCACACGACGCCTCCGAGCCGGTAAACGATTCCCGCGCCGTGCTGGCATGATCGCCCTTTCATCGGAACAGGCGGGCGTGCTCCTGCGCGATCATCCGAGGGCGCCCGTTTATCTGGTCGGCATTGGGGGATGCGGCATGAGCGGCCTGGCGCACATATTCCTCGATCTTGGTCATCCTGTGGCCGGCTCCGATTTGTTGTTGAACGAAGTGACCCGAGAACTCGTTGGGCGCGGCGCACAGATCTTCATGGGCCACACGGCGGCGCAATTGCTCGGGGCGGCTCCCGCCCTCGTAGTTTACTCATCGGCCGTCCGTGCGGACAATCCGGAGCTCCTCGAAGCCCAAAGGCTCGGAATCCCAATCGCGCGCCGCGCCGTGCTGCTCGCGGCCCTGCTCCGCGGTCAACACGGAATCTGTGTCGCGGGCATGCACGGTAAAACCACCACAACCGCGCTGCTGGCCTTCGCGCTTGAAAATCTCGAAACCAACCCTGGATACGCCGTAGGTGCGCTCGTGCCGCAACTCAGACGGCACGCGCGCTTTCCGTTGCAAAGCGGTTTGGGCGGGTCTCAGCCCGCCCAGCCGCTCTTTGTTGTCGAAGCTGACGAAAGCGATGGCACTCTCGCAGAGTTTCATCCGGAAGCCGCCGTCATCCTTAATGTGGACGAGGAGCACCTCGATTATTTCGCCAGCGTCGAAGCAATCTGCGCCGAATTCCAACGATTTGCTGCCCAGACCAAAGGGCCGGTCTTTTTTTGCGCTGACGATCTGCGCCTGGCCGAAGTCCTGGCGCGCCAGCGCAACGCAATTTCCTTTGGCTTTCATCCTCTCGCGGCTTATCGCGCCGTAATTGTAGCAAATCAGGACTCAGGGGCGCCGGGTCAACGATTTGAGGTTTGGCGAGAAGGTATTTGCCTCGGCGAATTCTGCACGAAATTACTCGGCGGCAAGAATGTCTCTAATTCCACCGCAGTCATCGCCTTGCTTCATCATTACGGCTTTGCGCCTGCAGCCATCGCGAGTGCTATCGCTCCATTTAGCGGCGCCGCACGGCGTCAGCAGGCGCTCTTTTCCGACGTTCGTTTCCGCGTATTCGAGGATTACGGACATCACCCGGCGGAAATCGAGGCGACTATCGAGGCGTTCAAAGCGCTTGCGCCTGCTCGCTTGTTGGTCGCCTTTCAACCTCACCGCTACACGCGTACGCAACACTTATTGGTCCAGTTCGCCGCCTGTTTCAAAGGCGCCGATAAATTGTGGATTACGGAGGTTTACGCGGCGAGCGAACCAGCCATCGCAGGCGTTAACGGCAACCGGCTCGCTGACGCTGTTCGCAATCAGGGGCAATCTGTCCAGTTCGTTCCCAGCCTCAACGACCTGCGCGCGGCGATTCTGGGCGAATTGCGCCCCGGCGATCTTGTTCTCTTTCTTGGGGCTGGTGATATTACGCATGCGGCGCATGCATTCGCGGCTGACATGCGACAATTTCCTGTGAGCGAAAAGCAGATACTTGGAACTGAACTCATGGCGCGCGTTTCGCGCGAGACCGCAGTACATCCCAACGAGCCGCTGGCCCGGCGGACTACGCTGCGGGTTGGCGGACCTGCCGACGTCCTCGTCGAACCCGCCTCTGAAGCGGATCTTGCCACAGTCCTGGCCTTTTGCCACGAAAAGGAAATTCAATTTACGATGCTAGGCCGCGGGTCCAACCTTCTCGTGCGCGATGGCGGCATTCGCGGCGTCGTTATCTGCCTCATGCACCCGAACTTCAGCCGGATCGAGGTTCAGGCGGACCGGTTGCATTGCGGCGCTGGAGCGAAACTGAAAGCGATCTCCGTCGAAGCAAGGCGTCACGGCTTAACCGGCCTTGAGTTTCTTGAAGGCATCCCCGGTAGTCTGGGCGGGTCGATGCGGATGAACGCCGGCGCGAACGGTTCATGGCTTTTTGACGTCATCGACTCGATCCGTTTTATGGACTGCCAGGGCCGTGCCCACGAACGCAAAGCAGGCGAAGTATATGTCGAATATCGCGGCTGCCCGATGTTCAAGAATCATATCGCCCTGGGTGCCCTATTGAAGGGCCAACCCGCTTCGGCCGATGCCGTGGCGGCACGCATGCATGAATTCAGCCGCAAACGCTGGGAGTCTCAGCCCGCCGCGCCCAGTGCCGGCTGCATCTTCAAAAATCCAAAGGCGATTCCGGCTGGAAAGCTCATCGACGAACTCGGTCTTAAGGGCACGCGCGTGGGAGGGGCGGTTGTGTCGGACGTTCACGGTAATTTTATTGTCAACGAGGGCCACGCGACTGCGCGCGATGTCTTGAACCTCATTGAAGTCATCCGCGAACGTGTTCGCTCCGCTCGGGGCATCGAGCTTGAAACAGAGGTCGAAATCATCGGCCAGGATCTCCATGTCTGACCGCGTCCACGTGGCCGTTTTTCTCGGTGGACCTTCTGCCGAACGCGAAGTGTCATTGTGTTCGGGAACGGCAGTGGCCAGGGCCTTGCGCCGCGTTGGTCATGACGTGACCGAACTTGATCCTGTGGATCCATCGTGGAAATTACCGTCGGGCACCGACGTGGTGTTTCTTGCCTTGCACGGCGCCTACGGTGAGGACGGTACGGTCCAGGCGCGCCTTGAGGAACTTGGAGTGCCTTATACAGGTTGCGGTCCCGAAGCGAGCCGCATCGCTTTTGACAAAGTCCTCACGAAACAGCGTTGTCTCGAAGCTGGAGTGCCGACGGCTCGTTATTTAGTGTTCAAGTCGCCCACCGCCCCATGGCCGCGCGGTTGGAATACTCCGGTCGTGCTCAAGCCCATTCGCCAGGGTTCCAGCGTGGGTCTGCAGTTTGTCGAACGCGTGGCGGATTGGAATGCCGCGCTGGCCGAAGCGCTTCGCTACGATTCCGAGGTGCTGATGGAGGAGCGAATCGTCGGGCGGGAAACCACTGTTGGCATTTTGGCCGACGAAGTCCTCCCCATCGTCGAAGTGCGCCCCAAGCAGGGTCACTACGACTACGCGACCAAATACACCGCGGGATCCACCGATTACCTTTGTCCGGCGCCTTTCGATGCTGAGACGACTCAGCGAATCCAGGCGGCTGGACTGGGCGCATTTCGCGCGGTGGGCGGTCGCGACTACGCCCGTGTAGATATTATGGTTCGGCCAAATGGCGAACCGGTCGTCCTGGAGGTCAACACACTTCCTGGCATGACCGAAACCAGCCTTTTGCCCAAGGCTGCCGCCGCGGCAGGTTTGAGCTATGAAGAACTCTGCCGCCGCATGCTGGAACTGGCCCGCCAACGTAAGATGGTCGCTCGAACGTAGTGGCAGTTTGGACAAATCGCCAAATGCCTGCCGGATCCGCCGCGTCAATGCATAGACCTTCCAAATACGTGGCCCGTGCTGGTCGGAGGGGCCTGAATGTGGTTTAACCGCAAGCCGAAGAACCGTCGTTTCGAACGCAAGCACGTCCTCGACGTCAAACTGCGCTCGAGCCAGCGGCGGCAGCGCCGATTTCGCCGCGTGACTGTGGGATTAAGTACTCTTCTTCTAACTGGCATCATTTGTTTCGGCGCCTGGCGTGGTGGGGAAGCGGCTTTGCGTTATCTCCTTTACGAAAATCCCGCTTTTGCGATCCACCATTTGGATGTTGAGACTGACGGCGTTATCTCCCGCGAACAGATCCGGCGTTGGGCCGGGGTGAAGCTTGAAGATAACCTGCTGTCGCTGGATCTCGAGCGCGTCAAGCGCGATCTTGAGCTTGTCCCCGTTATTCAATCCGCTGCGGTCGAACGCCTGCTGCCGCACACCCTCAAAATCCGGGTCACAGAACGTGAGCCCATTGCCCGCTTCTTTTACCCGCGGCTGCATTCCAGCGGGATCGCCGACCGCGGCACGTGCTTGATCGACGCACAAGGCATGATCATGAATCCGCTCGAGCCGCATCAACGAGCCGTGCCGTCCGCGGCAACGACCGAGGGGTTCCCCATTCTCATCGGAATCCCTGCCAGCGAGTTGCGTCCAGGCCGTCGGGTCGAATCGCCCCAATTGCGCGCCGCTTTGCAGCTTATCCAGGCCTTCGAGCGCTCGCCGATGGCCGAGGTCGTCGAATTGAAAGAAGTTGACCTCTCAGTCCCAGGCGTGCTCCAGGCAACGACCACCCAGGACACTGAACTGACCTTTGGCTTTGGGGATCCATCCGTGCAGTTGCGCCGTTGGCGCGCCGTTCACGACCATGTGCGGCGCGTCGGGAAACACGTGGCCTGGATCGACCTCTCAGTTTCAAACAACGTCCCGGCGCGTCTCGTCGAAGCCACTTTCGCCCCTCCGTCACCGCGCAAACCCTCGAAACCTTCAAGGAAACGGCATGTTTGACAACTCTCCAGTCATTGTTGGATTGGAAATCGGAACCTCGAAAGTCTGCGCTGTCGTTGGCGAGCAGAATGCCAGCAGCGGCTT
Source organism: Limisphaerales bacterium (assembly GCA_022616725.1). Classification (GTDB taxonomy): domain Bacteria; phylum Verrucomicrobiota; class Verrucomicrobiia; order Limisphaerales; family JAKEEH01; genus JAKEEH01. The sequence continues at coordinate 3,539 of JAKEEH010000194.1, read as the reverse complement.
GAACATCATCGGCCTGGGGCAGTCCCGTTCGCGCGGCGTGCGCAAAGGCGAGATCGCAGACGCCTCGGTAGTGGCCGAAGACATCCGCAACGCCATCGTCGAAGCCGAGCAGATGGCCGACGTCGAGATCCGTAGTGTCTTTCTCGGCGTCACGGGCGGCCATATTCGCGGCTTTACCAATCGCGGCGTTCATCCCGTCGTGTCCGCGGACCGGGAAATCTGCGAGGAAGACGTCGAAGACGTCGTCAAAAACGCCAAGGCCGTCAATCTGCCGGCTGAAAACTACGTCCTGCACGCGATTCGCCAGAATTTCCTGGTCGATGGCCAGGATGGCATCATCGACCCGGTCGGCATGCTTGGCGCCCGTGTGGAAGTGGACGTTCACGTCATTCATGGGAAGTTCAACCGCCTCCAAAATCCCGTTCGCGTCGTCAAGGGGTTGCAGGTGGAAGTGGACGCAATCGTCTTCAATGGGCTTGCTTCCTCCTTGGCGCTGCTTAGCCCGGAACAAAAGGAGATGGGTGCATTAGTAATCGATATGGGCGGCGGCACGACCGAATATGTCGTTTACAGCGGGGGCAACGTTAAGCATACCGGCGTGCTCGCCGTGGGCGGCGATCATATTTCCAACGACCTGGCCTACGGATTGAAAATTCCCCTTAGTAAAGCCGAGGACCTGAAGATTAAACATGGCGCCGCTTGCTTTGAGGACACCGACAAGACCAAAAGCGTCTCGACCGAAAGCCAACTGGGCGCGCCGGGCAAAACTATCAACCTCGAACATTTGCGCAAAATCATGTCTTTGCGGATCGAGGAGATCTTTGAGTTGATCGAGCAGGAATTGGTCGGGGCGGGGCTGCTCGATTATCTTCGCGCCGGCGTCTTCATTTGCGGTGGCGGCGCGCGCATTCCTGGCATTCAGAACGTGGCTGAGCGCTATTTCCAGCTTCCCACCTCGATCGGCAAAGCGAACTCGATCAGCGGCCTTAAGTCCGCACTGGATCAACCTGAGTTCGCCACTGCGATTGGTCTCGTCAAATTCGGTTCGATGCAGCAGAAAAAGCGGACGCGCCAGGGATTTATTACCCAGGCCTTCAAAGAAACTTTCGGTGGACTGCTCCGCCGGTCCTGACGCCAAGGCACGTCGTCCCCACTCACTTAATATGGACTTCATTCATCAGACGCCAACTTCGGAGCGTTTCACAAAAATTTCAGTTTTAGGTGTGGGAGGAGCCGGTTGTAATGCAGTCACACACCTCGCCCGCGAGCCCCTCGCGGGCGTCACTTTGGCCGTGCTTAACACCGATGCCGCTGCCCTGGCCCGTTTGTCTATCGAACCGCGAATCGTTCTCGGCAAGCAGGCCACGCGCGGCCTCAGTGCGGGTGGCGATCCCGAACGCGGCCGGGCCGCTGCGGAAGAGGACGCCTCTTCGATCCAGGCCCTTTGCGATGGTGCCGACATTGTCTTCGTCGTTGCCGGTCTTGGCGGCGGGACGGGAACGGGTGCTGCGCCCGTCGCCGCTCGAATCGCGCGGGAGTCTCGCGCATTGGTCTTTGGCATCGCCCTGATGCCTTTTGAATTTGAAGGCGCTCGCCGTCAGCGTCAGGCGGCCCTCGGCCTGCAGGAACTCAAAGCAGTCGCCGACGGCGTCATCTGGCTTCCAAACCAAAAACTTCTCAAGCTGGTGGATGACAAGACGCCAATTGTCGAGGCGCTCGACCACATGAACAGTTACGTCGCGCGCACCATCGTGGCAATTTGGGGTCTGCTGACCCGGCCCGGTATCGTGCAAGTGGATTTCGCGGCACTCCGCGCCGTCACCCAGGGTCGTCACGCCGAGAGTTCGATTGCTATAGCCGAAGCCAGCGGTGACGATCGTGCCCGCGAGGCGGCTGAAAAGCTTGTCGCACATCCCATGCTCGAAGGCGGCGCGCTCCTGACCGAGGCCAACCAGGTCCTCGTTTCTATTCTGGCCGGCCCGGCATTTTCGATGGGTGAAGTCCATCACCTCATGGAACGCATCAATCGCGTCTGCGATGGCGCTCACATCACCGTCGGCGCAGCCGTCGATGCGCGACTTGGAGATCAATTGACCGTGACCCTGATCGCCTCGCGCGGCGGGGCTGATTCTTCCGCGGCCGCTCTGCTCGCGGCAGATGCGGCGAGCGAGGGACTGAATCCGTTCAGGCCGGCGAAGACAAAACCGGACCAGGCGGAAACGCCGCGGCTCCGCAAACAAACGGCGCGCCTGCGGCAAACTCAACTTCCGCTTGACATCATTTCACGCGGCCGCTTCGAGAAGAGCGAGCCGACCATTCATCACGGCCAGGACCTCGACGTGCCGACCTACATCCGGCGCGGCGTCGCCCTTAACTAACGGTCCTGGCCGTCCCGACCTTCCGTGGGAGGAAGAATAAGAGCGAACGCTCGCGAGGCGCGAAGCGGAACGTGGAAACTGCTCAGAGCAGGTTCCGTTTTCGGTTGTAGGATGCCTCCTGTCCAGCATCCCCTGCTGTCGTAAGGCATCTGCCTCGCGAGCAATCCCCTCCACTCCGCAAACGATCTCCATAGCGGAGCCACGCCCACGGCATTACAACGACACTCCCAGGAGGCCCCGCGTGATCTGGAAGTCTGTATTGTCAAGAATTAAATTCCTAGGCACGTAACCACCCCGCGCCACCCCCCTGACAAGTTCCAGCATTCTGTCCGCAAGCCCCTCGCCCGTCGCCGCCGCATCAATGTCGGGGGCCCCTTCCGGGCCGAGTTGGATCGTTGGCACAAGAGGATGTCCCTGCAGGGCCTGCTGCACATAAGCCACGATGATCTCCGCGCCAGTTCCGCCGAGGCCGGTCAAAGTTTCGATCCAATGTTCCGTGGGCGCTTCCATGATGTGAAAGCCCGGCACGCGCACCGCTTCCCCATAAGCGACAGAGGCTCCGGTCCCACCCGTGAACATGTCTTTGAAAGCCGGCGCCTCCAACAAGGCCGCGCAGTTCTGCGGCACGACGACGGATCCGCCGCTCTCGACAATCGCCGCCGCCGCTTGTGCAAAAGCTTCTGCTATGAGGTCGGGAACCGCCTCGGATGCAGTGAGCGCTATGGTGAGGGGCTGTGGTGGGTGAGACAACTCCGCTTTGAGCTGAAAGAAGCTTGCAATTTTCCCGGTCACTTTCTCGAAACCCCCATCCAATTGGATGCTGGCCCAGCCGAACCTTTGCGGATCGATGCCGCGCTGAGCGATGAAATCACGCATCGCGTCGTTGTGCGTTTTCTCGCAACCATGCTCAAGCACCAGGGCACGGGCGACGAGCGGGTGTGCGAGGTAACCCGCCATAGTCCGCAAATAAAGTTGCTCCGAAATGCCCCCCGATACGCCGCAGCCCTCCGTGTGAGGAAGCGCGACAAACCGAGTAACCCCGCCGCTCGCTTTTTCGGCAGTGGCATTGAGTTGCCGGGCGATGCCGCGCGCTACCTGGCTGGCGCAAAGGCTTGTCGGCAAGATCAATCCCAGTCTATCCGCGCGATCTATGTTGACATC
>JAKEEH010000193.1 GCA_022616725.1 Limisphaerales bacterium | reverse complement strand
GCGCTTCATAATGATATGCGGTCACGCTGCGCGGTGCTGCGCGCCAACTCTATTAGGTTCATGGTCCCAATGCGCGTTAAAAAAAACGTCGAGGCTACCCACAAGCCATTCCCGTGCGTGATGCAACGGAGCGGCGACTCCGGACCCACATGACCGCCGGTCCAGTCGATTCCATTCTCGGATTTGCGGTAGCCGGCGCGAAGGCCATAGCCAGTGCTGATCCATCCCACCGCAACGAAAAGCCCATCCCCGTGGGCGATCCCAAATAAGTCGTCCGAGCCCAGGTTCCAATAACGCTGCGTCCATGAAGTGGCGTCAGGCGAAGTGAACGTCGGCGCCCCCTGTCCACCCACAGTGACGAAGGTGTTATCCCCAAAAGCCACCGAATTGAACCATGTGATTGGCAAGCCGCCAATTGATTCAAAGACCGGTCGCGCCGTCCAATTGGCGCCGTCACTGGAATAAATCGCAGACGCGTTTTCTCCCACCGCGACGAATCGACCGTTGCCGAATGTAACCGCGCGCAGATTCCTGTCGGTCACGGCGGAGGCAGACGTCCAGGCCTGCTGATCGGGCGACGTGACGATTGAAGATCGTTCGCCCACGGCGATGAATCTCCCAAAAGCGATGCCACAGCCGTACAAATCCTGCGAGCCGGCATGACGGCTCTGAAACCATTCTATGCCATCGGCGGAACGGGTGATTGTGCCCGAATTTCCAACCGCAAGAAACTTGCCGTCCACGAACGCGACATCGTGCAAGGTTGATGCTGTCACCGAGGTTCGCTGTGTCCACTCTACGCCATCCGAGGAAGTAAAAATGAGTCCGCCATCTCCGACCATGACGAACAGCCCGTTGCCAAACGCGATGCTCCGCAAAACCGCTGCACCCGGCGCCGCCCCACCGGACCAGCTGACCCCGTCGGCGGAGCGCTGAACGCTATAAAAATAACTTCCCTGGCCATCATGGAACACCCCCATCGTGACGAAGATGCCATTGCCGAACGCGATCCCGTAGAAGTTGACATAAGCGTGTGGGGTGCGCCGCATCCAGGTGATGCCGTCAACAGAAGTGTCGATCGTATGGTCGCCGACTGCAACAAACCTTCCGTTGCCATGCACGATGGATTTCCATGGCCTCGAGCTGGTGGGGTGTTCGATCCAGCTCTGTCCGTCCTCGGACGTGAGGGCAACGCTATGTGCACCGGAGAGGTCGTAGAACGCGCCGATGGCCACGAACTTCCCATTGACGTGAATGACATCCATGAGCTGCCGGGCCGGATCGATCCTATGGGGCGTCCAATCGACGGCATCGGTCGAACGGATGATTTGACCCTGCAGGCCGACGGCCACACATGTGGATTCAGTCGCTGCCACAGCGTTGAGCCGCGGCCCGTCCAGGCGCGGGTTTCGGGTCGTCCATTCCAGCGTATTCGAGGTCTGGGGCAAGGCAGCGAATGCCATCAGGCACGCCAGGGTGTGCGAAAACAACTTCGCCATTGCGCTAGCATAGAACCCGCACCAGCACGGATAATGGGGTGAAGACCCGCGGAAAAAGAATTTGCGGAACCGCCGAAACCCGAGGGTAAGGGTTTTTACCCTTTGGTTTGCCGGGACTGTTGTGGCAAAGTGATCACAAGCCAGAATAGGGCTTCATTTTATGCATGCGACGTCTGAAATTCGTCAGGTGGCGTTTGTGGGCGATTATCTGCCGCGCAAATGCGGCATCGCGACGTTTACTGCGGATCTCTGCACAGCGGTCGCGGCCGAACATCCCGACACCGAATGCCTGGTTGTCCCTGTGAACGACATCGAGACCGGTTACGATTATCCCAACGACGTACGGTTCGAGATCCAGGAGCAGGACTTTTCGTCATATCAGCGGGCGGCGGATTTTCTCAACCTCAGCAACGTGGACGTGGTCAGTCTTCAGCACGAATTCGGCATCTACGGTGGCACCTCCGGAAGCCACGTCCTGGCGCTCATGCGGAACCTGAAAATGCCGGTTGTCACGACGCTGCATACGATCTTGCGGCAGCCCACGCCGGATCAGCGGCGGGTGATGAAGGAGTTGAGCGGGCGTTCGACGCGGCTGGTGGTCATGGCGCAAAAGGGCAGTGAACTGCTACAGGAGATCTATGGCGTCTCGCCGGAGAAGATCGATTTGATACCGCACGGCATTCCGGATATGCCGTTTGTTGACCCGAACTATTACAAAGACAAGTTCGGCGTCGAAGGAAAGGTGGTTGTTTTGACCTTTGGTCTGCTCTCACCAAACAAAGGGATCGAACACGTGCTGCACGCTTTGCCGGAGATTTTGCAGGAGTACCCGAATCTCGTTTACATCGTCCTCGGCGCGACCCATCCCAACCTTGTGCGTGACCACGGCGAGACCTACCGTTTCAGCCTGGAACGCCTCGCCAAGGCTCACCACCTCCAGAAAAACGTGATTTTCTACGACCGCTTCGTGAGCATCGAAGAGTTGAAGGAGTTCATCGGCGCGGCTGATCTTTACATCACGCCCTACCTCAACGAGGCGCAAATTACTTCGGGGACCTTGTCGTATGCCTTCGGGGCCGGCAAGGCGGTGATTTCGACACCGTATTGGCATGCCCGGGAGTTGCTGGCGGAGGATCGCGGCGTACTGGTGCCATTTGGAGATTCCAAAGCGATTGCGCGCGAAGTAATCAACCTGTTGCGGGATGAAACGCGCCGCCACGCCACCCGCAAGAACGCATACAAGCTCGGGCGCGAGATGGTCTGGAGCAACGTCGCGCGGCTGTACATGAAGTCATTCATCCAGGCGCGCTGGGAGAAGGCAGTGCAATCGCGCAGTTCGTTCGCCGTGAAGACGCTGGATGAACAGCCACGGCAGTTGCCGATGCTCAAGCTCGATCACCTCTTCCGCATGACCGACTCGACGGGTTTGTTCCAGCACGCAAACTTCTCCGTCCCCAATTTCGCCGAGGGTTACTGCACTGACGATAATGCCCGGGCGTTGATCCTCACAATCCTTCTGGAGGAGCTCGGTGAAGAATCCGGGCGCATGCGCTCGCTCGCCAGCACCTATGCGGCTTTTCTGCACCACGCCTTTAATGAGCAGCCCAGGCGCTTTCGCAACTTCATGAGCTTCGACCGGAAGTGGCTGGAACAGGACGGGTCGGAGGACTCTCATGGCCGGGCCATGTGGGCCCTCGGAACGTGCGTCGGGCGCTGCCAGCGCAAAAGTTTTCAATCCTGGGCCGGCCAATTGTTCAATCAGGCTCTGGCTTCAGTGCTCGAGTTCCGGGCGCCGCGCGCCTGGGCGTTTTCGTTGCTCGGCATAAACGAGTACCTGCGCCGCCTTAGCGGTGACCGCGTGGCCAATCAAACCCGCGAACAACTTATTTCCCGGCTGATGCACCTGTTTGCAGAAACGCAAGCGGAAGACTGGCCGTGGTGTGAGGACGTTGTCACTTACGACAACGCTAAAATTGCCCACGCCTTGATCGTCAGCGGCGCTGCCATGGGACAGGAGCAGATCCTGCGCACAGGGCTGCACGCGTTGCGCTGGCTGGCCGATGCTCAGACTTCCGAGGAAGGATATTATCGCCCGATTGGCAACAATGGGTTTTACCGTCGCGGCGGGAAGGCGGCGCATTTCGATCAGCAGCCGATTGAAGCGCATGCCATGGTCTCGGCGGCTCTCGAGGCTTATCGCGTCACTAACGATACCGCCTGGTACGCGCAAGCGCAGCGGGCGTTCGACTGGTTCCTCGGCTGGAACGACCTGGGCATGGAGCTCTACTCCTCCAGCACCGGTGGATGCTATGACGCCCTGCACATGGACCGAGTCAACCAGAATCAAGGTGCAGAATCGACCCTGGCCTTCCTCCTCTCCCTCGGTGAAATGAAACTTACGCAAAACACTGTCACCGTCTTCAACCAACCGGTTTCAACATAACCGCGTGCCCGTTCGCGATGCCAAACTGGTTTGGAATGCTTGAGGCTGATACCTGGTGCAAGGCACCTCTATGGGTTACAGGAGTGGCGGCGCGCCTGGGGAAGGCGCGTCGCCACAGAGGAGGCACGGGTTAAGCCGAAGTCACAACTGTATAGAAACGTTGAGGCGCGGAAGCTGCAGTCCGGTCGGTCCACGACGTGGAAGGACCGGAAGCGCTGATGTTGCTCTGCATGGTGCGCCAGGTGCTTTGGTTCAGATTATCTTTGGAATGAACGTGATACATTCTGCCTGACTGGCTCTGCCAGGTGAGGGTCACCTCGCCGGTGGGTGAGCGGGTGATGGCGGAGATTTTGACGGCCGTTTCGGTGATAGTGACGGTGGCACTGTTCAGAGGGCCGAGGTTGTAACTGGAACTCGGCAGCAAGCTCAAAGTGGCGGTCTCGGCCGGCTCGCCGGCGCCATCGATCACCGGAATGATGGTGAGGGTAACCGAGGAGGCCCCTGCGGGGAAGGTGATGAATTCGGGCATGTCGCCTTCCTGACGGCGGTAGTCGTTCCATTTCGTGGCGGTGCCGCTGAAACGGTACTGCACCGTCAATGAAGCGCTCTTGTCGCCCGTGCGAGTAAAGGTATAGGAACCGGGTGTTGGGCCGGATTCCGAAGCATTGGGCGCGCTGGCCATGACGTTGACCGTGGGCAGGTTGTTCGTGCCCAAGAGGTTCGCGACAGCAAAGACGCGGCGGCCATCGGGCCATTGCGCCTCGGCTTCTACCCATTGGTTGCCGAAGCTTTGCGGCGTGAACGTATAGCTCGGCCCGTAGGCCGGTTCGTGGTCTTTGGCTTCCCAGACGATGCGGGCGCCGTTGAGGTCCAGGCCGGGCGCTTGCAGAGTCGCGGTGATCGGAGTGCCAACGGCCCCCTCAGCGGGCAGGACGATGCGAGCGATTGAGCTTTTCCAGGGCGTCGATTTGGCCGAGGTGAGCGTGGCGAAGAAGGCAATGCCAGCCAGCGAGCGGGCCTGGTCGAGATGCACGAACTCAGTCGTGACATTGTGAATGTCCGTCCAGCGATCGTAAAAGGGGTAGCGAGCGGCCGTGGCGTCATCGGACGGGAAGCAGAGGGTGCGGAGTTCGGTTTTGTACAAGTCGTGCCAGGCGAAAGTGGCCTGGATGTTGCCCAGGGGAATGCCGCTGGGCGGGAGCAAGCGGCGGTCGTTGTGGGCGTATTGATGGACGATTTCGCGCTGGCGTTTCCAGCCGAGGCCGGTGACGTAGCAGACGTTAACGGGATTGCAGCCGCCTTCGTAATTGAGGTTGGCCATGAACGCTTCGAGGAACGCGGGCCGAGGATCGATTTGATAACCGACGGCGATATCGAAGGCGCGTTCCGTCGAGAAGTACCAACCGGCGCTCAAGACGCTGGTACCGTAGGCGTTGTCCTGCGAACGGGAGGTTTGGTCTTCGGCGCAGAGGAGGACCTGCTGTTCGCACTTGGCGAGATAGGCCGCGTCGAGTTGGCTGGTTTGGCGGCGTCCGCTGCGGGCACCAAAAGCGTAACTCCGTGCGGCGCGGCCATAGCCTTCATAGAGGCGCCACCAACCCCAGCGCATCGTCGCGGGCGACGATGGATCGTACCATTGCTTGAGTGTCTGGTGGATGGCGGCATCGCCGGTAGCGAGAAACATTTCCGCGGCAGCCCAGGCCAGTTCGTCGTCGTGCATGAACTCATTTCCGTAGTGAGTAATCTTCTGGTAAGCGCCGTCCTTGCCGTGCCGCGCGATGGCGTTGGTGAGGAACTGCCAGCCGCGGCGAGCCTTGTCGAGGTAGGCGGCGGCCTCAGCGGGGTAGGTGGCCTTGAAACGCGCCGAGGAGGCGATTTGGGCCAATGCGCCGACGGCCGCGGCGGTAGCGGCAGTGTTTTTGGGCCAAACCACCTGCGGGTCGCCGTGGTCGGGAGTAACGTTGTTTTCGTATTCACGATCGCGCGGGTAGATGAGGAAATAAAAGCCTCCGTCAGCGTCCTGGATCTTGGCGAGATAATCAGCCTCCCACTTGGCTTCCTGCATGATGTCGCTGATGCCGTCACCGCTCTCAGGCAGGCCCAGATTGTCGAGCGCGGCGACGCCGGGGAAGGAATCCACCGCGAACATCAGATAATGAATCAAGCCGGCGCTGTTGATGGTGTATTTGCTGTAGTCGCCGGCGTCATGATGGCCCCGAGAGATGTCGAGCTTGCCGCGGTTCACGATCGGGTAGAGCTGTGAAGCTTCGTCTTTCAACTGCGGGGCGGTGTGCCGGGGATTGTCGGCGAAATCGGCGCTCTTTTCGCCGACCTTGTTCCACGTGAACTGGAAGGAGGAGGAAGGAAGCGGCACGTCGGCCTCCGCAGTGTGGCAGGCATCATGATCGTGGCGGGTATGGGGTGCGGAGTTGCTGCCGCCACAGCGCTGATGATACAGGCCGAGGGCGTAAGTGCGGGTGAAGCCCATCAGGATGCCATTATCGATCAGGAACGGCAGGGAAGCGCCCATGCCCGGCACGAGCAACCGGTATTCGCCCGGCGTATTGAACGGAGTGAAGTCGGCCGTGTAAACCTTTTGATAGGGCCTGGGTGTGTACGGATAACCGACGTCAGGGCGTTGCACGAGGGCGCCCTGAAAAACCTCCACGCCGGTTTGGGCGTTCACGAGTTTGAAGCCACTCCCGGTGGGAATTTCTAATTCGCCCGCACTGCCAAGATAATGGCCGATCATGGCCTCCTTGGGAAAGGAGGGGACGTAACCTTCCTGGTTGACGTGAATTGCAGGGTTATAACGCAGGCGGCTGGCGACATTGGTGAATTGCATCGCCGAGGTGATGACGCTGCCGCTCGGGTTGCGCACGACGACGCTCTGACCTTCGGCGATTGGGCTGGCGAGTTGCAGATATAAATAGTTGTCTAAACGCAAATCGCGCGTGACCAAGGCGGCATAGAGCGGGCGTCGTTTGAAGCCAACCGATTGCACCGCGATGTTCTGTCCATTGGCAGTGACGGCAAATTCCGATGGAGCGGGTAATTCGAGCTGAGCGCTCGAGTTGACGAAATTCCATGGGGTCGGCAGCGCCGGGTCGGGGTCTTTTTTGGTGACCAACTGCAATTCCAGGACGGTCGGCGAAAGAATGCGCAGGGCGTGATCGCCTACTTTGGGCAGTTCAAGTGTGGCGTTGTCGGCGACGCTGACGGTGGTCCCCGAGCTGCCATTGGTGCCAGGAATGGAATTCGTATTGGCAGGCTCGGTGTCGGCCACGGTGATGGTTGCGCTTCGAGCGGCGCCCAACTCATAGGCTGGATTGGCCAAGAGGGACAGCACGACCGATTCGGTCCCTTCGTGGAGTCCATCGGCCCATCCGTACACGGTGAGAGTCGCCGTGGCTGACCCCGCCGGCGTTGTGATGGACGTAGGCATATCGCCCTCCCAGCGGCGATAATCAATCCATTTGGTGGCGGTGCCGGACAGTTCGTAAGAAGCAGTCAATGCGGCGGCGAGGTCACCGGATCGCGTAAAGGTGAAAACTGCGGGGTCGAGCCAACCCTCGACCGCGGTGGCGTCCGTCGCTGCAACGCTGACAACACTGGCGCCGCCGCCTTGTGATGGACCCAGCTTGCCAGCAGCGTCCCACGTCGCCCTGCCGCCGAATAGGGTGAAGGCCATGCCTTTGAGTTGACGTCCTTCGAGCGCAACCTGGCTGGCGGGGACTTCGAGTCGAACCCAGCGTCCGGCGGCGGGAAGCGATCCCATATAACGCCGGCTGGCCGAGCCGGCTGCGCCGTAGGTGATATTATTTGCGCCCCAGTAGGCCCGATGTTCCCAGGAGCCGTCGTTCCACTGGAGCATCACTTCCGTCGGCGGATTGGCGGCATCCAGGTAAATATATGCAAAGAGAATGTCGCCAGCATTCACTGCGAGCGTGTTCGCGGCCCAATCGAAGTAATGCTGGTGCAGTCCGCTGGCGAGCGCCGACTGATGACTTTGTGTACCGAGAAAGGGGGTTGGATTGTTGACCCATGTCCAGGCATCTCCGCCATCCGCGCCACCCACTGCGCCGGCGGGAAGCGCATCATCGACCCAATATGTGGGGACACTACCGGAGGTGGATGGTTGGTTTGTCAAAGAAAGGCTTACCATTGCTGACGTTCTGCGATTGCCGGCGGCGTCGCGAGCCACGGCCGTGAGAAGGTGCAGATTCGCTGTGACCGTTCTAGTGTCCCAAATGATCGAGTAGGGCGCCTCGGTATCTTCGGCGCCGATGTCGGAAAGATTCTCCCGGAACTGAACCCCCACGACGCCAACATTGTCAGTGGCGTTCGCCGCGATGGTGATTTGTGAACCGACAGCGGCCGATCCATGGCCCGGCGTGGTTATTGCGATGGCCGGGGGGGTCGTATCCGGCGGCGGATTGGTCGTCGAGTTTCCCACGCCCGCGCCCGCGGCGTCCCAGGTGGCGCGACCGTCGAACAGGCTGAAGGCCATGCCCTTCAACTGTCTGCCTTCGAGCCCGACCTGGCTGGCCGGAACCGAGAGGCGCACCCATTGCCCCGGCGCGGGCAGCGCGCCCATGTGGCGGCGTCCGGCAGTACCCGGAGTCCCATAGGTGATCTTGTCTTCACCCCAGAAGGCGCGATGCTCCCACGAGCCATCGTTCCATTGGAGCATAACTTCCGTCGGCGGATTGGCCGGGTCGAGATAGACGTGTGCGTAGAGAGATTGGCCGGCGCTGACGGAAAGTGTGTTGGCGGCCCAATCGAAGTAATGCTGGTGCAGCCCCTGCCCCAGGCTGGATTGATGGGCCACGCTGCCCGAGTAAGGCGAGGGATTGGCGCTGATCCAGCTCCAGGCGTCGCCCCCATCCGCGCCAGCGACGGCGCCCGAGGGCAGGGCGTCGTCCACCCATACAAGGCTGCCGCCGGTCGGAGGATTGGTGGTTCCGTTATTGACATTGAGAGTGACCGCGGAGCTGGTGGCTTGATTGCCGGCTGCGTCACGCGCCACTGCCGTTAAGGTGTGCGAGCCATTGGCGGTCGAGGTCGTGTTCCAGGTGGCGGAATACGGCGAGGAGGTGTCTTCCGGGCCGACGTTTGCGCCATCGACTTTGAACTGGACTCCCACGACGCCGACGTTGTCCGAAGCAGTCGCGGAAATCGTGACTGCACTGCCGGACACGGTCGCGTTTGCGGCTGGCGCCGACAAGGCGACACTAGGCGGAGCGGCATCGCCGCCAGTGCCACCGGCGCCGTTGGCGAACGCGCCCTGGCTGGCATTGTAGTACGTGCCGCTGGGGCTGGTTTCGAGCTTCACCGCCCGGACCATGTAGGTGAAGGTGCCGCCCGCGCCCAGGGTGTCAGTGTAACTGGTGCCGCTCAGGGGCGAGGCAGTCACGCGGGTGAAAGGGCCATTCGGGTTGCTGGCGCGATAGACGTGATAGCCGATCACCGAATCACTCGATGGACTCCATGTGAGCGTGCTGGCGCTGGAGCTTAGATTCGACGGCGGCGCAACTGGATGAATGCGCAGCGTGGGGTCACCCATCAATGCGACGTGGATCATGCCGGCGGCGCTGTTGATCTGGGTGCGATATTGGCCGCCACTGCCGTTATTCTGCGTGAGGCGCGTGCTGTAGCCGAGCGTCTCGCCGAGACCGAGGTGATGGTAGAACCAGTGCGGACGGCCCGACCACGAACAGGACAGGCCCATGCTGGGCGTCGCGAGCACGGCGCGCATAATATTATCTTCGGAGTCCCAGTCGCCGAGCCAACTGCCGAAGAGCATCGCAAAAGCGGCTTTGATATCGGCTTCGACGAGTTCGGGCGTGGTGCCATCCTGGTATTGGCCAGTGTTGCCGAGGCCGCCGATGCTGGTGTAACTGCCCGCGCCGCAACCGTAAGCCCAGAGGTAATTGTTCCCGCTAAGGTGGGAAATGAATTGGCCTTTATCGGGGAGCGTGACCGTTTGATTCGCGCCGACCAGCGGACCGAAGCTGCGGTAGCCGCTGGCCGCGAAGGCTTCGCCGCCGCGCACGCCGAAGGAGTCGTGAATGACCCCGCGCGCGGGCGCGTTGATGCGCTTGTGGCGGAAGTTGTGATCTTTGTTCAGGTACTGGCGAAGCAGTTCGACTTCACTGGGAAACGTCACCGGGCCGCCCCAGACCTTTCGGCCCGGCATGTTGGCCAGGTCCACGCGGCCGACTTGCAATTCAACCGCCGAGGGCAGATCGGACTGATCGAATTTGCCATCGCCGGGGACATTGCGGTTGCGCGCCTCGGTGGCGCTCGTATTGGAAACGGAGCTGTCGGTCCAATTGCCATCCATGTCGCCGTAATACGCATCCGCCGGCCATGCCCCCTGGTGATCCGGATAATGGCCATCGGGCACGATATTGCCCGAGTATGGGACGGGGACACGGCCAAACAGGAACAGGCTCCTGACGTTGGCGGGATCAGAATTATATTCCGCTCGAATGATATTTTTGACATTAGCGGGTGTATCACTGCGGGAGACATCACGGCGAATGACCGCCCAGCCATCACCGATAAGGTCCTGCTGCAGTCGGTTTAGTTCCGAGGAGAGGCTCGCCGCATGCGTACTATCCACGATCAGCAGGACTTTGCCCCGATGGTCAATCAGGGGGACTTTGATCCCGCAGAGGATGTAACCATACCCGTTGTAACCGGAAGCCGATTTGACAATTTGATATTCGTAGGCGCTTCCAATGGCGACGCTGCTATCGGCCCAGGACGTCGCGCTGCCGGCAAGGGTCGTTCCGCTGCCCCAGGAAGTGCTTCCTGAGTTTCTGCGATAAATCGTATAACTGCCGGGAGTCCCTGAAGTGTCCTGGGGCCACGTTAAAGTGATCTTCGCTGGAGATTCCTGCACGGTCGCGCTGATTTGCACCGCATAATTCCATGTCGCTTCCACGGCGGTAGTCTTCTGAGCGATCAGCGCCCACAGCACGACCCCTGCGAGGGCTTGAGCTTGCTTTTTCACGATGCAGATTCTGACCGAATCAAAAATCGATAGAATCGGCCTGACTGCTTTTATCCTGTCGGTCTGGTCGAGCCGAACTTGTCGTTGTTCGACCTACAAATCTCAGCTTCGTTTGGATGAAACACCCCACTTGGTCCCCGGAGCGCTGGACTTACATTACTGCATGAAACAAACCAACTTGTGCATACTTGTCGGGACTGTCCTGGCCTGCGCCTGTTTGGCGATGGCCGAGGAGAAATTGAATCTGCAACAGGACCCCGGAACTGCAAGCAAATCAACTGCTCCCGGAGCACACCATGCGAGCGAACTGATAGGCGCGGCAGTGCAGAGTAGTTCGGGTGAGAAACTCGGCACTGTGCGCGACCTTGCGTTCGAGTTTTCATCGAGAAAACTGAATTACGTGATCGTCGCTTCCGGAGGCGTTCTCGGATTAGGGGCCGACTTTCATGCGGTTCCGCCCAGGACGCTTTCGCTCAATGCGGGGGACACAAAAAGCCTCACGATCGCGATGACCAGGGAGCAGTGGGACAGTTCGCCGAAGTTCAAGAAGGACCAACTGTCGAATCTGGACGCATACCGGGAAACGATTGAAAAACACTTCGCCGATGTGAGAAAGGACTTTAAGGCGGACGCGAAGATCGGGGATGTTAAAGCAGAGGTGAAAATCAAAGCCCCCGATATTGCCTCGCCGGCGGACCGCGATGCCGAAGCAAAACCGTTGTCGCTGGCAACGGATCTGATCGGCGCACAAGTTGTCAGTCGCGAGAACGAGGACATCGGCAAAGTCAGCGACCTGCTGGTCAGCCTGGAAGACGCCAAAGTGGCATTCGCTATTATTTCCACCGGCACGGTGCTGAAGCCAGGCACAACGCGTTACGCGGTCGCGCTCCAAAACTTATCCGCCGGAGCAGGGAATGGGAAAGTCACCTTGAACGTGGACCGTGCCGCGTTAAGCGAGGCGCCTCCGTTCGACCATGAGAAGTGGAAGACGAGCGGAAAGACGAGCGGTTCCGGGGCGGTCTTCAAATATGAAGGCCCGGCGGGGAGAGCGGAACTGGACGTAAGCGACAGACCGAGAGCTGCGGCTGATGTCAAGGCGATGGGTGATTCAAGCATGACTGCCCTGGCGTTGCTCAAGGAAGGCAATCGCTATGTCGGCGAGCAAGCCAAAGACAAACTGGTGCAGATTCGCTCCGAGAAATCCGTTAATGGCTTGACTCCCACGATCTGGTACGTGGTGTTTTACGATCCGACAGCGGCGTTGAAGGCAACAGAAGTAAAGTTCATCAACGGAACAATGGCTGAAGTGAAACGTCCATTGCGCCTGCTCGAAGCCACATCGAGCAAGAGCGAGCCGCTGGACCGGGAAAAGATCAAGATCGATTCAGACAGGGCGCTGGGCCTCGTGCTCAAGGACCCATCACTCGCGAATATGAAACCGACCGCGAGCGAAATGCGGCTGGAGCGCGGCGAGGGTGGACTGCCGGTCTGGCGGGTGCAGCTCTGGGCGGCTAAAGGGGATGACGCCAGTGACGATGTGAAACTTGGTGACATAACGCTGTCGGCGGAAGACGGCAAAGTCCTGAAAAGTGACCTCAAAACCAACCAGGCGGAGTAAGCGCGTATGAATACTGCGATCAGTGTGGCCTTGCTCGTCTGCGGCCTGATGCTGCTGATGTTCGGCTGGAACGAGTCCCAATCAGCCGGTTCGGAGATCTCGCGCGTATTCACAGGGAACCCCACGGACCGATCAATGTGGATGCTGATTGGCGGCGCGATCCTCGCTGCGATGGGTGTGATTGGACTCCTCCGCGGCGCCCGGCGGCCTTAAGAGTGTCCGGCACAATTCGGCGATCACTCAAGCGACGCATGCGGTAAAGTACCTCGGCGCGCTCGCGCCGGGATCGGGTCAAGGACTTAAAGAGCTTGCCGTGCGAGCCGGTTTGTAGATCATGGATGCCGTTACGTATGATTGCCGACGGGACATTCCGCAACGTCCCACGGGCAAGTGGCGTTTGGCTTCTGCTCAGTTCCCTGGCTTTTTCCTGCGCAGGGCTGGACTGGCCGCAGTTTCGTGGCGTGAACCACGACGGAATTTCCACCGATCGGATCGTCACGAACTGGACGGGCGCGGTCACCAATCCAGTCTGGCGTATTCGCCTCACGAATGCGTTGTGCAGCCTTGTCGTCAGCGGCGGCAAAGTTTATACGCAGACAACCCGTCCAGTCGGAGGCCAACCAAAAGAAATCTGTGTTGCCCTGAGCGCAACCAACGGCGTTGAGCTTTGGGCCGCGCCTCTGGATGACGCGTCTTATCCGCACGGAGGGGTCGGGTACGATGATGGGCCTCGTTCGACACCGGCGGTCGCAGATGGCGGGGTATTCGTGCTCACCTCATATCTGAAGCTTTATCGCCTGGACCCGGCCACCGGGTCGGTTGTCTGGCAGAAGGACCTGCCGAGCCTTTACGGCGCGGTGGTGATTCCATGGCAGAACGCCGCTTCGCCCCTGATCGGCAACGGCCTCATTTATCTAAATGCCAGCACCAGTTCTGAAAGTCTTATGGCTCTTCGCACCAGCGATGGTTCCCTTGCCTGGCGCGCCCAGACCGCGGGGCTCACGCATTCTACACCGGTGCTTGCCACAATCCACGGTGTTCCCCAAGTGATCTTCGCCACGCACCAGGGCGTCACATCCGTGAATCCGACAAATGGCGATCTGCTCTGGCGGGCCAGTTATCCATTTTTTTATAACACGTCGCTGGCCCCTTCCCCGGTGGTTTGGCAAGACATCGTCTTCATCGCGGCGGCGCGCGCTTACGCCATGGGATCGGTTGCTTACCAGGCCAGCGTCTCCAACGGCGTCTGGACCGCCTCTCGTCTTTGGTGGACAAATACTATAGCGGCCCATTGGATGACCCCAATCTGCCATGAGGGGCATCTCTTTGGCCAATTTGGGATCTTCGGTTTCGACAGTCCCAATTCACAACTCACCTGCCTGGATATCCGCACGGGTGTGGTGAAATGGCAGACGCCAGGGTTTGGCCGGGCTGGAACCGTTTTGGTAAACAATCAACTCGTCTCGCTCACCGAACGCGGCGAACTGGTCCTCGTCAAAGCCGATACTAATGCCTACGTCGAACTTGGCCGCTTCCAGGCCATCCTCGATTACCAGCCCGACAGCAACAAATGCTGGAACGGCCCCGCTGTGAGCGATGGAAAAATCTTTGTCCGCAGCAGCTCCTACGTCGCTGGGTTCGATTTGTCGGCGCCGGCGCTCACGCTTGAGCCGCCCGAATTCGTCAGCGCGGACACACTCGCCCTTACGGTTGCCGCGGCCAACGGCGCACCCCTCACCTCCAACCGCGTGGCAGGCATGGAAGTGCTTACCGGGACAAATCTGATGGAAAGTCTTTCCCAGTGGGTTAAATTGACCAACGACTTGATTCTGACTAATGGCCGGGTGCGTGTGGACAACATCGATGCCAGCGAGCATCCGCGCCGTTACTTTATTGTACGGGAACCGGATTGAGGGACCAAACCTCGGAGTATAGTCATGGACGCGGCAGCACATGGCGGGAACGGAAGACGTTGCAGGAAGGGCGCATTCACGCTGATTGAACTTCTCGTCGTCATTGCAGTCATCGCCATTCTCGCCGCCCTGCTTCTCCCGTCGCTCAGTGGCGCG
>JAKEEH010000192.1 GCA_022616725.1 Limisphaerales bacterium | reverse complement strand
CGACCGGCCATCGGATACTCCTACTTTTTCGCTGGCTGAGCAAGCGGCGGTCGGGACCTGCGCCGGCGATTTGGGCAGGGCTGCCGAGTCCTGATCTCCATATTCAACCCCACAACTTTGCCGCTGAAATGTTTCTTGCTCGGAAACAGGTCTCCCTCCTTCACGCCGAGGACATGGGCAAAGAATTCAATCTGTTTGTCGGTCGCCGGGCAGCGTTGGGTCTCGATGTTCGCGAGAATGTCGCGTGTCATGTAGCAGCCCAAAAGTTGCAGTCTTCCGACGAGGTCATCCTGCGTCCAGTTTCTCTGGTAACGATATTTGGCTACGTTCGGGCCGATAACGTTCCCGTCGCGGGGCATGCACACCTCCAGGCGTCAGGGGGAAATCGGCGGAAGTTGGAAGGCAAACCCGGAGACTTCAGCAGATCCTAGAGATCGCTGTGCGTCTCAAACAGCGATGGCTGCGGCTCGGGTTCGCGCCTGCGTCCTGTGTCCAAGGGCAGAATCATCACTGGAAAGTCATGCACCGGCCGTTTCCGTCGGCGCAGAAAAATCCATGCGAGAAGGAAAAGACACAGATAGGCAAATCCCATGAACAGGTAATCACCGTATACCCGGATCAGGAGGTCCAGAAAATCGGTCACACGCGATAGGTATTCGATCGGATGAGTCATTGAACAGCGTTTGCCTATTCCAGTTCTGCAAGTTGGACAGCTTCCATCGTCGCCGAATTCAAACCCTCGTCCGCGAACTCCGAAGTCGCGGACGAGCGTTCGGCGATAGATCACATCGCGACCCCTTGCGACTTCTGTTGACTCTGGGACCGGGCAACCGCACGTCTTGCCTGGCGTGCGATTTGGGTGATCACCCCTTCTTTTTGGTCCTCGGGCAGGTCCTTGACCAACAGGTCGTAGGCGCGCTTCATCTCCGGATTGCGGTTGATCTGTTTCATGACGCCCTCCCGGATGCGCTGCTGGCGATCCACTTCGCGCACCTCGTTGAGGACGACAGTGCGTTCGAGCCGCTCGCGGGGCATCGCCTGAACATAGGCCCAATACTTGGGGTTCTCTTTGATGTAGGCATCAATCTTGGCATCCACCTCCGGGTTGGTCCGAAACGTGGGCTGGTCTGTTGGGGCGGCATTGCCGCCGGCGCTCGCTGGCGCTGAGGTTTTCGGTTTGCTCATAAACGAGTCGTGGGTTTTGGGTTTGTTACGTTCGTGACTCCTGATGTGCTTTTCGCAAACCAGGAAACCACTTTGTTGGTCGAAGGCGACGGATTACTCCGCCGCCGTCAGTGTATGCCCAACAAATCGCTTTCATCGTGTTTTGGTTCCGGCGGTGTGTTCGAAGGCGATTTTGCCTCCAACGCGTCCAGGCGTTTCAATGCGTTTTGGAGTTGCTGGCGTAACTCCTGATTTTGCCTGGCAATGCGGTTGTTCGCCGCCAATGCCTGTTGGAACTGCGCGATGGATTCGGTCAACCTCCCGGCTTCAGCAGTCACGTTTTGGGTGATGAACCGCTGGCGGTTGAGTTCCGCTGTAATTTGGTCCGTTGTTGGGACTGGCGAATACGCGGCGTTCGTCAGGGATGCCAGGATGGGCATCGAGAGCAGGCCCGACGGATGCAGATTCCAACGCGCTGAGGCTTCGACGCGATAGACCGGGTGCTGCTCGTGCATTGTTGAAAGGTTCGGATCGACGTAACGCCCCACGTGATAAACGCGAACGACATCGCCGTAACGCAGCGCGTCCACCGGCTCGACTGCTGGAGGCGGCGCGGGCCGGAGACCGAGTTGTGGTTGCGGCCGCGAGGCGCAGGAGGCCAGGAGCACGAACGGAACGATGAAGTATTTCATGGTTGGAATAACGGGGTTGGTTGTGGCGCCGATGGAACTGTTGGCGGAACGGGCGCAGGTCCCGTGGTTGCGCCGGTATTTTCAGTGAACGTGGCGCCGATCACGGCATCGGCGCGGTCAACGGTCTGCAGAACGTAGAGGTAAAACTGCTTTCCACTCGGCACACGAACGTAGAAGCCATCTCTTTGAATCGCCTCGTAGATGCGCTGCGCGTAAACCGAGAGCACTTTCTGCGCGCCCTCGAACGGAGCGTTGTTCAGGGTCGGGCTGCTAATGGGGCCAAAGATAGTCTGCTGTTTCTCGGTCAGGGCCTCGGCAGCGCCGGAAAGAAACGTTGCGGCAAACAGTTTTATTTCCGCCATTTCATCGGACTTGATGATACGACCGCGCAGACCGGCACTGCCGTCCGTAATGCCCCAGCCTTCCTGGTCGCCGGAGAACTCGCGGTCGAGGGCGACAGCCTTGAGGCGAAGTTCCTCGCCCGACTGCCAGACCAGCGTCCAACTGGTGCCTCCCGCAATGCGCTCGCGCTGACGATCGGTCTGCGCGCTGCCGTGGACCTCCGTGCCTGCGGGAATCACGAGCTTACCTGCGTGATACAGATCCTCGGTCACAAGCCCGATGATGGGCGTCTGGATCGACGCTGAATCCACGGTGATGACCGTTTCACATGAGATAAGGCGGCCGAACGGCGCGTACACGGGACCCAACGACCTTGGCTCAGGCACGCCTGCCGTTGCGTCCGCTAACAGGCTGATGGGAGCGAGCGCAGCAGGCGGCGGCGGTTGTTGAGGCGGTGTCTTCGCTACCTCTTTAGGCGGCTCATTGGTTTTCGGCGGTGGAGGCGGCGGCTCTGGCTTCGGTGGCGGCGGGTAAAAGGGCTGCATCGGTCGCTCGACGGTCTGCACGGTCTGCGGCCTGTCATTTGTTCCAAGCGGTGCGACCGCGATGTCCGTCCCGCTCCCATCCTTGTTGCGGACCGCGCTGAAAACCAACAGGCCGCCACCGAAGACGAGGGCGAAGAGCAGGAGTTTGCCACTCCTGGTCTTGAAGAAGTTGAGGAGATCGCGGGGTTTCACGGGCGAGTTTGTTTGGCGCTGGGCGGATTTGTGTTCTCCAACTCTGCAATCGCACGACGGAGAGCCTGCTGGGCTTCTTGTTCTGGAGTCATTCCCGTCGCCTGTGGGAGCGATTGTATTAGCGGCGGTGGTGTGGGTTGCGTTGTGGCAGTATTCGTCAACGGCGATGGCAACCGACTCACCAACACACTGAACTCGTTTTTGAGCGAAAGTTCATTGCGACCGCCGTCCGGCGTGCCCGTGATGGCGAAATAGATAGTGCTCGCGGCGTTCGCAGGCAGCACCCCGGGCGAGTCGCTGATGGACTGGTGATAAAGCCGGTCTCCGACACGCACGCGGAAACTCTCCGGCAGATAGCGAATCTCTCCTCCCGACTTGTTGCGCAGCGTGACGTGGAACACGAGCGTGTCTTCGGGGTTGAAGCGAAAAACTTCCTCAACCCGAATCTCGTAATCGTTGAAATCGCTCACTTGCGGTTTCTCGCCGAACGTCCTGGCTTCGGCACCGGCGACGGCCTCTGGCTGCTGTTTCTTCAAGAGAGGGAACGCCTTCGCCTTGTCGAGCAGCGCCAGCAACCTCGTGGGCGTGACCTGCGGAGCTGGTTGCAGAGCAGTTACTCGATCTTCGAGATTCAGCGCCAGCACCGGCGCGTCGCTTTCAATCAACTCGAAAACATAGGTGCGTTTGTTCCAGCGGATGTTGAGGTTGGTGGCCGCCTTGCGCGCAAGTGCGCGAACCGACAGAAACGACGAACCTTTCGTGTGCGCCAGTTGGAACTGCCCTGGCGTCTTCCCATCAGCCGTTACTCCGGCGGCATCAATCGCGGCAATCGGTCCGGGAAAGCTGATAGTGGTGACGCGATTGGTCGCGACCGGAACAGTGACAACCACGCGCTCGTCGAGCGTGACGCGCTGAATGGAGGTCTCCGCGAGCGCGACCGTCGCGGCAAGGAGGATGAGACTAGATTTCATATTTGAAGTCGCCGACAGCGG
>JAKEEH010000191.1 GCA_022616725.1 Limisphaerales bacterium | reverse complement strand
GAACATCAGAACGGCAATCGCTTTTCTCATCACACACCTCACTTGAAAAAAACTTTCAGGTTCTCTTCAGGAACCGGTTTCGTAAACTTGCTCACCGCGACAAACAGGATGAGGCTTGTCAGCACTCCCACCTCAACGGAATCGATCCCCCAGGTGGCCGAATACTGCTGATACTTCAGCTCCCAGAACAGGCAGGAGAAGAAGCCGCCCAGCATCGCCGCCATCGCACCGGCCGCCGTGCCGCCTCTCCAGTTCAGGCCGAGGAGAATGGGAATGAAGAAAAAGCTGCCCACAAGCTTGGCCTTGACGATCACCGTGCCCTGGACATCGCCGTATTTCTGAAGCGCGAAGAAGGCGGGAATCACACTCAGAACAACCAAGGTCGCCCGGTTTACCAGGATCAGATGGGAGTCGCTCGAGTTCGGACGTATCACCCGCGCGTAAATGTCGTGCGCGAAACCTGCCCCGGCCACGAGCAGAATGGAATTGCAGGTAGACAGAATGGCCGAAATCATGGCCAACAGGAGCAACGAGCCGGCGAGCGGGGGCAGCACTTGAAAAGCCAGTATCGTACTTGCCTGATCCGCGGAAGTAAGATTCGGGAACACCACGCGCATCAACATCCCGCAAATCAAGACGGCCCCGCCAATGAGAAACTGGAAAAAGATGCAGACGGCAATTGCCTGCTTCACAGTGCGCACGTCGCGCATGGAGTAAAAGCGAGTCATTTCGTACGGAGCCGATGCGATCGAGAAACAGAAGGCCAGGCTGAATCCCAACAACTGTTGCCAGCTGTAATACATGCCAGTCAGGCGGGGATCGAGATCACTCAAGAAGCGCCACGCCGCCGGGAAGCCACCAACCATGGAAACAAGAAGCGGAATGCCGACGACCAGCCCGCCCACCATGATGAGAGCCTGAATGAACTGCATGTAGGAACTTCCAAGGACGCCGCCGAGCAGGCTCAGAATGCAAGTTGCGGCGATGATGACGATCATCCCGATCAACGGGTGCAGCCCGAAGGCGCCTTGCGCAATCTCCCCGCTGGCCTGAAACTGCGCCACCAGGTAAATCACATACACCACAACGATCAGGCCGCCGGTCAGTACGCGAAGCATGTCGCTGTTGAAGCGCGCGGCGATGTAGTCGGGAACCGTGAGGGCGCCGAACTGGCGGAGTTTGGGCGCAATGAAGAAGGCGGAAACCAGCCATCCCAGCCACATGCCGAGCCAAATCAGGTACCATGACGCGCCGGTCAGATAATGCCGCCCCATAGTGCCAACGTAGGTGCCGGCACTCATCTGCGTAGCCGCGAGAACTGCGCCGCCTACCAGCGGGCCGATCGTGCGTCCGGCGACCAAAAAGTCGGCTTCGGTGTGCGTGCGGCGGAAGCCCCACACGTTGACCGCGAGCATCAGGGCAAAGTACAGAACCAAGACGATGAGGAATGTCATCCACATATCAAGAAATATGGTTGCCGCGTAACCAAAGCCCTAGGAAGCCCGCGTACGCCGTGAAACCAACCAATAGGCGGTAAAAGCCGCCAGCACCCCTGGGATCAGCAGATTGGTTAACGACTCCGCTGTCAGAAAGCGATCGGAAAAGCTGCGCGCTTCCCCCGCGTGAATTCGAATCAGCACGAAGCTAGGAACATTGGAAAGGACCGCAACCCATGCGTCACCCTTTTCCTCGAACCGCGGGAACGATTCAGCCAGCACATACCCGTTAGGAACCGTAAGGCTGACCACCACAGCCTGCGGGCGCGTTGTGGCAAGTTCCGGCACGAGGATGGGTACCCGTCCCGTCCGAGGGGACGTAACCCGATACGAGATTTCGTATTGCTCCGGCCGCGCATCCGAGAGAGTTACCAGCAAGCGAAGGGCGCGCGGCTCACGCCCGGCCACGGCTTCGACCGGCGCGCCGTCCGCGGTAGTCACCAGCAATTCGATTCGCTGATCAGAATCCAGCAAAGCCAAATGCGAAAGATGCTGACCGCCGTCGAACGGAGCGTCAAGTTGAAATTGCGTACGGACCTCGAACTCGGTTGCCGAATAGGCGCGAATCTCTACTCGAACTGACTCTAGAGACGGGGTCGCAGACGCGGTTGCCGAGAGGCCGGCCAGGAGCGCAAAAACGCCAAGTCTCTGGTTCGATGCGAGTCTGTTCATCACGCGCCAAGGCACCTAAACAGATTTGAGTAATGCACAGCCCGCTCGCACAAGTTCCGTGGTTTCGTAGAGTACGTTGACGACCTTGTTCCTCTGCCGCACCAACTCTGTTTGCAGCAGCCACCAAGCCGGCGATTCCGGCTCGGCGCGGCCAAGCCGTTCGACCTCTCGCAGTTTTGGAACAGGTGGAAGCGGCTCCGCGGGATCGTGGTCAAAGTTTTCGCCGTAGGAGTAGTTCAGCGGGACCAGCTTGCGGCCGATTTCCAGCAGGATGCGGTTGGCCTGCCGCGCATGCTCGTTTCTCAACTGGGCCAGCACGCTTTTCAGGCGCCTTAGCTCGTGATCGAGCTCATCCAATGGCCGAAGCACTTCCCGCAGCGAAAACGTGCTGCCGGCCTGCTCCTGGTATTTCTGCACGGCCTGCCTGATTTCATTCACGGTCAGCGAGTAATCAAACGGCAGTATCTCCGAATTCAGCAGGCGCACCAACGCGGTTACGTATATCTCCAAGTCCCGGCGAAAGACCTCAGGATCTGCTACCTCCAACAAATCCTCTTCCGTATGCCAAGCAATGTTGCCGCCGCACCCCCCAACGGGGTAAAACCCCAATTTGCGACGCTGCTCCAGGGGTATGTTCGAGAGCAGCATGAAGAAGCCTGATAACCCGACTTGATTGAAAGAGTAGTCGCCGGCTCGCAGGGGGCGGGAACGCACACTCTTGGTTTCGCTACGGTCGAGGATCGCCTGACGGCACAGCTCTTCACACTCGACCATCCACATCACTTCCTCAAACGCGGTGGCCATACGGCAGCCCGGCGAATCAATGTCCACCTGCGCGACGCAGTTTTTGCGCAGGTCGATCCCGAAATGATCCGCATACCACGTGGACCCGGCGTAGCGCCCGTGAGAATGCCCCGGCCACCACGCAACGCGAACCGAGCGATGCAGATGACGGCGCCCCTGGTGAAAAATGCGCGCCAACTCCAGCAATGTGCCGTCGCCTGTGGCGTTATCGCCAATGCCGACGTGCCAGCTATCGTAGTGTCCGTGCACCAGCACAAAAAGATCAAGCTCGCGACATCCTTCAATCTGCGCAACCGGCAGCAGGCATTGCTTCCAACCCTCGTCCAGCTCCGTGGCCACCGACGCCGCCACGTGCCCGCCCTTGCACAGGTCAATCAAGCGGGTTCCGTCTGCCTGGTTGATGGTCACAACCGGGCTCGCCGGTTTGCGATGCCAACTGCTCATTGTTGGCGAACCCCAAATCGGCGTACAGATCCCTTCGTGAATATTCTTTCCGGGGTTGATATAAATCTGTGCGATGGCCCCCCGTTCCTGGAGCTGTCGCACGGCGATGGGCACCGAGCGCCCTTCCGTAACGACAATCTTCCCGCGGACTTCCTGTTCCGGGCTCCGAAAATGACTGCCAAATACCTCCGCCGTATCTTTCGCCCTCGCCGCGGGCACGTAGACCAGATCGCCTTGAACCGAATTGCCGTTTGTGGAGAGAGAGAAAGCCGGCGTTTTGGCTTTCACATGCAGAGCGCTTCCATTCGATTGCACTTGCAGTTCGGCTTTGCGGGGAACGCTGATGTAGATCGTCGGCTCGTACATCTCGAAGGGCACGCCGTTGGCCTTGAGGCGAGCCGCAATGTACTCGGCAGCGGCGAACTCATCGGGTGTGCCGGACTCTCGCACCAGCGTGCTGAATCTTTCAACAAGCTTCCAGCCCTCCTGGATGTCCACGAGGTCCAACAGTTCCCGTTCTCCCTCCACCCTGTATGCGAGCGTAGTGCTCATTTCGTTTTCTCCCGCCGTGAATCCTGCTCCCCGAATACGAAGCCATGGCCTGCACCGAGCAGCCGCCAGAATCAGAACTCAAACCGCAGGCCAAACTGTATCGCGCGAGGCTCGTTGCTTTGCCCGGTGATCACGCCAAAATTGGCCGGCGAGCTGAGGTTCAAGTTCGGATTGCTGCGCTGAACATGGTTGAACATGTTGAGGAAATCGAAGGTGAAGATCAGCCGGAGCTGTTCGCTCAGCGACGTTCGCTTGCCGATGGAAGCGTCCAGATTCCAGTGCGGAAGGCCGCGCAGAACTCCGCGTCCCTGCCGCCCGTCCTGGCTCAAACTCACGCGGCGGAAAATGTTGTAGACCGTCTCAGGGTCGGCAAAGATATTGAGTCCGGTTCCGCCACTCGCAGGATCCCCATTGGTGCCGATTCCACCTGATCCAGGCACATTCGTGTGAAGCGAATTACCGAACCGGCTGGGGTCCACGGTTGGAATCGCCCCGGTGGCCGTGGTGAACTGCAGACCGCCGCCAAATGCCTGGCTGCTTTGCGTGACACTCAACGGCACGCCGCTGTTGGCCGTAAATATGCCGGAGAGATACCACCCTCCCACGATTCTTTCCAAGGTGGAGTTGGCGACGGCGAATCGGCCCCGCCCGAATGGCAAATCATAGAGCCAAGTCGCATTCATGACGTGGCGCCGGTCGAAAGAAGCCGGGCCATAGTCAAGGTCCGGGAAGAAAGCATTGGAGAAAGCCGTTGAACTATTCTGGTTCACACCCACCTGATCGAGCGTCTGCGAAATCGTGTAGTTAAGGGTGTAGTTCAAGCCCTGACGGTAGCGTTTGCGCAGCGTGAAGAAGACGGCAGAGAAGTACGATCGGCCGCCGTCGCCGCGCGACCACAGGGTCTGGACCTGCTGATTGCTGAGTGCCGGGATTCCCAGCCCGGTCATCGTGGTGTTGACGTTCAGCCAAAGGGTGCTGACGTTGCCGGTAACAAAATCACTGGTGCGCGAAGTAGCGAAGGAGACGGTTCGGCCCGCACCGACCTGATTCTCAAACCAGGGTTGCGGTGTGACCGAGGCCCCGGCGACTCCGGAACGAAGCTCGGCGGCGATCGCGTCGAAGGCCTGTGCAAAAGTCTGCCCCGAGGCCGTGTCCAGGTGGAAATACGGAACGGAGCTCATTGCGTATCCCTGGTTCAGTTCGCGCGCGAACCGCACTACCCAGCCGGTTTCGAACAGCATATCGCCGGGCAACTCGCGCTGGATCGTGAAATCAAGGCTGTGGCTGCGACCGACGCGGTTGTTTGGATCGATGTGACGGCTAATCACTTCGCCGAACGGAGTGGACGGAATCACGCGGTCCGTCACCGCCGGGATTGCCGGCGCCGGAGCCAGCCCGTCAACGCCGATGCGAAATGCAGACGTGGGGCTCGTGCCGGCCGGATTGCATCCCGCCCCGGGAGCGCCTTGCGCGTCGCATAGCGGCCGGTTGAAACTCAGTGTTTGGCCAAATCCCACGCCGACGTTCCAACTCACCACGTTGATGCTGTTCTGCCGATCGTACACAAGCGTGTAACCGCCGCGAAAGACGCTTTTCTTGTTTCCGAAAATACGCCCTAGCCAGCCGTTTTGGAAAGAGGGATTCCATGCAGCCGCCAAGCGCGGGCCGAAGTTCGACCAGTCCGTATCAAAATAATTGTCACGCCCGGAAGCCCGCAAGGGCAGGAACGCCAGCGTGGGGTCGTATGCCCCGCCAGCCTCCGCTGCCTCCCGGGCCCGACGCAGGTAAAGGTCGCTGGTCAGAATTTCGTTGGTAGCATTGTCGATCAAGAACGCCTGGAGATCGTCTTTCTCCTTCGGCGATGTTTGCCATTGATAGGTGGCGCCCAGACTGAGCGTAAGCGAGGAGGAAACCCGCCAGGTATCGTTGAAATAGAAGTCGTAGGCGTTCTGGCCGGTATCCACTCGCAGCGGCGTTCCCAGCGGCAGCGGTTGCAGGCTTGCGTCGCGCGCAATCAGCACGCCGACGTTGTCGATCATTCCCAGCGCGCCGAGGTAAAGCCGATTCCACGTGCTTACGTCTGCGGAGCGCAGGCAGTTTGTGGTAATCGTTGCGCTGCAGGTCTGTGGCCGGTTGGCGGCAGGAATCGTCACAAAGCTGCCGGCGTCAATCGTTGCGATCGGAGCGGAGATCGGGCCCACCAGCTTGTCGTTCCTTTCAAAGAACCAAAGGATGCGACGGTAGGTGCCTCCGAAGGACATCGTATGCGATTGCTTGGACCAGGTGAGGTTGTCGGTGATCTGGAACGTCTTCGAATTGCTCTGCTGCGAGCGCGAATTCCCCGTTGAGACATCCACGGGCTCCGCCAGCAAGGTGGTTGCAACGTCCAGTGCGATGTTCGCGGTGGGTACCGGGGAAACCGGGGCCACGCGCGTGAAACCCAGAAACGCCCGAACGTAGCCGAATCGAAGCTCGTTTGTGATGTTGTTGGTCGGGTTTCCTGTGAGGGCCCCGGAAAAAAGGCGCGGCCGGCGCGGCAAGACTTCCGTACCCGCCGGTGTGCCAAGGGTGTGGCCTGGAAGCACTCCGCCGATGTCCACCTGCGCGTTACCGGTTTCGTCGGTCCTCGCATATCGCAGGGATGAATCAAAGCGCCAGCGATCGCTGAAGGTGTGGTCCAGGCGCAATACCCCCACGTCATTCTGAATCGATGTGTCTGCAACTCCTGTGAACCCGATCGTATTCAGTCCGTCTCCTTGTGACGGATCGTTGCCTTGCGGCAGCAGCGCCCACACGTCCTGAATCACGGGGTTGAGGCCGATGTTACGCGGATCAAAAGCCGTCAGGTCGAAGCTCTGGACATTTCCAGCGGTATCTCGGAATTGGAGAATCCCGGCTCGAAGTGTGGCGGTGGGAACGATGCGGGATATGTCCTCGCCGCGCGGGAACCGACGTCCTTCGTAGTTCATGAAGAAGAAGGTCCGGTCCTTGATGATCGGACCGCCCAAGGAGAACCCAAAGCGGTTGTCCTTGAGTTCGGGCTTGGCAATGCCGTTCCGATTCAGCGTCCAACTGCTGGCATTCAAGTTGTCGTTCTGGTGATACCAGTAAACCGAACCATGAAGTGCGTTCCCGCCACGCTTGGTCACAAGCACGAGTTGGCCGCCGCTGGATCTGCCAAACGTGCCGTTGGGGTTGTTCGTGCCCACGCGAAATTCTTCGACGCTCTCTGCCGGAAGCGGAACGTTGGGCGACGGGACCGGCTCCAGGAAATTTGTGCCCACGACGTTGTCAGTGATGTCGGCGCCGTCCAGCAAGTACGTATTCTGGTCGCCGCGCGCGCCCGCCACTTGTCCGCCGGGCATAGTCAGCGGCTGGATGAACTGAATCGCTGTGATATCTCGGGTGGGGTTGGGCAGGCGCAAGACGGTTTCGGAATTCAACGTCGTACCGACGGTAGCGTCCACCTGCTGTAACTCCACACTAGAGGCAGACACTTCCACTGTGGTCGTCACGTCGCCGACCTGTAGTGCCACATCTACCGTGTAGGTTTTTGCCGCTTCGGCCTTCACCTCGGGCACCACGGTCTGCTGGAAGCCTTGCGTGGTCACGGTAATTTTGTAGGATCCGGGCGGGAGGTTCGCCACCGTGTAGCGCCCCTGCTCGTTCGACTGCGCGCGAAATACACGATTGGTCGTCAGGTCGGTGAGCACAACATCCGCGCCAGCGATCGCCGCGCCGCTCGGATCGCTAACCGTACCGACGATACTCGATGTGGATGCCGACGGAGTTTGAGCGGCGGCTGAGGCGGTGGTCAGTATCCCAAGTAACACGACCGTTGCGATTCTTTTCACAAAACACCCCCATTTGCTGAATTGCATTTCATCGACGCCATTACACGGCCCACTCGTGAACCGCACTCTGGAGGAAACGGGGCAGGCGCTTCAATGGATTCCAAGTGAGTTTGAGATGAGTTTCAGTAGAGGACGGGAAGGAGTTGATATCAGAAGGCTTGTCGCGGAATCAAGACCAATTCCATCCGTGCGCGCATCGATTGG
>JAKEEH010000190.1 GCA_022616725.1 Limisphaerales bacterium | reverse complement strand
CTAGCGAGAACCTCTACTTCTAACTTTAACCTAACCCAAGGCGCCGAAGGCTCAATTGGGGTGATAATTCTAAGCGGGAAGATTCAACCCCAGTGGACGCGATACCTATACAAATATATAAAAATCGCTGATCTAATCGGCGTCTTCCCAGGGTACGGAACGGACGCCGATCAGTCCCTGGAGGGAGTTGCTTGCCTGTCCGGGGGAACCTCAGTCCCGATTCGCAACAAGAAATCCGATGACATATCCAATCACCGCCGCAATGGCCACGGTCTGCCAGGGGTGGTCGTGCACGTATTCATCGGTGACATGGGAGACGTTTTTGGCTGTCTCGGAAATCCGGGACTGCACGTCACGAAGGCGATTGGGGATCTCGGTGTGGGTTTCGTAAGTACTTTTCATATGTCTTTCCTTTTAAAAATCCGGCGTCATCTTAACCGCAGCCGCGCGGTTGCGGGATGAGGAAAAGCACCCAGTGGGCCTGGGGCATAACCGGAGCGCCGGTGGCGGTGATTGCGTGATTTCAGTTTGCAACTTTTCAACCCACGCGGCGAATGAGTGCGGAAGGGGATAGCGGGCGGGAGGCAGGATTCTGGTCTCGCGAGCGCACGCTGGCGCTGTCGCTCTTCCTCTTGACGGTGGCGTCGGTGTTCGTTTGCTACCTACTGGTCCGGCCGTTCATTTCCGCGCTGGCCTGGGCGCTGGCTCTTGCGGTCGTGGCCTACCCCGTCTATCCGAGCGTGGCCCGCCGCATCCGGCATCCGGGTTGGGCAGCGGGTGTGGCGGTGCTCCTGGTAGCCGTTATGGTCGTTGGGCCTGCCATCTTCGTTGTGCGGCACATTGTCGTTGAAGCTGCCGCTGGAGTCGAAAAACTTCAGCCAAACTTTACTCCCGAAGGTTGGCGCACGATCAGCAAACGGCATCCACGGATCGCTCGCACTCTGGAAAGACTCGCTGAACAAGTCGATATCGGCCAGGCCATCGAGCGCGCCGCCGCTGCCATTAGCGCCGGGGCTGTCACGTTCGTCAGCGGATCGGTCCGTGGCCTCGTGGATCTGCTGATCATCTTTTTTGTTTTGTTTTACCTCTTTCGTGACGCGCGCCCGGCCATTGCTGCTGTGCGCAGACTTCTGCCGCTCTCCGGCAAGGAAGCCGATCACGTCCTCGAACAGATCAAGGGCACCATCTATGCCACCGTGGTCGGCACCATTGTCATCGCGGCCGTTCAAGGGACACTCGGCGGGTTGATGTTTTGGTGGCTCGGCTTGCCGGGGCCGGTGCTTTGGGGCATGGTCATGGGGTTGCTGGCGATCGTGCCCGTGCTGGGAGCGTTCGTCGTCTGGATTCCGGCGGCGGTGTTCCTTGCCCTGCAAGGGGATTGGATCAAGGCTATCATCCTGACCGGGTGGGGAGCGCTCGTAATCGGGCTGATTGATAACGTGCTTTATCCGGTGCTCGTCGGGAAGAAGTTGCACCTGCACACGTTGCCGGTGTTTTTCGCGATTGTCGGCGGGATCATTTTCTTTGGGGCGGCGGGAATTATCATTGGTCCGGTCGTTCTCGCGTTTACGGTCGCGCTGATGGATGTGTGGCGGCGGCGGACCGGCGGCGGGCACACGATCGAAGAGGCGCTGTCGAAGGACCAGACCACAATGATCCGGCGCACCGAGAGTTAGCGACCGATGCAGTAGAGATTCTTCTCGGAACGGATAAAGAGACGCCCGCCGGAGATGGCCATCGAGGCCTGGCATTTCTCGCCCAGGCTGTTTCGCGCGAGCTCCTTGAACGTCGGGCTCGCTTCGATCACCGTGGATTCGCCCGTTTCGGAGAGAAAATAGATTTTGCCCTCGGCATAAACCGGCGAGGCGGAATGGTTGCCGCCGATGCGCTCCTCCCAAACGATCTCGCCGTTTTCGGCGTGGTAGCAATGCGCGATCGCGCTGCTGTCGGTGATCGCGTACACGTATGGCTTGACGTAAAGGAGCGATGGCTGCGTCGGCGCGCCTTTGCGCTGTTCCCAGGCAATGTGCGTCGTAGTCACGTCGCCTTTGCCGCCGGTCTTAACGGCGCGCAGAGTCGTCTTTTCAAAGCCTGACGACGTAAAAATGAGGCCGTCGCCCGCCACCGGGCTGGGCGTGACGCCTTCGCCCTGGCTGTAAACCGTCCAAAGCCGTTCGCCCGTTTTGGGATTGAACCCCTGGATGGCGTCGCCCGCCGGGCTGATCAGTTGCGTCTGGCCGCGCTCAGTGAGGAGAATCGGCGAGACGTGCGCGATGCGCGACGAACCGCGTTGGCCAGTCCAGGCGCGCCGGCCGGTGTTGATGTCAAGCGCCACTATGAGCGCTTTGTCCCATGGAATCTGCCAGCCGAGGCGTTCTTCGTTGGAATTGTTGGGCCAGTTGCCGGCCGTTGATACGGGGTTGCTGCCGTCGTAAGGCATGATCAGCAATCCGTCGTGGAGCAGCGGCGACGCCCCTAACCCGTGCCGGCTGTAAAACTGCACCTCCCGATTGGTCCAGAGAACAGAGCCGGTGAAATCGACCGCCGCAACGCTTCCATCGCCGAAAACAGCGCAAACCACTTTACCGTCGGTTGCCGGAGTCGGCGTGGCGTACGAGTTCTTGCTCTCCTTGCGTCGTGGCACCTGCTTGAATACCTCCCTGTCCCAAAGAGTCTTACCGGTCTTCGCATCAATCGAAATGATTCTGCACGACGTTCCGTTTTCCGTCGCGGTGGTTAAGAAAACGCGCTCTCCCCAAACAATGGGAGAAGACCAGCCCACGCCCGGGACCGCCGTCTTCCAGAGCACGTTCGATTCGGCGCTCCAGTGCAACGGCAGATTCTCCTCACTCGAAATGCCTTGACGGACCGGCCCGCGGAACTGCGGCCAATTCTCCGCGACACCTGTCGCCGCACAACAGGCCAACAACGCAACCATCGTGGATTTCATGCGCACAGTGCTAATCATCGCCCCCGTGAATCACCAGAAAAATCTCGACTCTACCGCGGTCGGCGGAAGAATCGTTTTGATTGCGTCAGCAACCCGCGCGCCGTAAATTGAGGCAGCATGTCGCATCATCCGTTTCGACTTGAGGATGCGTTTCTGACGCGGCGGCATTTTTTGACCCGCTGCGGCATGGGCATGGGCGCGATCGGCTTTGCGGGCCTGGTCGGGAATCTGAGCGCGGCTGAACATGTCAACCCGCTTGCGACGCGAGCGCCGCATTTTCCGGGGAAAGCGAAGCGGGTGATTCATATTTTCCTCAATGGTGGACCGTCGCACATCGACACGTTTGATCCCAAGCCGGCTCTGGCCAAATATGATGGGAAACCGCTGCCGACGCCGAATCTGCCGACGGAACGCAAGACCGGCGCGGCGTTTCCGTCGCCATTCAAATTCCAGAAATACGGCCAGAGCGGGTTAGAGGTCAGCGAGCTTTTTTCGCATGTGGCCGAGAGCATCGACGACATCTGTGTCATTCGTTCAATGCAGGCGAATCTGCCGAACCATGAGCCGTCCCTGATGTTGATGAATTGCGGCGACGCGCAGATGAGCCGGCCGAGCCTTGGTTCGTGGGTCACGTACGGGCTCGGCACGGAGAATCAGAACCTGCCCGGATTCATCGCGATGTGCCCCGGCGGTTATCCGATCAAGGAAGCGGAGAACTGGCAGTCCGGCTTTCTGCCGGGAGTTTTCCAGGGCACCTACATCGATTCACAGCACACGCGCATCGAGAAGCTGATCGAGAATATTCGCAACAACTACACGTCTTTGCAGCAGCAGCGCAAGCAGCTCGACTTGTTGGAGAAATTGAACCGAGACCATCAGCAGCGCCGGCAAACGGATGCTCGCCTGGAAGCGCGGATTCAATCCTTCGAACTTGCTTACCGCATGCAAATGGAGGCCGCCGATGCGTTCGACATCACGAAGGAGCCCGAATCGATCCGCGCTATGTACGGCCCCGGCGTGCACGCGCGCCAGTTGCTTATTGCGCGGCGCTTGCTGGAGAAGGGAGTTCGGTTCGTGCAACTCTGGCATGGCGGGGGCCAGCCCTGGGACAATCATGACAATATCGAATCGGCGCATCGCAAGCTCTCGAAGGAAATCGACCAGCCGATCGGCGCGTTGCTCAAGGACCTGAAGCAGCGCGGGATGTTGCAGGACACGTTGGTGATCTGGGGCGGGGAATTTGGGCGCACGCCCACGGTCGAGCTAAAACAATCCGGCGATAAGACGATGGGCCGGGACCATAATCCATACGGTTTTTCGATGTGGCTGGCGGGCGGCGGGGTCAAGGGCGGGCACGTTCACGGCGCGACAGACGAATTCGGATTCAAAGCGGTCGAAGACGTCGTGCATGTTCACGACCTGCACGCGACGATCCTGCACCTGTTGGGTTTTGACCACGAAAAGTTCACCTACCGTTACGCGGGCCGGGATTTCCGGCTCACGGATGTGCATGGACGCGTGGTGCGAGAAATTCTTGCCTAAGATTCAGCGGAATGGCGACCGGGCGCGGCGACTAACTCTGTGGGGCCAGGGCTTGATGATTTTCAGCGAGACGCCGAAAACTGCGACCGGGACGGTCGCGCTCCCCATTTTTTAACTGGATCGTTTGCGGGCCGAAGGCGGCCAGGCACGAAATCACTCGATTCTGAATCTGGGATGCTGTCCGAGTAAACCCTTGGGGGAGCGGGGTTTCCGGATTTTGGTTGCTTTAGCGACGGTGGGAAAGAGGTAAACGACGGTGCGGTCGAGCGCTTCGGAGGCTATGATCGCGGCTTGACGGATATCGACCTTCAGGAAGTGGAGAAAAAGCCGGTGTTTGCAGAGCTGTTTCCACTCTTTGACGCTGAACTGCGCAACAAATCTCTTGTATAATTGCGGGTCGGTCATAACGCAATCGGGCTGCGCTCGGTGCCGCAAACGCTATCAGGGAGCATGGCCCGCATCATCGCAATTCGCGAAGCACGATGCAAGCCAAAGATGTTCTGAGTCAAAAAATATGCCCTGTGGAAGGTTCCGGACATTTCATTTTAGTGGGTCATTCGCTATGGTTCGCCAGTGATTGAGCTTTCCCGGGTCAGCAAATACTTCGGCCAGCGCCTCGCGCTGGATGCGCTGACGCTCACGGTGCCTGAAGGCGTTGTGTTCGGGTTGCTGGGGCATAATGGCGCTGGAAAGAGCACCGCTATCGGCATTCTGCTGGGGCAGGTTTGGCCGAGCGACGGCCAGGCGCGCGTGTGCGGCTTTGACGTCACTCGCAACCGGAGCCGGGCATTGGCGCCGGTCGGGGCCATCTTCGAGACGCCGGCCTTCTACGACTACCTGAGCGGATGGCGTAACCTCGAGATCCTCGCCGGTTACACCGCGCCGGTGAGCGCGAGACGAATCACTGAGGTTCTTGATTGGGTCGGCTTGACGGGGCGAGAGCGCTCGGCGGTGCGGACGTATTCGCACGGGATGCGGTCGCGCCTGGCTCTGGCGCAGGCGCTGTTGCCCAACCCAGAATTGCTGATTCTCGATGAGCCGGGCGACGGTCTGGATCCGGAGGGGATCCATGAGATGCGCCAGACGATTCTGCGGCTGAACCGCGAGCTGGGGCTAACGATCCTGTTCTCCTCGCATCAGCTCAACGAAGTCGAGCAGGTGTGTTCGCATATCGCCGTGCTGCATTCGGGCAGGAAGGTTTTTGATGGGGAAGTGCGGGAGACGTCCGATGAGCGAAATTTCGCGCGGCTGCGCGTGGGCGATTTTGCCAGTGCCACGAAAGAATTGCTCAAGAGCGGGTTAATCACGTCAGCCAATGGCGAAGTGATCGAGCTCGCGCCATCCGTCGAGATCCCTGCTCTCGTGCGGCGTGTGGTGGAGCTTGGGATCCCGGTCTATGAAGTTGGTCCCGTGCGACAGACGCTGGAGGACTTTTACCTGCGGCTTTCCGAACAGGAGCGGCAGAAACAGAAGTGACTATGTTGATCGGCCAGTTGCGCGGGGAACTGTGGAAGTTGTTTGGCAAGAAGCGCACTTATATCGGCTTCGCGATGATTCTATTGACGCAGTTGATTGTCATCCTGGTTTTTAAATATACCCGCGCTTCGGGCCAGATGGTGCGCACGCTCGAAGGCAACGGCTACCTGGCCGAGCAGTTTCTCTCTGGCCTGACCATCGCGACGATCATGCTTTTCCCGATCGCCTACGTGCTTTTGCCCTTGTACGTGACGCTGATAGGCGGCGATCTGGTCGCCAAGGAAGCCGAGGATGGGACGCTGCGCATGATTCTGGCGCGGCCGATTTCGCGGCTGCGCCTGCTGGCGGTGAAGTGGGTCGCGGGAGCGGTGTTCGCGGTGATCTTGGTCGCGGCGCTGGGACTTTTTGGCGCGGCTTTCGCGCACCTGTGGTTTCGCCATGGGGGACTGTTCGTCTTTGTTCCCGGCGAGATCTTCGCGGTGTTCGAGCCTTCCCTGGGCTGGAAGCGATACGCGCTGGCGCACGCGGTGCTGATTGCGAAGGGTTGTTCGATGATGGGGGTGGCGTTCATGTTTTCGTGCTTCAACGTGAAACCCGCCGCGGCGACGATCCTCGCCCTCTCGTTCTTTTTTGTGAACGGCGTGCTGCAACAGATTCCTTATTTCCGCGATTATCAGGTGTATTTTCTCACCTACCACCTGAATCTCTGGCAGATGATGCTGGCGCAGCCGATTCCGTGGTGGCGCATCGCGGAATCGGTGAGTGTTTTGGTTGGGTTCAACGTGTCGTTTTTGGTGATTGGAGCCTCAGTTTTCCACGCCCGCGATATCAAATCGTAGAAACGCGCAAGCGGGTCCAAGCGGCTTTTTCATCCCACGGTCTTTGGGCAAACGCACGTGAAGTTCACCTGCTCCTTGCCAGTTTCGGCGCTTTGAATAATCTTGAGGACAAAAGGACAGACACGTGACTAAAGAAGCCATCCGAGAGCAACTCGATGCTACCCCAT
>JAKEEH010000189.1 GCA_022616725.1 Limisphaerales bacterium | reverse complement strand
GATGTCAACGAGGTGCACCATAACCTCCCGCCGAGTTCCCTTTACGAACACGCCATCCGTTACGAGAAAGACGCAAGCATTGCCGAGAACGGCGCGCTGGTGGCGTACTCGGGCGCGAAGACCGGCCGCTCCCCCAAGGACAAGCGCGTCGTTAAGCATCCTGACTCCGAAAAGGATGTCTGGTGGGGATCCGTGAACATCCCCTGCGACGAGGGCACCTTTCAAATCAATCGTCAGCGCGCGCTCGATTATCTCAACACGCGTGAGCGGCTTTACTGTTTTGACGGCTTCGCCGGATGGGATCCGAAGTACCGCGTCAGAATCCGCGTCATCTGTTCGCGCCCTTATCATGCGCTGTTCATGCATACGATGCTCATCCGTCCCACGAAGGATGAGCTGGCGGAGTTCGGCAAACCCGATTTCAACATTTACAACGCCGGCGCATTCCCCGCCAACCGCCTCACCACCGGCATGGGTTCGACCACCAGCATCGACGTCAGTCTCGAAGATCGCGAAATGGTCATCCTCGGAACGGAGTATGCCGGCGAGATGAAGAAGGGCGTTTTCACCGCGGTGAACTACTTCGCGCTCAGGCACGGCCTCCTTTCGATGCACTGTTCGGCCACGGCTGACAAGCAGACCGGTCGCTCCTCGCTCCTCTTCGGCTTGAGTGGCACCGGAAAAACGACCCTCTC
Organism: Limisphaerales bacterium; assembly: GCA_022616725.1. Classification (GTDB taxonomy): domain Bacteria; phylum Verrucomicrobiota; class Verrucomicrobiia; order Limisphaerales; family JAKEEH01; genus JAKEEH01. The sequence continues at coordinate 6,702 of JAKEEH010000189.1, read as the reverse complement.
CGCCGATCCCAAACGCCATCTCATCGGCGATGACGAACACGTTTGGAGCTATGACGGTATCTTCAACGTCGAAGGCGGCTGTTATGCCAAGGCCATCAACCTTACCCCCGAGAACGAGCCGGACATCTTTCAGGCTCTCCGCTTCGGCGCTGTGCTCGAAAACGTTGTCCTCGACGAAGACCGCATGGTGGATTACACGGATACGAGCATCACCCAAAACACCCGCGGCGCGTATCCCATCGAGTTCATTCAAAACGCCAAAATTCCCTGCCTGACCGGCCATCCCACGGACATTATTTTTCTCACCTGCGACGCCTTTGGCGTGCTCCCGCCGGTAAGCGCGCTCTCGCCCGCCCATGCCATGTATCACTTCATCAGCGGCTACACGGCCAAGGTCGCCGGTACCGAAATGGGCGTGACCGAACCGCAGGCCACTTTCTCTCCGTGCTTCGGCGGCCCGTTCCTGGTCTGGCACCCCAGCAAATACGCTGAATTGCTGGCCGCCAAAATGAAGGATCACAACGCTCGCGTCTGGCTCGTGAACACCGGTTGGGGCGGTGGCGCGCACGGAACCGGCAAACGCATCAGCCTCAAGAACACCCGCGCGATTATTGATGCCATCCACAACGGCGCTCTGGTCAAAGCAAAAACGCAGCGCGACCCGATATTCGGCTTCGATATAATCACCGAATGTCCGAATGTCCCGTCGCAGATCCTCATTCCGCGCAACGCCTGGGCAGACAAATCAGCCTACGATGTCACAGCAAAGAAACTCGCAGGCTTGTTCCAGGAAAATTTCAAAAATTACGAGGCTGGCGCGAGCGTGGAGATTCGGGCCGCCGGCCCGACGCCGTAGCCCGCGGCAATCTGCCGCCAGAGCAGGAAAATCCGAAGTCCGAAGCGCGAAGCCCGAAGGAAGCTCGAAGGTCCAAAATCCGAAATCGGCAACCGGCCCTTTCCCCTTTCGACACTGCGGATTTGGGATTTCTTTCGGCTTCGTCAAATGACTAATCACTAATCACCGATCACCAATCGTTTTCATTGCCCGTCGCTAATTCCCCGATTATCCTGTGCGACGTTGCCGAAATGCAAACTATAGAAAAATCCGGCGGTTCTGACTGGTAAACCATGCAGTTCATTCGTGATATTCACGCTGCGGCCGCCGGCACGCGGCCCGTCATTTCATTCGAGTTTTTCCCCCCAAAAACCGAGGAGGGCAACCGCGCTCTGCTCGAAAAAACGATTCCTGCTCTGCTCCGGCTGCGCCCCGATTATTGCTCTGTCACTTACGGGGCGGGAGGCAGCACACGCGAGAAGACCCTCGGGATCGTGGACCGCATCCAGCGTGAACATGGCCTCACTGCGATGGCGCATCTGACGTGCGTGAATGCGACGAAAGAGCAACTGCGTGAGGTGATCGATCAGGCACGCGGCCTGGGCATAAGGAATATCCTGGCCCTGCGCGGTGACCCCCCCGGCGGCACCGGCGGGTTTATGAGGACTGCGGGTGGGTTCGAATTCTCCTATGAACTTGTCCAGTTTCTGCGCGAACTCGGTGGCTTCTCGATCGGCACGGCCGGGTTTCCGGAAGGGCACATGGCCTGCACGGAAGGCAAATACATCGATTGGCAGCGGCTCAAGTTTAAGATCGATCAGGGCGCGGATTTTGTCCTCACACAGCTCTTCTTCGATAACGCCGACTTCTTTGAGTTTCGGGATTACATGACGAAAAAACTCGGCGTGACGGCCCCAATTTACCCGGGCGTGCTGCCCATCCTCAGCGCGGGGCAGATCAAGCGATTCACCACCATGTGCGGGGCGAAAATGCCCGTTCCCCTGGTCGAGCGGCTGAACCAAATGGCCGCCGACGACGAGGCGGCGACACAGTACGGGATCGAATATGCCACACGTCAATGCGAGGAACTTTTGCGCGGGGGCGCGCCGGGAATCCACTTTTACACCCTGAACAAAGCGCGGTCCACGACCGAGGTGATCAAGAACCTTGGCCTGGCTTCCTGAAGCCGGACTTGGCCGGTCCGGCGGACGAGAGCCAAGGAGGTGCGGCTGGAGGAGCCGACTGAAAACACCCGCCGCCGGACACAATCAGAATGGTCAATTGCCACAATTAGCAAAACTTTGAAGTAGGCGAAATGGGGTGAATACCTGCTCCGCTTTCAGCCTGCTGGATCCTACGCCGACGGCAGTTACACACGCGCTTAACCCGGGGAGGTTTTATGACGATACCGAAGTACGGCTTCGTTTGCTGTGAACATGATCGGGCCCGAACTATCTCTCAGCGACGGCCATGCCGATTGGCCGTACCGATGCGCCCGCTTGCGCCCGCGCAGGCCGGCGGAAGGCGACGCCGTCGAAGCCATTCGCCTTCGCGCCGAAACGTTATGAATCGCCCTCTAGACACCATCGAATTCTTCAAGCGCAAGCCCGTATCAGCTCCTCCAGCACCGCCGCCCCCGCCGGCTCAAAGCTCATTCGAGAGTTCAGTCGATTCGAGCACGGGTTTGGTCGCTGCGATCACGCTTGACGCTCAGGGGAAGATCGTCGCTGTTGACGATGGTTGCTCCGCCCTTTTCGGCTGGAAGGGCTCCGAGTTGGTCGGGCAGCACCTCAAGGTGCTGATGAAGAATTGGCCCGACGATAACATTACGAAATTCCTGCAGCGGCCCCGCAAACCGGATGCCCAACTCCTTTCCCTGCGGGTGACGGCGCGGCGCATGGACGGCCGGGAGTTTCCGGCCACTCTGACCCGATTAGCGTGGATTGCGGACAGGCCCGCAGACGGCAAGCCGGCTGGAGTGCATGGCTGCTGGACCGCCGTTTTTCGCGAAGTCTCCGCCTCCGCTCATTCACCCCCCGTTCCCGCCATGCCTCATGACAACTACACTCCATCCGGTCCAGCCACGGCGCGGCTGGAAGACGCTCCGCAATTCCAGGGCTCAGTCGCCGCGCTGCGCAGCGCCAATGAAGAGCTCCAAAAAAAGCTCGAAGCGATGTCCCTGGAGGCCTGGAAGAAAAACGAAGCGCTGAACAAAATCGACAAGGAGCACGCCGAGGTTGTCAGCAAACTGGCGAAGGAACACGCCGAGGCTGTCGCTCAATTGAGCACACGGCAGACCGAACTCGAACGGACCCGCTCTCAGCTCGAAGGCGAAATCGCGCAACGGAAATTGCTGGACAGTCAAATGCACGAATTGTCGGCGGCGAGGAGCAGCCTCGAAGCGCAACTCGCGGATTTGAACCGGGGGAAGGAACAACTGATCCGGTCCTCAGCCGACCTGCGCGAGCAGGTGACGGAAGCGAAGGCCGCCGCCCAGCGCGCCAGGGCCGCACAGGAGCAGGAAGCCGCCCGCGCCGAAAGTATCAAGCTGGCTCTCACGAATCTCCAACACACGACCGATGCCCTGAACGTCCGCGTCGCCGCAGAGCAGCAGTTGGCGCTCGATGCCAAACGCCGAGTCGAGGAACTGGAAAGTGTGCTGCGGGGCACGGCTGCCGAAGCCGAACGCGCCAATGCTGAACTTGACCGGCACACCGGCACCCTGACCCGAGTGCAAGTCGAGGCGCAGGAACAGATCCGAGCCGCCAGAGCGACCGCCGAAAGGGCTGAAGCCGTTTCAAAGCAGGAAGCCGCGCGGGCCGATCGCCTGGAACGCGAATTGCATACTGTTCGCCAGGCCCATGACGAGCTCAATGCGCGGGTCAAATCCGATCACCTGGCCTCGGCCGATTCCATCCGCCGGATTCGCGAATTGGAGAACACCCTTCGCGAAACGACCGCCGAATTGGAACGCGCCACGACTCTGGCGCAGAAGCAGCGCACGGAACGCAGCAGGGCCGAAGCCGAGTTGCAGGAACAGATCAACGCGGCAAAATCCGCGGCTGAACGCGCCGAAGCGGCCCACAAACAGGAACTCACTCGCGCCAATCGGCTCGAATCGGACCTCGCGACGCTGCGACAGATCAATACCGAACTGCAAAACAGGATTGCGAGCGATTCTGAAGCCACCACGGAGGCGAGTCGGCTCTTGCGGCAAAAAGCCGCTGAATTCAGCCGTGCCAAAGCCGTCTCCCAGGCAACGGAGTTCTTCCGCCGCGATCCCGCCGAGCCTGCCGCCCGTGCCGCCGATCCGATCCCGCCCGGCGAACTGGCGGAATTGGAACGCCGCCTCCGCGATGGCCTGGCGTCGCTCGTGCGCGTCACCTCGGAAGTGGAGAAGGAGCGCAACGAACGCCGTCGCGTCGAGCAACAATTTGCGACGTTAAGCGCGCAGATGGGACAATTGCAGGAAGAACTTAAGCGCCGAAACTCATCGGGCAACACGAGCAAATCGCCAGGCTGGCAGCGCGACAAAGCAGCGTGAAACAGCGGGGATTCCGGCGAGGCGTCACAATCCGGCGCTGACAGGCGGCCCGTATCAAGCCCTTTCCAGGCAACAAAACAATTTTGGCCCTCGCAAGCCACTTGGCGTCTGAAAATTCCGCGCCGACTCAAAGTGCTCAACGCCGCGGGAAAGGCTTTGCATCCGCGGTCTGTTCACCAATGATTGCCGCATGAGAACTCTTTGCTTTTCGCTCGTTATCTTCCTTTTGGCCATACCCGGGACATTTGCCGACGACCTCGATCGCTATGTCGAGCAACGCCTCAAGCGCAACAACGTTCCCGGCGCCTCGATTGCCGTGCTCCGCGACGGCAGGATCATCAACGCCCGCGGTTACGGCTTGGCCGATGTCGAACTCGAGGTCCCCGCGACCGAGCGCACCGTCTATCAATGGGCCTCTGTCACCAAGCAGTTTACCGCCGCCGCGGCCATGTTGCTCATTCAGGACGGCAAACTGAAACTCGATGATCGCCTCAGTCGCTTCTACACAAACTCGCCCGCCGCATGGAGCAACGTCTCAGTCGCTCACCTGATTTATCACACCTCGGGGATCAAGAGTTACACGGGTTTGAAGGACTTCTTCAAGACGCTGCGGAAGGATTATACGCCCGATGAACTCATTGGCTTGGTCACCAACGAGCCCATGGATTTCCAGCCGGGCCAGAAATGGTCTTACAACAACTCCGGCTATTTCCTTCTCGGCCTGGTGATCGAACAGGTCAGCGCCAAGAGCTATGGGGATTTCCTCAAGGAGCGTATTTTCGACCCGCTCGGCATGGACACCGCGCGTGTCAACCATCAATTTGACATCATCCCGAACCGCGCCACCGGTTACGGCGCCCGCAGCAACAAGATTCTCCGGGCCGAGTTCGTCAGTCCGTCGCAGCCTTACGCCGCCGGCGCGCTGATGGGCACCGTGCTCGATCTCGCCAAGTGGGATGCGGCACTCTACACCGACAAACTGTTCTCCGCTTCAGTCCGCGACGAGCTCTGGAAGCCCGTCAAACTCAACGATGGCAAAACGCACCCGTACGGCTTTGGCTGGACTTTGGGCGAGCTGCGCGGCCATCGCTACGTCGCACATGGTGGTGGCATTCATGGTTTCAGCACCTACATCACTCGTTTCCTCGACGATAAACTCACCGTCATCGTCCTGATGAATGGCGGCGGCGATTCCGGCAGCATTGCCCATGGCATCGCGGGCCACTTCCTGCCCGGACTTACCTTGAGCTCGATTAAACCGCCCAGGCGCGACCCCGATCCCGAGTTGACGAAGCATCTCAGACAATCTCTTTTCGATCTGGCCGACAACTGCAATTCCGATCTCATCACCCGCGAGTTCCGGCAAAATTACAGCACAAATCGAGCGGCCACATTAAAAACCCGCCTTTCCAACATGAAATCGTTCAGCTTCGTCACCTCCGATCCTCCTCCGAAGGACCGCCAGGACCGATTTGGCGTTCCGATTGCGCGCGTCTGCGCCTGCAAGTTGGTGACCCCGGACGAAACTCGCTTTTACACCTTCGAGTTGACCCGCGACAACAAAGTCGCCTGGTACCAGTCCAGCGCCGAGTAGCGATTACCGCTGCGCGAACTGGACCATGGCATTGATCACGAATGCCGTGACAATCGCCACTTCCAGAGCGGAGAGCGCAAGCGCGGTGTAAGTCAGTGGACGATTTCTCGCCCGCGTGCGGGCGAACAGCGAGTAACCAAACGCAAACGGGGTTGATGCCAGCGTGATGCCCGGACCGAGCATCTGCATCGGATGCCCTCAGCAAAATGCCGCGCCGAGCGCGACGCCGCCGACGGGCAGCAGCGACAATCCAAGGGCCATCAAACCCGACATTGGCAACCGATTCGAAAGGACACCTCCAAGTGTCCCGGCGGCAAGCAGGCCGACAATCATAATCATCAGCGCGTCATTCATAGCGCGAATATCGCGTGCCTTCCTCGCAAGTCAAGATCTCCCCGCGCACAGCTCACCCTTCAACCCATCGCCACCCTCTTAAAAAACTTGTGGTGGACGCAAGCGCAGGAGCGGGGGCCGTTGACAGTTCCGCCAGGTCGTGGAGTGCGCCTGTCCTCTGGCGCTTTTTTTACGTCGCACGATGAGATTCGAGGGTTCAACCCGCGAAAACTCCTTTCGGCCGAAGTTTCTTCCATCATCATCAGCGCCGCCTCTCGCCCTCGCTTCAACCCTTCAACCCTTCAACGATGTAACGATTCAACGGTTCAACGATGTAACGATTCAACGGTTCAACGATGTAACGATTCAACGGTTCAACGATGTAACGATTCAACG